>JBCBDN010000288.1:0-5000 GCA_038529685.1 Cyanobacteria bacterium J06598_1 | reverse complement strand
TCCTTATGCATTCATTTCTAAGGACTACACGACTACAGCTGCGCTATATACCCATCACCAGTACATCGCTGGCTTCATCATGATGGGCGCGTTTGCACACGGTGCAATCTTCTTGATTCGGGATTATGATCCCGCTGCGAATGAGAACAATGTGCTTGCACGTGTGCTCGACCACAAAGAAGCGATTATCTCCCACCTCAGCTGGGTATCTTTGTTCCTTGGTTTCCACACGCTCGGCCTTTACGTCCATAACGACGTAGTGGTTGCGTTTGGTACACCTGAGAAGCAAATCCTGGTTGAACCTGTGTTCGCACAGTGGGTTCAGGCCGCTTCTGGTAAGGCTCTCTACGGATTTGATACGCTTCTTTCTAACCCTGATAGTATTGCTACGACAGCATGGCCAAATAATGCTGCTGTATGGCTTCCTGGTTGGTTTGACGCAATTAACAGCGGTAGCAATTCTTTGTTCTTGGCAATTGGCCCTGGTGACTTCCTAGTTCACCATGCGATCGCGCTTGGTCTCCACACCACTACTTTGATTCTCGTCAAAGGTGCGTTGGATGCTCGCGGTTCTAAGCTTATGCCCGACAAGAAGGACTTCGGCTACAGCTTCCCTTGCGACGGCCCTGGCCGTGGCGGTACTTGCGACATCTCCGCGTGGGATTCGTTCTACCTGGCGATGTTCTGGATGCTCAACACCATTGGTTGGGTGACCTTCTACTGGCACTGGAAGCACTTGTCCATCTGGAGTGGAAACACCGCTCAGTTCAATGAGAGTTCGAACTACCTCATGGGCTGGCTGCGTGACTATCTCTGGTTGAACTCTTCTCAGCTAATTAACGGTTACAACCCCTACGGGATGAATAACCTGGCTGTTTGGTCTTGGATGTTCCTCTTTGGACACCTGGTCTGGGCAACTGGATTCATGTTCCTCATCTCCTGGCGTGGTTATTGGCAAGAACTCATCGAGACCATTGTTTGGGCTCATGAGCGCACGCCATTGGCTAACCTGGTTCGCTGGAAGGACAAGCCTGTTGCACTGTCCATCGTTCAGGCTCGTTTGGTAGGCTTGGCCCACTTCACTGTGGGTTACATCCTCACCTACGCCGCCTTCCTGATTGCGTCAACGTCTAGTCGATTCGGCTAGCGACATAAATCGCGTTTAGGTAAATAAGAATGAAGCCTCTCAGCGCTGCTGGGGGGCTTTGTTTTTATTCTTTCTTAGCAGCCTCACGAATGCTTTGTAAGAACGCTTCTTCTGGCAGCTCCAGCCTGCGTAGTGTACTGAGATTTCGCCTTGTAATCAGGGTGACTTATCGGTCCTTTCCTTATACTATGCCGAAGCAGTTGTGTTGACTGTCTAGCTTGGCCTTGGTACTTACGAACGAAGAATGAGTAGAGACCGCGAACCGTTTACTAGTTTGGTGCTTTACCGCCTGCTCAAATGGTTTTTTGTTAAGCCAGTGCTGTACAGCTGCCTGCGCGGACGGCTGTATGGGGCTGATAATGTGCCGATGAAAGGGCCGTTGATTGTTGTTGCAAATCACGCTAGTCACCTTGATTCGCCACTGCTGGCGAGCTGTATGCATCGGCCAGTATCGTTCATGGCCGCGCATTCTCTGTTTCAGCTGCCTGTATTGGGATGGGCAATGACGGCTTATGGTGCGTATCCTGTGAAACGGGAGATTGCAGATTATGGGGCTGTTCGATCGGCGATGATGCAGCTAAGGGATAGCTGGGCGGTCGGTATTTATTTGCAGGGCGGGCGATCGCCTGATGGCCGAGTCACTTCTCCTAAGCTAGGCGCGGCATTAGTCGCCGCGAAGACTCAGGTGCCGCTGCTGCCAGTGAGCGTGTGGGGCACCCATAAAGTGCTGGCGAAAGGCTTGGTGTTGCCAAGGCCGTATCCGGTGACAGTGCGAATTGGAGAGTTGATTGCACCGCCCAGCGACAATGGCAAGGAGGCGTTGAAGGCGGTTACCCAGCGCTGTGTTGATGAAATTCATCGGCTACACGACTTGGGTCGGTAATCGTAGGCGCTATGCGGGTGAGTCAGATGGGTTTTGATCTGAGTTTTGCTGACTGTATGTTTTGAGTGCGATCTCCAACCGTTCTATATCTTTTGGCGATAAGGCAGCGTAGCAAGGAAGGTAAAGCAGCTGTTGAAATATTTTCTGAGCTTGTATGGGCAACAGCTCGGGTCGGTTTGCGGGCGGCTCCACAGCGTAGAGGCTAGAGCCGCCTTGGGTCGCATCAAATCCGTAACGCCACAGATAGTGCATTAATTGTGTGGGATGGCTACACAACATGGGGAAGACCCAGTAGGTGTGTTTGGCGGCCAGATGCCCCGGTATTTTGAGGGTGGGTGCTTGTGCAATCAATGTTCGGGCGATTTTTGTTCTGGCGGCAATTTTACTAGGGTCAACCCGTTTAAGACGACGATTTAACAGGGCAAGGAGTGCGGTAGAGGGCCTTTGACGAATTTTGTTGAAAAAGTCACGACCTGGAAATCCACGGACACTGTTGCTGATAACGGTATCGTGATTTGTTTTTAGGAGAGAACACAACCTAACAAAGAGACTGTAAGTGAGCCGGTAAGAAAGAAATTTTAGAAAAGCATACTTGCCAATGCGTTTTAAGAACTGTTGCTGGTTTTGCAGAGGCCACTGCTGCTGCTGTTGATGAACAGCGTTGCGGAGTGAAGGTTCTCGAAACTGTAAAATCCCGCCTGCAAGCGCTGTATTTGTTTTGATGGGACCGAAACTGAATAGGCTGATATCACTTTGGGGATGCCCCCAGTATCCATCTCCTGTGTAGGCCTGAGCGCAGTCTTCAATAACAAGAAGATTGTGGGCTTGAGCAAACCGTAGAATGGGCTCCATAGGCATGCGACTGCCGAATAAATGCGCGATCAAAATTGCTTTGGTGCGGTGACTGACAGCTTGGTCTACCGCGTTTAACTGCGGGGTGAGGTGATCTGTGTCTATATCGATGGGGATAGTAACAAGATGGTGTTCTGTTATGATGCGGACCATTCCGTGAATAGTGATTGCTGATACGAGTATCTCGTCGCCAGGTTCAAAGTTTAGGGCAGATAACAGGGCATCGAATCCACTTCGCACTGATAAGCAGAAGAGGCGATCGCTTTGTTGAGGTGAGTTTTCTGGGGACCAGTTCTCTTTGAGGGTCTGTTCAACCTTGTGTCGATTAGCGGGGAAAAGACATTGCCGAACGGCGAATGCAAGATCCGACCAATCTATATCGATTTTTTTACGGGGAATCACGTGTTTAAAGAGGGAGGGTCTAAATGAGTGTCTCAATTTTATGGGGTCTTTCAGTTTTCGAGTGCTGAATTGTGGACCCTCTGCATGAGACAGTAAAGCAGCTTTTGTAGTTGCTACCTGCTATGACTCAGCCCTCAAATCCTCAGCCGCCGATTGGAGACCAAATTTCGGAAGCGATTCGTCAAATATTGAAGCCGGGTGGGGTGGCTGTTGGTAGTGGTGTTGCGTTTTGGCAACTGTTGGCGAACGACAGTGCTGGTGAGGCTGTGGTTTCTTTTTTGATTGGGGCTGGGACATCTTATGGTGCGCGGATGCTGAAGCCGCTGCATGCGAAAATTTTGGAAGCGGCTGACCAAGTCGGTGTGGCGCTTGGTGAAGTGACGCAGCGGGCGATTACGGCGGCTAGTGGATTTGAAGGGCGGTACTTGCTGTGTCAGGCGTCAGACTGTGAGTCTGTACGGGCGGAGGGGATGACGCAGCGGGAAGGCATTTTTGAGCCGTTGCTGAAGGATGTGTTTGTAGAGCTGCAAGTGGACAGTGGCGCTTTGCCTGCTGGGTTTGAGGCGAGGGCTGATCAGCGGTTGGCTGAAGCGGTTTTTCGTAAACAGACGATTTGGGATTTTTTGGCTGAGACGAAGCAGATTAAGGCGTATCGGCAACTGGCAATTTTGGCATGGGGTGGCTATGGCAAAACGACTTTGCTGAAGCATGTGGCCTACCGGTACGGTATTGGTACTTATGTCAGGAGCGACTGAAGGCGAGGCGAGATACGACTGAGGTAAAGAAAGTTGCAGCGGGTGGAGCGCGTGACCTGTTGCAACAGATTGAGGCGGAGACAGAGTTGACGGATTTGGCGAAGAATCCGCTGTTGTTGAATATGATTTCGACTTTTCACCGGCTATATCCAGGGGCGGCTTTGCCGAAGCGACGGGTGGATTTGTATGGAGAGATTTGTTCTCTACAGCTGAAGGCTCGACCAAGAGACCGGCGGCTGGACACTGTGCTGTTGGCGCTTGAACCGCAGGCCGTGTTGGAACAAGTTGCGTTTAAGATGATGCAACAGATGAAGAAGCGAATTGACCGGGATGCGCTGTTGCATTTGATGGCAACGGCTTTGGCCGATCAAGATGAGACGGTGAGTGCGACGGTGCTGCTGAGAGATGTGGTGCAAATCAGTGAGCTGATAGTGCAGCAGGAAGATGAGTATGAGTTTGCACATTTGAGCTTTCAGGAATATCTGGCAGCGGCATATTTGGCAGCGCAGCCGGATGAGCGGGAGCCGCTGCTGTACAGCCAACTAGTGAATGGTTGGTGGAAGGCGACAATATTGCTGTACGCAGGTAAGACGAAGAAACCGAGTGGATTGATTCGGGAGGCGATGCGGCAGCATAATAATGATCTTGCATATGCTTGCTGGCAGCAGACGAGTAAGCGGGTAGATAGGTCGCTTACGGACTTGCAAGGCCTAGCCTATAGGCGGTTCAGCTCTTTGTGAACATAGTTTTATAGCGTTGTTTTTACGTCACGGTAAAAACTTCAAGGAGCCGATACTTGGCCCCTTAGATTACCTATATTAGGTCGTATCAGGAAACTGAGCAGTTGTAATATCGGGATTGAGGCAGTTAGCCAGTACGAACTGTTTTGCGACTTTATGAACTCCATCTATCAACGGTATCCAGCAGTCTCATATTTTGATTTAGCATGGGCTTACCCCGT
>JBCBDN010000287.1:0-5014 GCA_038529685.1 Cyanobacteria bacterium J06598_1 | reverse complement strand
ATCAATAGCCGCTGGCCAATTTTCTCGGCTTTCCAGTGGTTTTTCCAACTCTTAGCCCAGTCTTCTTCGGCAATCAGCTGCCAGCTAATGTCTACTGAAGGAATCGTCGTCAGTCCGCCCGCTTGACTCGCCGCCGATGCTAGCAGCATATTTGCCTGCTGCGCCGCGCTGTTAAGTAAGTCCAGTTTGAGCCGTTCAAAGTCTTCGGGCTGAAACTGACTTTCTAAAAAGTAAGCCGTGACGATGCGGCGGTCGTCTTTTGTTTGGCTAGCGGTGCCTTTACTGCCCAGTTCGTCGAACGCCCAGTACACGCTGTCTTCTAAGGGCAGCGGACAAATGACAGTGACTTCCCACCATTGGGCGTTTAAGCTAGCCATGTTTGTATGGGTCGAGTCAGTCATGGAAACGGGAAAGTTGGAGAAATAAGATGCAGAAAACTAAGAATCGAGCCTCAAACAGTTCGGTCGCTTCCATTGGCCACCCTTCGACGACGCTCAGCCACCGGGGACGCTGACACCGGTGGCTGAGCGTCGTCGTTCGCGAAGCGTCTGCCTGCGCAGAAGCCAACACCTACCGGTCTTAGAAAAAAAGACCGGTAAAAGCGAAACTACAGCGCTACCGTGTAGGCATCTCGAATACCTGGCTCTTTTTTGATTTCATCCAAAATGCCTTCAGGCAGCGGATCATCAATGCTGAGCACCATCACGGCGTCACCGCGAACAATTTTGCGACCTACCTGCATGCTGGCAATGTTCACATTGAAGCTGCCGAGCAAAGAGCCGATTTTACCGATGATGCCGGGCATGTCACGGTGCAGCGTGAAGAGCATGTACTTGGTAGGTGGCACGTTGATCGGAAACTCATCCATATCAATAATGCGAACTTCTGAGCCGCCAAGCAGTACGCCGGTAACCGAGTGCTCACCTAAAGACCCTTTGGCCGATAGGTACAGCGAACCGGTGTAGTCTTCAGCGGTGGTGTCGCGAGTTTCAACCACTCGAATGCCCCGCTCTTTGGCTTCAATCGATGCGTTGACGTAGTTCACTCGCTCTTGCAAAGCGTTAGAGAGCAGACCTTTGAGCGCTGCGATCACAATGGGCTTAGTGTCGTTTTGAGCCAGCTCACCCTGCAAGCGAATGTTCAGCTCTTCGATGCGGCCACCGGCTAGCTGGCCGACAAAGTTGCCAAGGGTTTCGGCTAGCTGGAGGTAAGGGCGGAGCTTTTCGAGCACGTCAGGTCGCAATCCGGGGATGTTGACCGCTGAGCGAGCGGGTAGCTCCAGGAGTACGTCGCGAATTTGCTCGGCTACGTCTACGGCTACATTTACCTGGGCTTCTGCGGTCGAAGCGCCGAGGTGAGGGGTCAATACTAAGGACTTATCGACGGCTCTAAGGGGGGATTCGCCCAGGGGCTCTTGGCTGTATACGTCTAGCGCTGCGCCTGCAATGACGCCATCTGTCAGGGCCTTAGCGAGCGCCTCTTCATCAATAATGCCGCCGCGAGCACAGTTAATGATGCGAGCGCTGGGCTTCATTTTCGCCAGGGATTCGGCGTTGATGAGGTTGGCGGTTTCGGGGGTTTTGGGGATGTGCAGTGTGATGTAGTCCGACTCGCTGAGCAGGAGGTCCATTTCGACTAGGCGGCAGCCCAGCTCTTCAGCGCGATCGCTCGAAATAAAGGGGTCAAATGCGAGCAAATTCATGCCCATTGCCCGCGCTACGGTTGCCACGTGAGAACCAATTTTACCGAGGCCCACGACGCCCAGCGTTTTCTTATAAACTTCGACCCCGGTAAATGCCTTGCGGTCCCAGCCGCCTGCTTTCATGGACTTGTTGGCCGCTGGAATATAGCGAGACATCGACAGCATCATTGCTAGGGCGTGCTCAGCTGCAGCGATGGTGTTGCCTTCGGGCGAGTTCACCACCACGACGCCGCGACGGGTGGCCGCAGGGACATCGACGTTATCTACCCCGACGCCAGCGCGACCAATAATTTTGAGCTTGCTGCCAGCTTCGATCACTTCTTTGGTGACCTTGGTGCCTGAGCGAATCATCAGGGCATCGTACTCAGGAATAATGCTAATCAGTTCCTCTAGGGGCAACTTGGTTTTGACATCAACGGTAGCAACTTGGGAGAGGATGTCCAAGCCTGTTTGGTCGATGGGATCGGAGACGAGTACCTTAGGCATAGGGCAGCTAGAAGATTTCGGGTTGCGTGATTTGTTTTTTTGCACTGGGTCTTTATACAGTGCGTCCTTATACAGTGCGTCTTGGCACAGGGGGCTATATTACCGCGCGGCGGACGCTGCGTTTGAAAGGTTGTGATGGTCCTTATTATTTGCGGTGAACCCGTTCTAGGGCGTTGAAAGTATCGGTAATCACGACGTTAGACATCAGAAAGCCTTCGGGATCGCTGAGGCGAATGTGGCTGGTTGGGCTGAGGTGTGTGGTGCAGAACACATCGCTTGATGTTTGGTTTGTTGGTGTCTGGCTTGAGATGGACCGCATAGGATCTACGATGACCCAGCCGTTCTGGACATGGGGCGTAATGGCCTTTTCTACTTCAGCCAATCCCGCCTCTCCATACACCGCGTAAACGCCCGCCATTGAAATACCAGGCGCTAGCCGCAGTCCCATCATCACGGTCTCCAGCACCTGCTCATCCGGTGGCAAGGTTAGTTCATCTGTGACACTGCCGTTCTCAATAAATGCTTTGACCCACTCCCGGTAGGACGCTTGAGTTCTGGGCCTGTCGATTCGCTGTGGCTCAGTGTGAGTCCTGGTTTGTTTGGGTAAAAAGCTAGTGGCCCCCATGCCAAAGCCGTAGTTGGGTTCGCAGCGCCAGTAGGTCAAATTATGCTGGGAGTCATAGCCGGGCTGGGCGTAGTTGCAAATTTCGTAGTGGTCGTAGCCTCGGGCGATTAGCTGCTCTTGGGCGACGCGGTACATGTCGGCGGTGAGGCGATCGCTCGGCAGTGGGGCTTGCCCAGGGGTGAAGTAGCGAGAGAACGCCGTTTGGGGTTCGACGATGAGATCGTAGATGGAGAGGTGAGTGGGGTTTAGTGCGATCGCCGCCGCCAAAGACTCATACCAATGCTCCATTGTTTGATGAGGTAGCCCAGACATTAAGTCCAAGCTAATATTGTCAAAATTTGCCTGCCGAAGGATTTCTACTGCCCGCACAATATCGGCCCGCCGATGGAACCGCCCAGACGCTGCTAGGATCTCATCTTGAAAAGCCTGCGCGCCTAAGCTCACCCGGTTAATGCCTGCGGCTCGATAGCCTTGGGCGTGGCTTAGTTCAAAGGTGGCTGGGTCCATCTCCATCGAAATTTCAGCTTCGGATGCAATGCCAAAGCGGTCATTCAGTGCTTGGAGAATGGTTTCTAGCTGCGAAACGGATAGGAGCGAAGGGGTGCCGCCGCCAAAAAAAACGGTCTTTAGGGAAGGTTCGTTTGGCGGTTTTCCTAAAACCGGTGTGGCCTTTATTTCGGCGATGAGGGTTTTGAGGTAGCTGGCGATGGTGGGTGAGGTGTCGCCTCGTTTGCGATCGCCCACCACTGAAATTGCAAAGTCGCAGTAAAAACAGCGTCTGCGGCAAAACGGAATGTGAATATAGGCCGCTTTGGGCCAAACCAGCGAAGGCAAGATTACAAAAAACCTGATAAGAGTATGAAGCGCTAACTCACCCCCTATAATAGCCGTAATCTTAATGCCTAAATTTAGGCCATCAGTGCTTTTGAAGCGGGGCAAGTCACCAGAGCAACACACCGCCGGGCACTTTTATCCATATCCTATGCTTGACGCACTTATTGTATTTTCATTTGTTCTGACCGGGGCAGCCGTTGGCTTTTTTAGCATCGACTTCCTACCAGATTCTGCGCTGGCCCAGGTCACCAATATCGAAGGCTTAGAGTCAGTGACTGCTGGCTTTGGCGCTTTGATTGGCGTAGGCATCGGTCTAGTGGTGCAAACCAGCTACCGCCGAGTAGAGCGAGACATCAAAGACATGTCTCCCGATCGCCTGCTCGCTAGAGCCGTCGGCCTTGTGATTGGTCTGCTAATTGCCAACCTGATGCTAGCCCCTCTGTTCTTACTCCCGATTCCTAGAGAATTTGGCTTCATTAAACCCGTTACTGCCGTTATGGGTAGCTTGCTGTTTGCCGTTTCAGGCATGACCCTAGCTGAAAGCAACGGCAGAGCCCTGCTGCGACTCATCAATCCCAACAGCTACGAGACGATTCTGCTGAACGAAGGCACCATTAAGCCGCTGAAGGCAAAAGTTCTCGACACCAGCTGCATTATCGATGGCCGTATTGAAGACCTGTTGAAGACTGGCTTCATTGAAGGTCAGCTCCTCGTGCCACAGTTCATTTTGCAAGAGCTACAGCGAGTAGCGGACTCTTCTAGCGACCAAAAAAGGGCCAGAGGCCGCCGGGGTCTAGATATTATCAACCGCATCCGCAAGTCTTACCCCGAGCGCGTTGTCATTGACCCGGCCGACTACGACGATATCAATCTGGTGGATGCCAAGCTCGTAAAGCTAGCCCAAGAGACCAAAGCTGACCTTCTCACTACCGACTACAATCTCAACAAAGTTGCCAGCGTCCAGCAGGTAAGCGTCCTCAACATCAATGACCTCGCTAAAGCCTTACGGCCCACTTATCTACCCGGCGACGACATTGAAATTCGCGTCCTTAAAGAAGGTAAAGAACCCTCTCAAGGCGTGGGCTATTTGAACGATGGCACGATGGTCGTGATTGAAGAAGGCAACGAATTTATTGGTGATAATTTAGTGGTAGTGGTGACCGGTGCCCTCCAAACGTCCGCTGGTCGTATGATCTTCGCTCGACCGGATCGCTCAGCTATGGCGTCTTCGCAATAATCAAAAAAGCTCACCGCCGGAAAGCTAACATTAGTCATCTGACGGCGGTCTGACCGTATAGGTTGAGGGCAACTTTATTCAATCGTTTAGCGATCGTTCGGGGTAGCTGACGCTGACTGCTCACGCGGGG
>JBCBDN010000286.1:0-5018 GCA_038529685.1 Cyanobacteria bacterium J06598_1 | reverse complement strand
TCCCCTTCCTAGCCCGCCTGCGCTTCACCTCAGCGAGCCCATTACCACCCCTCACAGGCTAGAAAGGGGAGTAGACTGTTCGCGGATGGGATGGGATGGGTTTGCTATAAGCGTTTGTGGTATGTGTGCTGTTTGCCTGAGCGCATTTTCAGTACTGTTTTCAACAATGTTTTCGGTATTGCTTTCGAGATTGCTTTCGGTATTGCTTCCGTTACTAACTACAAACGTTGAGGTAAGGGTAGATTGACGCGATGATTCTACAAGAGTGCTTTCTGTGATGCTTTTATCTGTCGGCTTATTAATCACAGCGTCACTAACCACAGCATCGTTGGCTATGGTGTCGTTGGCTATGGTGTCGTCAGTCACGACGCTATCCGTCATGACGGTGTCGGCCATAACGGTGTCGGCCATAACAGTGTTGGCCATGACGGTGCTGGACGGTGAAACCGTAAGGCTAGGCGGCGGCGCGTAGACTGTTTGGGATGGGGCAAAACGGGCTGCTTGCTGGGGGCGAAGGCCAGGGGCGTTGGGTTGCGATCGCGCAATGAGTCGGGAGAAAAAATCAGCCATTAGCTTACCAGCTCCAGATAGTATTGCCGCCGGGTGTGAGACATCGAGAGAATATCGGCCTCTCGCCAGCCGTAAAATCGGGCGAGGCGATGAACATCTCGCATGAGCCTGTGCGCTTGAGCAGTCAGCTCTCGCCAGAAAAAGGAGACAATATCAAACAGAATTTGCCACTGATGCCCGCAGGCAGGACAGTCGAGATTTAGCAGGATTTCGGCCTGGGGGTCGGCCTGAGAAATTTGCTCGCTGAGATGGGCGATCGCCCATTCAGAGATCTCTTCGGCAGCAGCTAGTCCGAAGGAAGACGCTGCGCCTTGCCCCTGATTTTGGGTCTCTTCTGGCGCAGGTTTCTCTGGTTGAATCAGGCATCGCTGCGCTAGCTGTCGGCGGGCAGTATCTGCATCCGGCAGGGTGGCGACCGTTGCCAAATCTTCACTATTAGGTAAGCGAAACCGAAGTGACTCATGCTCTGTTTTGGTGGCATAAATAGCGGGCGAATAGGGCTGCGATAAATCTGCCAAGGGCGCTACTTGCAGGTCAGTAGTGCTTAACTCAAACTCTATTTGTTCCTGGCAGTGCGGGCAGCTCGCGAGGCTAGCCATCTGAGCGCCAAAGGTCCGCTCTCTGAGCCGCAGTAGGTAGGCATCGCGCTGACCAATGCTAAGCTGCCGCAGCGTTTTGGGTGGAACACTTGGCAGGGCAACCGTCAGGCAGCTCAGCGCCCGATCGATCGGATGCTGAGGCTGCCCCACTTCCCACAGGCGAATAATCTGCGCTGAGGAGAGTGCCTGACACAAAGAAGGTGCGGGTAAAGTCATCGATTAGGCCGGTTCGAGGAAGGAAGGCTCACCGGGTTCTGCAACGTCATAATCGCGTTCCCAGCCTTCGTTTTGCAGCTGAATACTTTGGATGGCAACGGCATTGGCATTGGCATCTAGCTCTGGCATCGCCGTAAATTCGGAGACCCAGCAGCGATAGATTTTGTAGGAGATCGCCACTTGCCCTGCCTCGTTCATCACCTCAATCAGGATGTCTTTACGAAAGTCTTTGAGCGAGACTTCCGCCCCCAACCCTGAGCCATAGTTCCAAACTTTGTTGGCCCACTGCTCAAAATCTTTGTCGTGGGTGACGCCGCGCTCCAGCATAATCGCTTCGTATTTTGACTGGCCAGGAGAATGACGCGGGCTACTAGGATCGCCCCCTTCCCGATGAGTCACCACCTCAGTCGTGCGCTTCAGGGCACCGACCTTGCTGATACCAGCGACATAGCGCCCGTCCCACTTCACTCGAAACTTAAAATTTTTGTACGGGTCAAACCGTTGAGCATTCACGCTAAATTGAGCCATTGTTTTCTCCTATGGGGTGCGAGTTGAGAATTGTTGATCGATAGAGATGACTTACGTATCTATTTGGCCAGACATCTGTTGAAACTTAAGGATGACAAATTCAGCGGGCTTAAGCGGCGCAAAGCCAATAATAATGTTGACGATGCCTGCATTAATGTCATTTTGGGTGGTGGTCTCTTTGTCGCATTTCACAAAATAAGCCTCCTTAGGCGTGGTGCCTTGGAACGCGCCCTGCCGAAAGAGATTGTTCATAAATGCGCCTAAGTTCAACCGAATTTGGGCCCACAGTGGCTCATCATTTGGCTCAAACACCACCCACTGAGTGCCCCGATACAGGCTTTCGTGTAGGAACAGCGCCAAGCGACGAACGGGCAAATACTTCCATTCAGAAGCCAGAGCATCTGCACCATCCAAGGTACGAGCCCCCCAAGCCACATTGCCATAGGTGCGGAAGTTTCTCAGGCAGTTTACGCCCAGCGGGTTCAAGCTACCGTTCTCTGAGTCACTGAGCTTATAGGTCAACTCCTGCACACCAGAAAGAACAGCGTCAATTCCTGCGGGCGCCTTCCACACGCCGCGCTGCGAATCGGTACGCGCCATGATGCCAGCCATCATGCCAGAAGGTGGAAAGCTTCTGAGGCGATTTTCTTTGAGCGGGTCAGGCATCCGAATAGCCGGGTAGTAAATGACCGCATTTTTATTGCGCAATCCTGAGCGGATGCCTTCTGCGTCTGCAATGACTTTAGCGGGGCGGTCCCAGCTTTCAGGCGGATCAACAATCAGCACAGCTCTTTCATCTTCGCAGTATTTGAGCGCGCTGCTTAGCAAAGAAAGCCCTGCGGGGTCTTCTGCCACACTTTCATCAGCTGTTTTGGGAGCGATGCAAAGAAGATTGAATATATCGACTTTGTCTAAGGTTTGTAGGCCTCTATCAGGATTATCGGTGGTGGCTTGGTAGTCGGCGTAGGTCGGGGCTTCGCCATTAGCTCCGCCGGAGAAAGGCGCATCGGCTTCGTCAGGCCGCTGCGCGTCTGGAACACCGCTGTCGTCGCCCTCGGCTCTAATGCGTACGAAGCTAGACTGTTCTTTCAATACGTCGGTGACAAATCGCGAGGACTCCGGCTGAGTTGAAAGATTGCGGAATTTTTCGAGCTGTAGGGTACCTCGGTTAGGCACTTTGTTCTCAATGGTGATATTGAACAGCGTCTCGTCAGTAGACGCTGGGTTGGTATCATGATCGATACGGACCTGAATCCCTTTATCGGCATCGCCATTCATCCAGTCGCCTGCGCTAGCAGCGACAAGCTTGAGACCGCTAATATCAACGGTCGCTGGCACGGCTGATTCACTCACCACCCGAATGATGAGCGCCTCAGAGCCACCGTTAAGAAAAAACTGTTGGACCATGTGACCCATAACGCTCTTGATCCACAGTCCACCAAACTGGCGTTCAAAGTCACTAAAGCTTTGCACTAGCACAGCGCGGTCAGTAGGGCCCTGCCTAGCAGGGCCGATAAAGGCGGTCACTGAGGTAGCCACACCGGTAATCGTGCGGACGCCACTGGGCAGTTCTTCAACATAAACACCGGGATAAGTAGGGGTAACTGGCATGTATAAAGTCCTCTATGAGTTAATGCGTGAGTTGATTTGTATGGTCTGCGAAGAGTGAAATGTTTTTGCTGAATCTGTAGCAATCTAAATTTAGAACGAACTATAGTTAGCCTGATTCCAAACTACTGGGGGGATCTTTACTCACTTGGTCTCCGTTACCTTCTAGACGCAAGACTTTTTGGGCCAACAGCTCAATTTCTTGCTGCTGTCTTTGGGCAACGTTAATCAGCTGTGAAACGAGGCCCTGCTGATGCTGCGCGGCTTTGGTGACCACGGCAACAATGTCTAAAATTTTGACGGCTCGATGATCACCAGACGCTAGTATGTCAGGCGTTTCTTCTGCGATAAATCCGGTATGAACGTTTTGTCCTTCATCCGCTTTATAGACAAACTTTACAGGATTGAGCTGGGCGAGCAGCGTCGTCGCTTCTATGAGAGATAGCTGCGAGATATTATCTTTGACCGTCTGCGAAGAGAGCTGGATGAAATTGCTCGCACCAACTTCTCGAACGGTGATGTTGCCATCGACTGTGAGGTCTCCGCTGAGGGTACCGCCTGCGCTTGAGAGGGTATTTTGGGTGCGGGCGATCGCACCATCAATCCGGCCTTGATCAATCTGTTCAGTCACCCCAGCATTAATCTGCTTAATAATCTCCTCGGTGCCCCGGTCAATTTGGGCAGCTGTAATCCCATGAGGATTGTCTGTTCTATTTTTATGGACAGCAACCTCTAAATCAAGATGCTCGTGACCAATTCTGACATTGGAATTACTTCGATTAATTTGATTAACGATTTCATCTGTCGTGCCATCAATTTGAGCGGCAGTAACATTGTGAGGATTTGCAACGTTCGCAATATGTTGGGTGAATGGGTCAAGGTCTATATCAACCCGATCGCCTCGAATTTTAGTCGTGCTGCCAGCGTTAATTTGCTTAGCAATTTCATCTGTGATGCCGTCGATTTGAGCAGCGCTGATTTGGTGAGGATTGTTAGTAGCGGTGGGATGATTGGCGATCGCATCGACAATTCGATTCGCCTTAATCTTCGCATCTGCGCCATTGTTTATTTGATTAACAAGTTGTCCACTGTTGCCATCAATTTGTTGTGCGGTGACCTTGTGCGGATTGCTTTGAGTATTAATATGCAAATCAAGTGCGTTTTGCAGGGCTAGCGGTTGCCCCCCTTGTAAGACCGTATTAGCATCTAGGGTACCGGCGACTTCTAGGGCATGTTGAGCGGACACTTTACCGATTCCAACATTGCCATCTACAAAGGAAAAACTGCTATTGTCAAACGCTTGCAGCTCTATCGTGGGCGCACCTGGCGTGCTGGTATTAACCTGAATCACACCCTGCTTAGGGCTGCTTTCATCCAGGGGATTGCTGGCAAGTTCGTAGGTATCACTGCGGAATTTCTCGGCAGAAAAAACACCTGGAATGTCCAGCTTATCAGCGGTGATAGTACCGCCAACCGTTAAATTCTCGCTAATGGAGA
>JBCBDN010000285.1:0-5020 GCA_038529685.1 Cyanobacteria bacterium J06598_1 | reverse complement strand
CCGTCACGTCCAATTCAAATTTTTCCCCTTCCATTTAATCTAGGAAATTTTCTTTTAAAAACTGTTGGAAATTTGATGTGAGCAACTTATTTCAAAAACCCCATTCAGTAGGTATATCGGTTCAGATTGTTTGTTGAGTTAGCCCCACTTAGCCCCACACAGAAGCAAGCAATTTTAATCCATAAATGACTCTATAGATAGGGATAGAATTCACATGGCGATTGTTTTAGGCGATGACAACAACAATCTTTTAGTGGGGACTAACCAGCCCGATCAGTTTTTTGGTGAAGGTGGCGATGACTTGCTTGAGGGCAAGCAGGGTAACGATGCGATCGCTGGTGGCGACGGTGACGATTTTTTGGCAGGCGGGAATGATGCCGATACGCTTCAAGGAGAGGCTGGTAACGACATACTCGATGGCGGAAACGGTAACGACGATCTCAATGGCGGTGGCGATAATGACCGTTTGATCGGGAGCCGAGGAAATGACTTTCTCCAGGGCGGTAGCGGGTTTGATACGGCTGACTACAGCCGCATGAGAAAGCTGATTTCTCTGGAGTCTCAAGGCGTTGTGATCAAAAATCGGCAAGAGCGCGATCGCATGGCCAGTATTGAAAGAATCATTGGCGCTGCTGGCAAACGCAACTTAGTCAATGGCCGCGTCAGCGGTGGCGGTGGTCCTGTCAGCTTTGAAGTTAACCTTGAGACCAATTCTTTAGAAGTTGTGGGTATTCCAGGCCGACCGAACTCGCGGTTTGAGATTATCAACTTTGTTGATGTTAACGGTACTCGCAACAGAGATCAGATCACGGGCAATGCCGCTAACAACACCTTTGGCGGCAGCGCAGGGGATGACTTGCTCGATGGGGGAGCCGGGATAGACACCGTTGACTACAGCAGCTTGGCCGAGAAAATTACGCTCAAAAGTGTGGGTGTTGTCGATAAAGGGACAGCAGGCATCGACCAAATGCGAGGCATCGAGAAAATCATCGGGGCTCGCCGCCAAAGCAACGTAATCGATGGCACAGTGCCAGGGGGTAACCTTGCTAGCTTTGATGTTGATCTATCGGCTAAAAGCCTCAAGGTAGTGGGTATTCCTGGGCTGGGTAAAGCTGAATTTGAGGTAGAAAACTTTACCGATGTCATCGGCACCAGCAATGATGACCGGATCGTAGGAGACAAATCTCGCAACCGATTGAGCGGAAGCCTAGGGAACGACCTCATGGATGGCGGGGCCGGTAGAGACATCGCTGACTACAGCCAACTCACCCAGGCCATTACCCTAGAGCGAGCGGGCGTGGTAAACAAAGGCAGCGCAGGCACCGACCAAATTCGAGGCATTGAGACGATTGTGGGTGCAGCTGACCTTGCCAACGCTGTCGATGGCAGTACAGGCGCCAGCGGCGTAACCGCGCTTAAGGTCGACCTATCGAGAGAGCGCCTTATGGTCCTAAATATTCCGGGGCTAGGCAGCCAAAGATTCTCTATTCAGAACTTTCTTCATGTCACAGGGACCGCTAACAGTGACCATATCAAAGGGAACAACAGAAAAAACACACTGATTGGCGGCGGCGGCAACGATAAGCTAACGGGCGGCGGCGGAAAAGATATCCTCAACGGGTCGGACTCACTGCTGTTTGGCAATGGCGAAATCGATCGCCTTGTAGGGGGTCGCGGCGGCGATACGTTTGTTTTGGGTGAAGCCGGCAACGTCTTTTATGCAGCAGTAGGCAATTCTGACTTCGCCTTGCTGGCTGATTTTAAAAGCGGCGTCGACAAAATTCAGCTAGCGGGTTCCATTGGCGATTATTCTTTTGATCGCGCTCAAAAGAGAATCTTTATTGACGGTGGAACAGAAATGATTGCCAGGTCTCAGCGAGCCTTCAATGTGGACACGGACTTTGTATTTGTATAGTCAACAGCTTTAATTTATTGGACCGTTGGGCTGTCGAGCGATCCAACACGTTCAGCTCAAAATTGAATTCTTCAAATCAACGAGCATAGGGTATATGACAGACCATAGGCTCGTTGATTGAGGAAACTAGACAGAGAAAAAAGAAAACGAAGAGAACACAAAACCGCTGCTCTAAAAGAGATAAAATCAGCCCAAAGGTAGGTACGCTCTGCACTCCTAGGGTTGCTAAAAGTTTGTATTCTTTGATACGCTGGTGGGGCACCTACCATAAATGACTGATGTAATTCTCTGATTTTTGTTTTGTTTGCCTTGCTGTAGTCAGCTAGTTTTTGAGGTTAAGGCGACCATAAAAACAAGTACTCAAAAAATCAAGTACTCAAAAAACAAGTACCCAAAAAACAAGTACAAAATCAAGCAACACATCATCTTCAGTCATTCAATAAGAGCCCACTCGCATACAACTAGGCCAACACTCAAAATCACAGCCCACAGTCGAACTGAAGTCACTGGAATTTTTTGGTCGCTCATTACCAAACGTGACTGCTTCGGTTTTTGATGGCTGTTCTTTTGATGATTCTGCTGGTTGCGACCTACCGAGTTCCTGACTCCTCAAAAAAATTTTGAGACGAAGGAATGTTCGCATCTCTTGCCTATCCTAAATTTGATATACCTGTGTCTTACCGCCAGTCTCAGTACAGTCCATCCTATATTTTTCTTCGTTCTGCCGTTATTGTCTCTTTTCTGTGCCTAATTACTTTGCTCCAGCAGCACGCCGAACCGAAGCGTTCTCCGGCTGTTCAGCTTGAGTCAGATACGGTTGTCTTCTCCATCCCTTTGAGAATGCGCGATCGCCCCTAAACTCACTTCATAACCCACGCCATACACGAATTCTTTTAGCCATATCTCCGCCCAATGCGTCAAAAGGTCTGACCAGCGAGCGTACTAGACTAGACACAAGTCTTGCTAGCTAGGGAGCGATCGCACATGATACTGCGGCTAAAGGCATGGCAAATTGCGCTGCTCGTCGCGCCCATTGCCATCATGGTTACCTTTATGCTGATCGCTGCAGGCCAGCAGATTCGGGCCTGGGGTCTGAACTGGATTTGGGCGGTATTCATTTTTATGCTCCTGGGTTGGCGCTGGCTGCTGGTACGCTGGACGCGCCCAGCCATATCCCAAGCTGAGGCGCTAGTGTCCGAAGCCAATGCCGCCCTCGAAGCGCAGACCGCACAGGCCGCCGCAGACGCAGACGATATGATTAACAGCGCTGCGATGAAGGCTGATGGCTCTGGTGACTCAGAAACCTCAGGCAAAATCGAAGCCGTGCTGACAGAAATCTTGCTGACAGCGCAAGAAGATGCCGCCGTATGGGATGACTGGGGCACATTTTGGCAGCGCTGCTTAGCTCTGGTCACAGCAATTTCTCGCATCTATCACCCTGAAGTCAAAAGACCGCTGCTCAACATTTACGTCCCTCAAGCATACGGGCTGATTCGCGGCACGGTAGATGACACTGACCGGATGATGCAGAAGCTTGCGCCAGTGCTCAATCAGGTTTCTGTGGGACAAATGGTGGAAGGCGTAGAGCTGTATCAAAAGCTAGAGCCTTCTGCCAAAAAGCTAATGAAGGCGTTCAACTGGGCGCAGTGGGCGATGAATCCAGCCGCTGCGATCGCCCGCCAGGTCAGTGCCAAAAATATGAGTCAGGCCAACCAGCAAATTGTGCTGAACCTGAGCAACTTGCTGCGTGAAACGGCCCTGCGCAACCTAGCCAAGCAGTCGATTGCGCTCTACGGCGGTGACATCTCTACCGTCACGCTTCCAGAAACTGCCAGCAGCCCACCCCCCGCACTACCGAAGGCAAAAACTGAAACCCTAAGAGAGATTTTAGACCGCGCCGAGCCCGCCGAATCAGTCGAGCAAAAGCCCGTCAACATTTTGCTAGTAGGCCGCACAGGTGCCGGAAAAAGCAGCGTTATCAACACCCTGTTTCAGTCTGAGCGAGCAGCGGTAGACGTCCTGCCCAGCACTGACAAAATTCAGAGCTATCGCTGGCAGAGCCGAGATCAGGGCGCGGCCCTGACGCTGTGGGATACCCCAGGCTATGAACAGGCACTGCGTGAAGACCTGCGCCAGCAAGTGATTGACTACGCCACAGAGGCCGACGCGCTGCTGCTGGTGACGCCCGCGCTAGACCCGGCGCTGCAAATGGACGCCGACTTTTTGAAGGAAATGCGCGCCGAGCTGAGCGATCTGCCCGTGATTGCCATCGTTAATAAAGTAGACAAGCTCAGACCCATTCGCGAATGGAACCCACCCTACCGCTGGCAAACCGGAGACCTGCCCAAAGAAAGATCGATGCGTGAGGCCGTGGCCTACCGCGCAGAGTCACTCGCTCAGTACTCTCAGCAGGTGCTGCCGTTGGTGGCGCAGCATGAAGGGCGAGCGGCCTGGGGTGACCATGTGCTCTCTGAGACGCTGATGAATGCGATCGCTCCAGCAAAGCAGCTCCGCCTTGCCCGTTTTCTACGGAACCAAGCCACGCGCACTAACGCCGCTGCCAAAATCATCGATCGTTACACCTTCCAAATGACCACTACTGAGGGGCTAGCTAAGCTGCTCAAAAGCCCTGTGCTCCAGTTTATTTCCACGCTGACCACCGGCACACCGGCACTGGGTGCACTGCTTATAGAAAAAATCCCCGTAGAAGAAGTACCCATCGTACTCGGCAAACTGCAAATGGCCTATGAACTGTATTCTCTGTTGGGCGAAGGCTCCGTGCGCCAAACCACCTTCGATTTGCTAACAATATGGCCTGCTTTGCTGCGAACCGATGAGCGCCACACTGCCGACCGTCGGGCCTGGGCCTTTGGCCATGCGCTAGTGGAATATTGGACGCAAACTATCCCGATGAGTCAGCTAGAGCCTCGAATTGAGTTTTATCTGAAGAACGAGGGGTAAGACACCTCACCCCACAATCATGCCAGCTGGGTCTGACTCATCGCCCACAAGTGCAACTGTCCATCATCCGTTGCCAGGGGTCTCGGCGTGGTGATATGTTCTAACCCGTTCGATTTGTCACCGTGTGTACTTAGAACATTCAGC
>JBCBDN010000284.1:0-5040 GCA_038529685.1 Cyanobacteria bacterium J06598_1 | reverse complement strand
CGCTAGCTAGCAATGGCCGTCCTATCAATATCTTTCTAGAGAAGCTTTTCTAGAGCTGTGCCTCAGTTCGTTCTTTCGATAATAAATTCACGGTATCTCCTAGGGCTGCCGTCAGGCTTTCTCGGGTTTGCTCGTGTGCTTCCTGTTCAGCCTTAACCTGTTGCGCTAGCTGATTGCACTGTCGTTTGGTGGCTATTAGCTGTGCTTTTAGCGCGGTGAGCGATTGTGTATTTTCAATGGTGGCAATCTCTGCTTTCAGACGGCTTGAATCCGGATCCGCGCTGGACTGGCTGTCGTTGAGCAGGTTTTCAGAAGTGTTTTCTGTGCTGATCGCTTGCTCTAACTGTTCAATTTTACGGCGGCTGGCAGCGGCATCTCGGCGGCGCTGCTGGGCTTCGCCTTCGTAAAGCTTGCGCCAGTTCTCGACGCTGCCATAGGCTTGCTCGCGCTCTTGTTCAAGGGTTTTTACCTGCTGCTGGAGCGATCGCACTTCAGCCAACCACTGGGCCACATTGTCGCTCATGCCTCACCGCCTTCATTTCTACTGTGCGTGTTTTAACGTGTGTGCTTTTCTAATGTCTGTATTCTGCCACGGGGTTTAGAATACCAGTCCTCTTAGCGCAGCTGGTGCAGGCAGAATAATCAACAGCAGCAGCGCCAGTGACAGTAGGCCCAAAAAGTCACGCGGCCCATTGAGTTCGCTCACGTCATTAAGGGCGGGTTCTGCTGCTGGAATAAAGAGCAGCAAAATAGCCCACAGAAAAAACTCATTGTAGATAGACGCCAAGATCACCATCAAAATTCGAGCGACATGACCTACAATCGCGGCGGTGCGCTGCCCGTACATCGCGTGCACAACGTGCCCCCCGTCAAGCTGGCCCACAGGCATCAGATTCAGTGCGGTCACAATCAGCCCTAGGCAGCCCGATACCGCTAACGGGTGAAGGTTAAGCGCGCTGTCGGCTGCTAGCGCAGAGCCCAGTGCGAACTTGCTCAAAATCAGTAATATCGTCGACCGGCTAGGATCAATCGCCTCAATAGTCAGCAGCTGTGACGCTTCTCCCATTGGAACGATGGTTGAGTGCATGAGCCCCCAGGCCAGTATGGGTAGGCTAACGGCCAGTCCAGCGAGCGGGCCTGCGATGCCGATATCAAAGAGGGCCCTACGGTTGGGCATAGGCGATCTCATTTGAATAAAAGCGCCCAATGTTCCTAGAAAGAACGGGAATGGAATGAAATAAGGCAGCGTTGCCTTTAGCTTGTGATAGCGAGTTGCTAGGTAGTGCCCAGTTTCGTGCACACCCAAAATCAGCATGAGCGATAGGCCATAGGTAAACCCTGGCATCAGCAAATTTGGGGTTTGTGCGATCGCAGCTCCAAGTTCATCCCAAGTTTGTAGCTCACCTAGCAGAGCGCCACCCACATAGGTTGTGGTCAGCAGCGTTAAGGCTGCGAGCATTAGCGCTAATACAGGCCGGGTCGAAACCTTGCGATTCAGCTGTTTAATCCGCGCAGCCTGCGCAGGCGTAGCCGATTCTGGCAGCACTAGATTTTTCGCCTGCGGATTGGGCACCAGCGCAAAAAAAGGTGTCCCATTTAGCCCTTCTTGAAATAGCACCAAAAAGCGATCGCCAAACTTGCTCTCAATATTTTGCTGAACCGTTTGGTAGGCCTGACCTGGCGGACTTTTGAGTTTTCCCTTGCAGATCATGGCCTGGGGCAAATATTCGATGTTCTGTAAGTAATAAATAGACCAGGGAAAGCATCGCTGTAGGAGCGTTTCTTCTTCTCTTGTAATCGGCTTCTCTTTTTCCTTACTGGTCGCCTTCACCGCTTTATCTACAGCCTCTTCAACCTTGGCCGCAGCCCCGCTAGATTTTTCCGCTTGCTTAGCGCGAAGGCTGGCGGTGGTCAGCGTGGCATACAGCACAAATGAGCAAAATATCATCAGCCCATAGAGCAGCACAGCGGGAGGCGGTTCATTCGTCGCTATCATCCACAGGGTAAATGTCAGGATCGGCAGCATCAGAATTAGCCACAGAACCCACAGTGGGACAGCGGTCATCTGGGCCACGCTGCGACTAATTACCCAGTACGTCACCAGACCTAAAAAGAGCGCAAAGAAAACGAGATACATGAACAAGGGTTTGCCAAAAGGGCAATGGTTGAGCGAACAAAGCTTGAGAAGGCCGTCACACCCCCGCTAAACTCGGTAAATAGTTTAGTAACAATTCTAGCGACGTAATTGATATTGTAATTCAGCGTTCTATAGCTTAGGTGATGTTGCTAGCGTCGTGTTGGGGTGTAAAGGCGTTTTGTACTAACCTTTCGCTTACACCTTTTTGCTCACTTAAAGCAATTTTTCTTTCAATTAGGATTTTCTAGATGGCGGCTGCCTCCTCTTCCACCGCAAATAAGCAACCTCAACCGGTTTTTGACAGCATTTTTGCGTTTCCACCCAACAGAGAAACGCTAGGTGGTACGGCATATTTGATTTTGGAGAAAGACGCTGGTGGTCACAGTGCCAATATTCTCGTGGACTCTCCAGCGCTCAATGAAGCCAATGAAGCTTTTATTGCTGATCGTGGCGGCGTACACACGCTGTTTTTTACCCATCGTGGTGGCATGGCTCAGGTCAAAGCATTTCAAGCCGCCTTCAATTGTCAGGTATTGATTCAAGAGCAGGAGGCTTATTTGTTACCGGGGCTATCTCCTGAGGTGTTTCATCGCGATCGCACCCTTTCTCCCACCAGCCGCGTCTTCTGGAACGCCGGTCACTCCCCGGGTTCTGCCAGTCTGCATCACAGCGAGTATGGCGGCGTTCTCTTCACTGGCAGGCATATCCTCCCCATCAAAGGTGGTGCGCCCAGCTCACTCAGGCTTTCAAAGACTTTCCATTGGCCTCGTCAGCTACGTAGTGCCAAAGACTTGCTTACAAACTTCACGCCCGAAACCCTAGGGACTATTTGTCCAGGGGCTAATACCGGTTTTCTGCGGGGTGAAAAGAAAATAACTAACGCCTACGCTCAGCTGCAGGCGCTAGATTGGAATGCTCTAGCGGCAGCAGAGCCCATTCTATAGAGATTTCCTGTAGAGATTTCCGCTGTAGAGAAGCGGTCTGACAGAGAAGCGATCTAAATCTCCCAGACCCCAGCAAGCTTCTCTACGGTGGGCAGTGGGCAAAGCCCGACCTCGACCTCGTGTGGATAGATTAACCATGTCCTCTGTGCAGGTTCTGTCAGCGTTTGAACTAATCGAGAAAGCTGTTTGATATCGGTCAGGCCCCGCCGAGTTTTAATTTTTATGCCGTGCTGATAAACGCTGTAGCCTTTACTCCAAGTGTGTTTTAGCCCGCTGTAGCGCTTTGCGTCTACACCTTCTAGAAAGAGCTGCTGCTGGACGTTGGCCAGTAGGCTTTGCTGTTCTTCTATTGAGGCGTAGGTGACCTCTTGTACCTTCAGCAGCTTGCGGTTGATAAAGCGGCGACAGAAATCGGCCAGCGTGGGGTCTTTGTGATGCTGCCAGCGCTGCAAGTGATAGCTAAAAACGGTGTCGTCGCTCTCTAGGTAGTGCCTGAGCGATAGCTGCTCGTTGGGTTCACTTAGCCACGCGGTTACGGTTGAATCAGCCGTGAGTTCTTTTCGTTTTAGCAGCTCTTTTGCCCGATAGAAGGCTTGTTCTAAAATCCATGTGGCCGACAGATTTTTAGAGTGGTTGTAAATCTGGGCGTACATAAACGAACGAACGATCAGGTAGTGCTCAATCGCCGCCAGCCCTTTTTGCTCTACTATCAGCTGCTGGCTGTTCGGGTCGTAATTAAGCGCTAGTACGATACGGTCGAGGTCGAGCTGGCCGTAGGCTGCACCGGTGAAGTAGCTATCGCGCATGAGGTAGTCAATGCGATCGCAGTCCAGCTGACTCGATACCAGCTGCCACACACACGGTACTGGGTGCTGATGGGTATACACCTGCGTAATCTGCCGCCACAGGTCAGGGGCGTACTCATCTAGCAAGCCTCTAATATCTGGTGAGTGCTCCACGATGACCCTCGTCCATCGCTCATGCTCAGAGCCAAAGACTTCTTCTGCAGTGTGGCTAAAAGGTCCGTGGCCAATATCGTGCAGTAGCGCAGCGCACAGAACAGTGGCCCGATGCGGCCTTAGCACATCATGCATTCCTGCTAGCTGGTCAAACGTCCGCCTCGCCACCGCCATCACGCCCAGCGAATGCGTAAAGCGAGACATCTCTGCCCCATGAAACGTCAGGCTCGCTGGCCCCAGCTGCCGAATGCGCCGCAGTCGCTGAAATGCAGCTGTATCAATTAGCGCAGTGAGTAGCGCTTCTACCGGGTCACTGCTTTCTAGCGAGATTGCGCCGTGAAGCGGATCATGATAGGTGCGCTTAGACATGTGCTCATCTTGTAGAGACAGCTGGAGGTAGACAGCCAGAAGCGTTGCGATTTACTCAGAGACAATTTGAGATAGCAGGGCTATGGCTGCTTGGTACTGTGCATCTTCATTGGTGCCAAACTGCTGCCGCTTCTCGACGGAGCTCTCCACCGCCTGGTCGGGCGTAATGCCCAGCTTGTTGATATCTCGGTGATTAGGCGTCTCGTATTTAGCGATGGTTACGGCGAGTCCGGAACCATTGGGTAAATCGAACAGCGACTGAATTAGACCCTTGCCAAAGGTGGTCTCTCCAACTAGCTTGGCTCGCCCATTATCTTGCAGCGCGCCTGCCAAAATTTCGCTGGCACTGGCCGTTCCTTTATTGACCAACACGACCAGTGGATCGCTCGTAATCGCCTTGCCGTTAGCGTCGTAGTTGCCCAACATGCCCTGACGATTGACCGTGTACACAACGGTTCCCTCGTCTAGCCACATTCTGGCGATCTCAATTCCGGCTTGCAATAAGCCTCCAGGGTTATTTCTCAAATCTAAAATGTAAGCGTCTGCTCCCTGCTGTTCTAAACCTTGCAGAGAGGTTCTGAGTTCTTCAGCGGCATTGCCATTGAACTGGCCGAGGCGGAGGTAGCCCAGT
>JBCBDN010000283.1:0-5042 GCA_038529685.1 Cyanobacteria bacterium J06598_1 | reverse complement strand
AGATAGGTATCGTCAGCATATTCAACAGCTTCTGAGCGAACGAGCAGAACGCTCTCGTCAATCGTCTAACCAAGTAGAAGCCCAAACAGTTTTTGATACAACGCGTGATCATTATCAGCTTGTTTATGTTGGGTGGAAGCGAAACGGCCTTAGGGACTATGGTTGCTTGCTGCATCTAGATATCAAAGACAACAAAATTTGGATTCAGTACGACGGCACAGAAGGTGGAATCGCTAATAAGCTAGTTGAGCTAGGCGTTCCTAATCAGGATATTGTGCTTGGATTTCAGCCTCTGGAGGTGCGACCCTACACGGAGTTTGCGGTAAATTAATGTTGGATTGTTGCATCCCAGTAGATGCCTTCTGTCAAGCCTACGCGATCCGTTGTCCTTGACTTACCACACTAGTTAGCGCTGGAACGTTGTTGTTTAGCTTTAGTGTAAGAATATCGGCTCGCTTGCCCACTTCTAAGGAGCCGCGATCGCGCTCCAACCCAATCGCTACCGATGGATTAATCGTCACGGGCTGCATGGCCTCATATACTGGCTTGTCAGTTTCAGCAGCGATGATAAAGATAGAATGCAACAAACTGTGAGGAACATAGTCCGAAGAGATTAAATCTACGAGGTCTAGCTTTGCAAGTTCTAGGGCTGACACGTTCCCAGAGTGGGAGCCACCTAGCACTAGGTTGGGTGCACCCATGAGTATCTGCATCTCTTGGGTACGCGCTTCTTTGGCGGCTTCTAGAGTGGTTGGAAACTCTGAGATGGTGGCGCCTTCGGCGGCGGCCTGATGCACGTGGCTCACGGTGGCGTCGTCGTGGCTGGCTATGGCAAGAGAATGTTGGGCCGCGAGGCTGACAAGGGCTTCGCGGCTGGTGATGGCGTAGGCTTTTTGGGCTTCGATGCGATCGCGAATAAAGTCATCTATTTCGTCTGCGGTGACGCCATGTTTGCCCATGTAGTACTCTTTGAACTTATCGAGTTTGGCGAACTGTCGCTGTCCGGGGGTGTGGTCCATTAGGGAGATGAGCGATAGCAAGGGGTGCTCTGCGTACTGAGCGACCCTGTCGGCTACTGTTTCAAAGGCGAGTTCGCAGCGGAGGTGCAGTCGATGATCGACAGAGAATGCACCTGCCCGCTGACGGGCGTAGATGGCCTCGATCATGCCGTGGAATTCGGTGAGGCGTAGCGAAGTGGGGTTCACGTCTCCAATGGCGATCGCATCGCAAACGGTGGTAATGCCAGCGGCGGCTAGGTCGCGGTCGTGGTTGGCGGCGGCAGCTTCTATGGGCCAACGAACGCCGGGGCGGGGCGATATGCAGCGCTCTAGGTTATCGGTATGTAGCTCTATCAGGCCCGGTAGCAGATACTCTCCGTTGCCGTTTTGGCCGGTTGATACGACACCGGGCTGAATGTCTGCAATTTTGCCTTCTCTTACAACCAGAGTGCCTAGCACTTCTTGGTCGGGGAGCTGTAGAAGATAGTTGGTGTAAATCTGTTCTTTCATGTGGGTAGAGGGAGGGCATCCCTAACGATGGTAGATATTACTGGTTGAAGGTTAAGGTTCGGTTACAGACGCGGGCGCGCACGTCAGCGTCGTGGAAAATGCCAACGAGTCCGCAGCCTTGGGCTTTTTTCTGTTCTATTAGCTGCATCACTGCTTCTGTGTTTTTGGCGTCTAGTGCGGCGGTGGGTTCATCTAATAACAAAATAGGGCGCTCGACGGCGAATGCTCTGGCGATGTTGACGCGCTGCTTTTCTCCGCCGGAGAAGGTGGTGGGTGAAATGGACCACAGCCGTTTGGGCAAGTTGAGATGGGTGAAGAGCGATCGCACTTTTTCTGTTGCTGTTGATTCACATACGCCAGTTTCCATGAGGGGTTCGGCAGCGACTTTGAGTGCGCTTACTCGAGGAATCACCCGTAAAAACTGGCTTACATAGCCGATGGTGTGGGTTCTGATGGCGATTAGCTCGTGGGGCTTGCAGGCGGTTAGGTCTATCCAGCTGCCTTGGTGGTTTATCCAGATAGCGCCGCTGTCTACTCGGTAGTTGGCGTAGAGCGATCGCATTAAGGTTGATTTTCCTGACCCTGAGACGCCCTGTAGCGCTACGCATTCGCCTTTGTTAACGGTGAGGGCGACAGCTTGAAGCACGCTCAAGTGAATTCCGCCTTGGGCATGCAGGGTAAATCCCTTGTGCAGGTTCTCAGCCTGTAGCAGTGTTTCGGTAGACAGCGAAGGAGGTGCTTTTGTCTTTTGGGCGGTCAGTCGTGTCATGGCGTTGAGTGTGGATTAAGGGATTAGCGTTGCGCTTACTAGCTGCTGTGTGTAAGGGTGCTGCGGATCGTCTAACACTTGATCGGTGAGTCCTGCTTCTACGACTTGGCCGTTTTGCATCACCATAAGGCGGTGGGCTAGCAGGCGGACGACGCCGATGTCATGGGTGACTAAGATGACGCTGAGATGGAGATTTCTGACGAGCGATCGCAGCAGGTCCAACAGTCTTGCCTGTACTGAGACATCCAATCCGCCGGTGGGCTCATCCATGAGTACGAGCTTGGGCTGGGTGACGAGTACGCGGGCGAGCTGGAGTCGCTGCTGCATACCGCCGGAGAAGGTGCTGGGCAGGGCGTCGATACGGTCGGTTGAAATTTCTACTTGTTCTAGCCAGCGGCTGGCTTCTGCGCGGATGTTGCCGTAGTGCCGCTGACCTACGTCCATGAGGCGCTCGCCAATGTTTGCGCCTGCGGTGACGTTCATCCTCAGGCCGTCTCGGGGGTTTTGTTGAACAAAGCCCCATTCGGTTCGCATCAGGCGGCGGCGGGCAGGTTCGGGTAGTGCGCTGAGGTCTAGGGGTGAGCTGTCTCGATCAGGGCGGTTGTCTTGGTGGTGGTAGAGGATTTGGCCGCTGTCGATGGGGAGGCGGTGGGCGATCGCATTTAAGAGTGTGGTTTTACCTGAGCCGGATTCACCGATGATGCCGAGGATTTGGCCGGGGTAGAGGGAGAGGGAGATGCGATCGCAGGCTGTGATGCCGCCGTAGGTTTTGCTGAGCTGTTGGACGGTTAGGATGGGCTGCATAGGAGAGAAGGGAGAAGACTTGCTAGAACTGTTGATGGGTTGCTCGCTTGGTGACATAGTGTGCCTCCCACTCATTCGGGGAGCATCGCAGCTCCAAAATGTTTAGATCGCCTTACCAGAGGTGTTTTGAACGTCTTGTTTCAGAGCCCCGGACTCGGGGACGGGGGCCTTTTGCCGACTACAGTAATCCGTATCCGAACAAATCCACATGCGCCCTCCCTCGTTGTCAATCACGACTTCATCGAGATAGCTATCGGTCGCCCCGCAAAATTCACAGGGCTTGTCCCAGCGTTCTACCGTGAACGGATGATCTTCAAAATCTAAGCTCTTTACTCGGGTGTAAGGTGGCACGGCGTAAAGTCTCTTTTCTCGGCCTGCGCCAAATAGCTGCAAGGCCGGACTCATATTGAGCTTCGGATTGTCGAACCGGGGGATGGGGCTAGGCTTCATCAGGTAGCGGTCATTGACCATTACCGGATAGTCGTAAGCAGTGGCGATGTGGCCGTAGCGAGTAATGTCTTCGTATAGCCGCACATACATTGCGCCGTATTCGCTGAGGGAATGCATCTTTCGGGTTTCTGTTTCTGAGGGCTCTAGCCAGCGCAGCGGCTCAGGAATGGGCACCTGATACACCATGATTTGCCCTTCGCTTAGGGGCGTTTCAGGAATGCGATGACGGGTTTGAATCAGGGTTGCAGCTTCTGTTGTTTCTGTTGTTTTTACGCCACATACCTTTTTGAAGAAGCGGCGGATATTGACTGCATTGGTGGTATCGTCAGCGCCTTGGTCAATGACTTTTAGCGTGTCGTTTGGCCCAATGACTGAGGCTGTGACCTGAATACCGCCTGTGCCCCAGCCGTAAGACATGGGCATTTCCCTGGAGCTAAACGGAATTTGATGGCCGGGAATAGCGACCGCTTTGAGCAGGCTGCGGCGAATTGAGCGCTTGGTTTGCTCATCGAGGTAGGCAAAGTTAAATCCTTGTTCTACGGTAGGAAAAGACATTATGACGGGTCCTCCTGACGGTTGTGTTCGTATTCGTCTCGCATCTGTCGAACTAGATTTAGCTCTGCTTGAAAATCGATGTAGTGCGGTAGCTTCAGGTGCTGTACAAATCCTTGGGCTTCTATATTGTCTGAGTGGTACAGCACGAACTCTTCTTGCTGGGCGGGGCCTTTTACTTCTTCACCAAACTCTTCGGAGCGAAGGGCGCGATCGACGAGGGCCATTGCCATTGCTTTGCGCTCGCTGTAGCCAAAGGTGAGTCCATAGCCTCGGGTGAACTGAGGCGGCAGGGCTTTGCTGCCTTTGAACTGGTTGACCATTTGGACCTCGGTAACTTCGATGTCTGCGATCGCTACTTCAAATCCCAGCTCTTCTGGGCA
Source organism: Cyanobacteria bacterium J06598_1 (assembly GCA_038529685.1). Taxonomy (GTDB): domain Bacteria; phylum Cyanobacteriota; class Cyanobacteriia; order Phormidesmidales; family Phormidesmidaceae; genus Phormidesmis. The sequence goes on along the minus strand of JBCBDN010000283.1, from coordinate 576 downwards.
AATAAACACGTCTACTTCACCCATCCGAATTTCTCCTGCAAATGGATGGCTGTTACCGTAGCCTCGCTGGGTGGAATAGGCCAGCCCCAGCAGAAATCCTTCATCTGCTCTCGCTAAGTTTTGTAGCCTTGCGTCTCTTTGGGCGGGTAGCTCCAAGGGTTGGCGTGTTAGGTCAAAGGGGTCTTCTGCTTGTGCTGTTGTGCCGGGTTCTTTTTGATTGTTCTGATCTTGTTTTTCTAATATTTCCTCGGATGTTTTTTCTGGTTGAATCAGCCCTTCCTGGTTCAGTGCATCTATTGCTCTGGGGGCAGGTTCTTGTAATGGACTAGCAGAAGGAGATTTGGGTAAATTATCTTCAGCAGCTAGCTTAAAGTCCAACAGTCTGTGGATGTAGTCGAAGGTGGGACCTAGCTGCTGGCCGCCGGGTACGTCTTTATAAATAGAGGAGATGCGCCGCTGAATCTGCATTGAATCTGTATTCAGCGGCTCGGAATAGTAGAACCGGGGCAGGGTTGTTCGGTAGGCGCGTAGCAGAAAGGCTGCTTCGACTAAGTCGCCCCAGGATTGCTTGATGGC
>JBCBDN010000282.1:0-5046 GCA_038529685.1 Cyanobacteria bacterium J06598_1 | reverse complement strand
TTCAATGGTTTGAGCAATTGTTAAATGTTCTTGATGATAATCGATTGCCTTGAGATATTTCCCCTGGTTGTAATAAACCTTGCCGAGGTTGCCGAGCGCCTGCGCCTCGCCTAACCGATCGCTAATAGATTGGGCCAAAGAGAGATGTTCTTGATGATTTTCTAGCGCCTTTTTATAGTTGCCCAGATAATTTTGGACCTCTCCCAAATTGCCGTGAGCATAGCCTTTTCCGCGCTGGTCGGTGGCAGACTCAAGACTTGCACTCAGGTAGCTAATAGAATTTTCAAATCCGCCCAGGGCATAGAAAACATTTCTAAACCGCTGAATGCCTAAGGTGCCAATAAAAGATTCTAAAGCGTTGCGAACGCTACGAGATTCTAGCTTTAGCTCGGTTAGCTGGTCATCTAAGTCATCTCTCGCCCAGGTGAGCTGGTCGATTTCTTCATCAACGGTTTCAAATTCCATTTGTAGGGCGCCAAACTCGGTTTGCAAGTTTGTTAGCTCGCCGGTTTTGCTGGTCAGGGTTTGATTCACCGTTTCCAAGTTTTCACGAGTTTGGCTGACCTGCGTTTGCGCTTCTCTGCTGGCGGCTTCTGCGGTTTTCTGAGCGTCTTTGGCTTGGTCTACCTCTTGACTGATTTTTTGGTTAGTTTTTTGTAGGGCTTGGTTATTATCTCCTAAAGTATCGTTGCTTTTTTTCAGGTCCCCGTTGGTGTTTAGCAGCGTTTGATTGTTTTCTGCTAAAGAGACTATTTCTTCTTCAATTTTGCCCAGCTCACGACTGGCTGCATCTCGGCTGCTTTCAGCAAGGGTCGTTTCTTCTCGGGCCTCGCGTGCGGCTCTAGCTTCGATTGCAGCTCTTCCGGTGGCAGCTATAGCCCCAATCCCTAAGAGACTAATCAAGCTGATGCCCAGCGCACTCATCCACTGAGTACGACGCTGTACGCGCTTAAGTGACTGGCGCGCGGTTTCTAACTGTTCATTAATGTGGCCCAGCGCATTGTTTTTTTCATCGAGCTGTTCGGTGGTTTGGGCCACGGTGGCTTCCATCTCTGTGAGCTCCTGACGAAAGCCCAGCTTCTGGCTCTCCACCAAAAAGTCGTAGTCTTGTTTACTGAGGCTGCGCGACTCAGCCCAATCTAGGGCAGTGGTGAGCTGTTCGCCCTGAAGTAAGAGAGAATCATCTTGTTCATTAGCTGCTGTCCAAGCGTTGATCTGTTGGCTGTAGGGGCGGATGGCCGCCAGCGTTTTATCTACCCATGCCTGGTTGAAGACTTCTCGGTAGATAGGGTTGTACACCTGTAAGGTGCCAAAGCGCTCGACTACGAGGCCAGAGAGCCGCAAAATTACCTGACGGGGACTGCCGTCTTGCAGAATGCTGCCGTCAGAGAGAATTTTTTGGTAGAGTTCGAGAATTTGGCTGGCTCTGGTTTCGCGGTTGGTGATGCGATCGCGAATAGTCTTCAAGTGGGGCGGTTCATCTTGAACTTCCCAGTTGTCAATAATGCTTGTATTTACTACATATTCAACCAGCTGCTTTGGGTTTGGTGATGTGGCTGTAGACGCGTTCTGGGTAAGCGCATCTTGAACAATCAAATTACACACCTTTTGGGTTAAAAAAGGCTGTCCGCCCGTCCAAGTAAGTATTGCCTTGAGCACTGCTTCTGGCTCGCTGAGCTTTTGGGCTAGCCCTGGTAGCAGCGGCGCCGCTTCCGCTAGCTGAAAGCCGTTTAGCTGAATGGCTTTGCCAATATTAAACGGCGTTCGTTCTTTATCTGCAATCAGATCTGTCGGCGTGGTGACACCCACCAGTACAAACGTCAGTCGCTTAAACATCGGCTGGTCGGACCGATTGTTGTAACACTCCCGAATCACCGCAAAAAAATCGTCAGTATTAAAATCAAGACTGAGCACGCTGTCAATCTCGTCTAAAAAAATAACCAGGTTGTCTGGAATGATGCGGAGCAAAATCTCTTTGAGAAATTTGCCAAAGCGCCGCACGGGCGATAGCCGTGCATGGGTATCCCACCAGTTATCTAAGTCAAAGGTTGGATCAAGGCTATCGAGGCGAAACCGGTCTACTAGGCTATCAATGACGCCAAAGTACCATTCTTCGGAGCTGATACGAGTGGTGCCGAGTCCGCTAATATCGACCGATGCGCAGGCCATTCCTTCTGCGCTTAGGCGAGCTGACGTTCTTACCCGTAGGCTAGACTTGCCCATTTGCCGGGAGTTGAGCACGTAGCAAAATTCACCCGCTTTGATGGCCCAATAAAGCTGCGTATCGGCAGCCCGCTCAACATAGGTAGCTGCCGTCACTGGCAAACTACCCCCTACCTGATATCGATAAGCTGCCGGCTGGTTCACAACTTGTTTCTCCTCCTCACAAACGCGTTCGAAAATACTGTCGGTAGAGTTCACACAGCGGCACCACGCTATTTCCCTGATATTTCACTAGCCCCATACTGCTTAGCTTGAAGGCTTCGGTAGAGCCGATTTGCACGGGGCTGTTGGTTTCAATCACGGCCTGAAATGCTTTCACTAAAGCCGGATCGGCCTCTAAGTTCAACAGATGACGCCGCAAATGATCGTTGTAAAGCCCGCCTTCTGTCGGGGCGTTAGTTAACAAATTGCTGAGGGTTTCGCGACCGCGCAAAAGCTGGGTGAGCGCGACTCTGAGCAAATAGGGATGGCCGCCCACCAGCTGGGTGAGCTGCATGAGCGAGTCGTCCGATAGGTCGAGCTGATGGCGATTGACCATTTCAAGCACTTCCTCGTAGTTGAGTTCTCGCAGGTCAACCGGTAGGCCTACATTAAAGGGTGAGCGGTTAATGCTTAGGGGCACATACACTTCTTTGGAATGAACAATTACTAAATGCAAATTCGCCCATTTGGGATCGCTCTTGCCTTCTTCGTGCCAAACCCGCAGCATGCCAAAAAAGTCAGTGGCAATCTCTGGATGCTCAAAGACCTGGTCTACTTCGTCTAGACCCAGAAGAATCGGTTTGTTGATTTCGGTCAGTAGGTACCGTTCAAAATAGCGCTGACAGCGACGAACCGTTCCCCGTGAGCCCTGCCAATACTCAGCGAGCTTGTCCGGCAGGTCTAGCTCTTCGGTGATGATGCAGCAAAACCACTGCAAGAATTCGTTTAGGTCGTTTAGGGCGGTCGCGTCAGCCGTTTGTAAGTTCAGCTGTACGGTTTTAAATCCTTGCTGTTTGGCGTGGTCAAGCACCCTGACCAGCAGCGAGGTTTTGCCCATTTGTCTGGGCGCTTTGATGCGAATGAGCGAGCCTCGCCTAAGAGAGGTTTCGTAGCAGTCGGATTCAATGGGCGATCGCTCAATATAAAAAGGCGAGTACAGCGGCACTAGCCCCTGTGGCTCTTCCCACTCCACTTTGGGTTTAGCTGTTTTTACAGGGGTAGGTGCTGCAGCCGTCTCTGTTCTATTAGGGCTTAAGTTTGAGCCTAAAGCTGCTGTGTGTACCTCTGCAAACGCCATGTCCCGCGTGGGTGATGTCTCAGCAGGTGGCGGTTCAAATAGGGTGTTAACAGGAGCTGTTTGGGTCGGTGCGGGACGGTTGGCTGCGAGCTGGTTAGGGTAGGCAACTCCTGGCTTCGAGTCCCGGTCTTTTTGGATGTAGAGAACCGGTGTATCGGCCTCTGGAATATTTTCAAGATCAATTGCCAGCAGGCCAAATTGGAAGGCTTCTTCAATCGGTCGGCCGTAGCCTAAGGCATCGTAAAACCCCACCGCAAACTTAATAGCAGCGCGATCGCCAATTGCCTGATTCATGCCGATGACGTAGTCTACATGCTGGGCGATCGCCTCGGCTTGAACTTCAGAGTAACAGGCACTCAGCAGCACGCAGGTAACATTCGTACACAGCTCAAACAATTTTGCCAGCGTCGCTCCATGCACCAGCGTCGCCTGGCCCATTTCATTTTCAAACAGCAGTCCCTGCTGATTTGCACCGTGGCCAGAAAAATGTACAATCTCCGGGTCATACTTTAGCAGCGCCCGCCGCAGATCGTCTGGCCGTACTGCCCACTGAGAAATCAATTCAAATTTTTCGCGCCCTTCAGAAAGCGCTAGCCCTTCCTGAATTTCTCGAACCTCCTCTGGCAAACGCAACCGAGTTGTGTCTGACGGATTGGCCGCTAGCGTAAGAATTTTGGTAACGGTCATGGTGACGGGCGAATATTATAAGAAAGTTGAAAAACGTCTGGATTACTTAGCAGCCTCGTCTAGGCCTCGCTACAAATAGGCATAGGCGACAGTCTGGAACCAGAGTGGCTTATTCCATCCTCAACTGTATGCAACAATCGCGCATCACCCACGCGGGTACGTCGTTATCTCATAGTCGTTATCTCATATTAGTGCCTGTTTGCTGCCTATCCCTATCAAAATAGAGTATAAACACGGTTATTGCGCGTTGGCTTAAGCAGTATTATTAAAAGTTAGCTTTCTGAGCCGAAATTAGCTTTCTTTCTGAGCCGAAATATAGCTTTCTGTCTGAGCGCCGAAATATAGCTTTCTGCACTTGCTTTCTGCACTTTGCTTATACCGCCACGAGAGGCTACAGCCTTTTGCTATCCCTCTAAAGACCCGTTGGTTAAGCGCTGGGCAATACGGCTTTAGCGATCGCGCCATGTACGCCCCAATTGTCATCGACGACCTGCGTCACCCCAAAATCTACAGCTACTGACATCAGCGAAATCGCTTCATCTTCCGATAGCCCCTGCGTCGTCATCAAAAAGTGACGCATCTTACGGAAGCCATCACGCATGGCGCCATCTACAGAAGACTGCTGAAAGATATCAGCGTTGGCGTGATGGGTCAAGGTTTCAACGGTTACTGTGTCGCCAGAGTCTATGACGAGTTTGGGTTCTAGCGTTTGGCTAAAGTATCCCCAGTGAACGGTCTCTGCATTGGCGGGTAAAATGTGTTCTTGTATGTGGCCTGCTGCAACAACTCTCTCATAGTCGAAGAACAAACTGCCTATGCTCAGCATTATGGCCGCCCATAAGCCTAGTAATGCGTAG
>JBCBDN010000281.1:0-5064 GCA_038529685.1 Cyanobacteria bacterium J06598_1 | reverse complement strand
ACGGGGCGGTTGGCTTCTGAGCTGCCGGCAAAGTCATAGATAATTCGGCAGGTGCTGATGTCTTCAAAGTCATCGCAGTCGCTGCTGTCGATGACGCGTTGAATGCCGTGGGGCTTATTCCATACGCCTTCGTTGGCGAATACGGCAAATGCACCTGTAATTTCTAGCGGCGTGACTTCACTTTGCCCCAGCACCAGTCCGGGCTGTGCGCTGAGTTCTGATTGGATCCCTAGACGTTCAGCGAGTTCTATCACTGAAGTGAGTCCGGCAGATTGAGCCACCCGCAGTGCAATGGGATTTTCTGAACGAGATAAGCCTGCGTACATATCTAATGCGCCGCTGCCGGAGCGACAGCCTGAAAAGTACTGGCCTTCCCAGCTCAAATCGCTACAGGAAAAAGTGGTGTTGGGTGAAATGCCCTGCTCTAGCGCCGAGGCGTAGGCAAACACTTTGAACGTAGATCCTGGCTGTCGCTCGGCTTGGCTTGCCCGGTTGAACTGACTTTCGGCGTAGTCTACGCCGCCTACAAGGGCTGCGATTTCGCCGTTTTGCGTGTTGAGTGTGACCACGGCCCCCTGAGACAGGCCATAGCGACCGCCCTGGGTATCGATCATTTGGCGCAGCGCGTTCTCCGCTTCTGATTGAACGTTTAGGTTTAGGCTGGTTTCTACGATGAAGTTGCCTTCTCTCGCGAGGCTTTTTCCTAGGACGGCGTCTAGCTCATCAAAAATGTAGCTGTAGAAGTAAGGCGCTCTAGAACTCTTGAGCTGCTCGCGGGCTTTGGGGCTGATTTCAATGCGCGATCGCCTGGCGACTCTTCCCGCCTCGGCGCTGATAGAACCGGTGGAGACCATTCTTTCGATGACGCGATCGCGATATTCAATCGCCGCCTGATAGTCTTGCACGGGGTTAAAGGCATTGGGCGCGGGCAAAATGCCCACCAGCGTCGCCGCCTCTTCAATTTTTAAGTCTTTGGCCGACTTGCCAAAATAAAACTGGGACGCATCTTCAAAGCCGTACAGGTTGTTGCCCAAATACACCCGATTCAAATACAGCAGCATAATGGCATCTTTGCTATAAAAGGTTTCGAGCTTAAGCGCCACCACCGCTTCTCGAATTTTGCGCTGCGCACTGTCTTCGGTGCCCACGTAGTCGCGGAAAATATTGCGGGCCATCTGCTGGGTGAGCGTACTCGCCCCCTCACGAATGCCACCTTGCTCAACGTTGGTCTTAAGCGCCCTGGCAATTCCCCAAGGATCAACGCCAGGATGCCAATAAAAACGAGTGTCTTCTGAGGCGACCAGCGCTTTTGGCAGATAGGCCGAATACTCCTGAAGGCTTTGGTTTTCTCGGTGTGAAATGTTGGGCAGCTCATTTAGCGCTGTGCGCGCGCCGTCTTCGTTGCCAGTGACTAGCACTGGACCCTGTACCGACTCAGGCAGAGGATTAATCGAGAAGCGGGGCCACTGCAAGCCCACAATCCAAAAGACCAGCAGGCCGGTGAATCCGGTCATGCCAAAAATGCCGTAGCGTACGGCGAGCACATACCAGGGCGGCGGATCGACATAGCGAACGGTGACCGCATCGGCGAGCTCTTCAGGACCGAGGGTGAGCACGTCGCCGTGGCGCAGTGGAAACTTGGCTAGGCGCTTTTTCTTACGGTAGATGCCGTTGGTGGAGCCTTGGTCTCGCAGAACGAAAGGATTGCCAGGGCGATTGCGATCGCGTGTAAGTGACAGATGCTTCTGGCTGACGATAGGCGATCTCACCACGATGTCGCAGTTCTTGGACGAGCGCCCCAAAATGTAGTGTTCGCCCACTAATGGATATTCGCTACTTTTTCCGGCTTCAGTTTCAACCAAAAGCTTCGGGACCCTGGCATTAGGCTTCAGCGGGATTTTGTTGAAATCCACATTGGCCTGTACCGTCTGAAACGCCTGCGTAATCGATCCTAAAAAGGTTTTGGGGGCACTCTGATTCTTCTTTGGGCCTGGTTTCTGAGGTGGGGTAGGCGGTGGAGAAGTCATAGGTTAGAAAAAGTGCTTCGGGTCTCTGCTTCAAGTCTTTAAAGAGCGGAAGGGCGTAGCGGAAGGAGTTTTTGAATAGTAAGCGATTACGCTAAAAATGAGGCCATGAACAGTATAGGAACCACAACGGCTACAAGAGATATTCCGCACGGCGGCCATTGTTTCTGAGGACTCTTTGTTTCTGAGGACTCTTTGTTTCTGAGGACTCTTCGAGGATTTTATAAGCGTATGAGCTACAGGCGCTAATCGCGGGGACGCGATCGCTTTTCCCGTTGCCGATCGGACTGTTCCTCTGGTGCAATAATGGCCAAGACCAGTAGGCAAAAGATACCCACGTTAATCCATATATCAGCCAAATTAAATACTGGGAACCGAGTCACCGGAAACACCTGTAAAAAATCAACCACTTCTCCCATCAGCAAGCGGTCAATGCCGTTGCCAAAAGCACCGCTCAAAATAAATCCATACCCGATCGCCTCCCAGCGATTTGGCATCCGCACCAGCCAACCGTAGAGCGCTAGCCCTGCGCTTACCAGCATTGAAAGCCATTTAAGCCAATCGCCATTTTCACTAAATAAGCTCCAAGCAGCACCTGGATTTTTGATGTGGGTAAAGTTCAAGACTCCCGCGATGATGGTGACGCTCTCGCCCACGCCAAAGTTCTGCACGACCCAGTATTTGGTGAGCTGGTCGAGAATGACGCCGATGATGGTGACTATCCAGAAAAGTGGGTTTTTAAGCTTCATGGGGAATCGGTGAGGTCGAGCAAAGAGGGAAAAGCCGCTGGACGGAGCCCTAGTAAAAGAGTGCTTTTCTGAGGCCAAAGGCGATGAGGGCGATTGCACAGCTCACCATAATTTGTCCGGGGAACTGAGATATGGAGTAGTCCATGATAGACATACTCAAAGAGGGCGTGGTGGGCAGCCAGCGGAAGAGATGGCCCAGTACTAAATACGTGAAGCCGCAGAGGTGCATGGTTGCTAAGCCTGCGATCGCCGCAAACGCCAGCCGCTCTAGCGTCACCTTTTTCTTTTTACGAATGGCCAAATTTCCACAGACCCATCCTGCCGGGACAAAGCCGAGCAAGTAGCCAAAGCTCGGTTCTGCCAGGTAGCCCACGCCTGCGCCCTGGGCAAATACCTCCAGCGCAAAGCGTTCAAACAGCACAATGCCTAAAACAATATAGGCAATCTGTGAAAGCGCGGCTGCATTTTTACCGCCCATGCAGCCCGTAAAAAGGGCTACTGCAAACTGAAACGTCACGCCCAGCGCATAGGGTTCGACAGTGCCGCCGCTGCCCTGTAGCCAGCCACCAATCGGCACTTTTAATGCAGAAGCTTCTATCCAGGTGCTGCCAATGGTCAAAATCAGACCAATGAACGCCCATAACAGCTCGGCTGGAGCAAACACTTATATACCTTCTCTCTTAGAGCTTCTCTTTTGGTTGAAGCGATTTTGGTTGAAGCGATTGACCCATGTCAACACCCGCTAACTCAACCAGTTTACCGCTTAGCCATTTTTTACAGAAAGTTACTTTTGCGCAGATCTACCTAACTCATCTCAATACACGCTTTACACTTGGTTGCATCTAGGTTTGTTTTATCTGGGTTTGTTTTATCCGGTTCGTTTTACAGTAGCCTTCAGTCGAGTTTGAGTATGTTTCCTTCCCATCGCCCCCGTCGTTTGCGATCGCACGCCAACCTCCGCCGCATGGTGCGCGAAAATATCGTCACCACCAACGACCTAATCTATCCACTGTTTGCGGTCCCCGGTGATGCCTTCTCCCAAGAAGTCAAATCCATGCCCGGCGTATACCAGCTCTCCGTCGATAAAATCGTCGAAGAAGCCAAAGAAGTGTACGACCTCGGCATCCCTGCCGTGATTTTGTTTGGCATTCCCACCGAAAAAGATGTCGAAGCGACCGGCGCTTGGCACGATCACGGCATCGTGCAAAAGGCTACTGAAGCGATCAAAAAAGCAGTCCCCGACCTCGTCGTGATCGTCGATACCTGCCTGTGTGAATACACCAGCCACGGCCACTGCGGCTACCTAGAAGTGGGCGACCTCACAGGCCGTGTGCTGAATGACCCCACCCTAGATCTGCTGAAAAAAACAGCCGTTTCCCAGGCCAATGCAGGCGCTGATATCATTGCCCCTTCTGGCATGATGGACGGCTTCGTCCAGGCGATTCGCACCGGGCTAGATGAGGGCGGCTTCGAAGATTTGCCCATCCTCTCCTACGCCGCCAAATACTCTTCTGCTTACTACGGTCCTTTCCGCGATGCCGCTGAGTCTGCGCCGCAGTTTGGCGACAGACGCACCTATCAAATGGATCCTGGTAACGGCCAAGAAGCGCTCAAAGAAATCGAGCTAGATATTGCCGAAGGCGCTGACATGCTGATGGTGAAACCAGCCTTGGCCTATATGGACGTTATTTGGCGGGTAAAAGAAGCGACGAATCTGCCGGTTGCCGCCTACAACGTTTCCGGTGAGTACTCTATGGTTAAAGCCGCCGCTCTCAACGGCTGGGTAGACGAAGAGAAAGTGGTGCTAGAAACCATGACCAGCTTTAAGCGATCTGGCGCAGATTTGATTTTGACCTACCACGCCAAGGATGTCGCACGCTGGCTCAGTAAGTAGCGGGAACGTAAGTAGCGGGAAAGTAAGTAGCAGGATCGAAAGACTAGCAAGCGCCCGCTTTTTTAGAGAGCAGCACCTGCACCGTCTTTATCAGCAGCTTCACGTCATATCCTGGCGTCCACTGATTTTGATAGTGCAGGTCTAGCGTGACAATATCCTCAAAATCTTTGATAGTGGACCGGCCACTCACCTGCCACTGACCGGTCATACCAGGGCGAACATCTAGCCGTTGCCAGTGTCGTTCGTTGTAGTGCTGTACCTCATCAGCAGTTGGCGGACGCGTGCCCACTAAGCTCATCTCACCGGTCGGACGATTCTTACGCAAAACCAGCCTGGATGAATTCCCTCAGTTTTGGAATGTGCTGACCGGTGAGATGAGCTTAGTGGGCACGCGTCC
>JBCBDN010000280.1:0-5068 GCA_038529685.1 Cyanobacteria bacterium J06598_1 | reverse complement strand
GCCGTAAAAATTGATGGCCCAGACATTTATTGGAGTGAGCTGCGTCCTACAGAGGGCGGGCGGCAGCTGGTCGTACGCTATGGTCCTGAAGATGAGCTAGGCAGCGTTAATGATTTGACCCCGGCGCCTTTTAATGTGCGATCTCGTGTACATGAATATGGCGGCGGCGCCTACACAGTGCACAAAGGCAACATCTACTTTTCTAACTTTGCTGACCAAAGACTCTACGTTCAAAAAGCAAATGCAGAGCCTACACCCCTAACACCAGAAGTTAATCCCCCTGCAGGACTCCGCTATGCCGACGCCATCGTAGATGCCCAGCGAGAAAGGCTAATTTGTGTCGTAGAAGATCATCGCCAATCGGGTGAAGCGATTAATGCGATCGCCACAGTCTCCCTCACGGGCGGCACCCCTAGCATTCTCGTCAGCGGCAACGACTTCTATTCCTCACCCCGCCTCAGCCCAGACGGCACCGAACTGGCCTGGATTACCTGGAACCATCCCCAAATGCCCTGGGATGGCACTGAACTCTGGCTCGCTAAAGTCAACGAAGACGGCACCTTGAGCAGACCCCATCGACTCGTCGGCAACACCAAAGAATCGGTATGCCAGCCTCAATGGTCTCCCAGCGGCACCCTGCACTTTATCAGCGATGCCACCGGCTGGTGGAACCTGTATCGCTGGGAAGGCGAACGCGGCGAGCCCTTATTTCCCATAGAAGCAGAATTCTCTGGACCGCAGTGGAGCTTTGGTCAAAGCAGCTACGGATTTGAAGACAACACCACAATCCTGTGCACGTACACCCAGGGTGGCTTGCGAAAGCTGGCAAAGCTAGATACCAGAGCCCGCTCCATGGACGAGCTAGAAATTGACTACTGCGGCATTGGCAGCTTGCGAATTGGCAAAGGATTTGCAGTATTTTTGGGCGCAAGCACTAATCGGCCCAGTGAACTCGTCCAACTAAATCTTGCAACTTTGCAGATGACAGTGCTCCGCAAATCCAGCACGCTAGCTATCGACCCAGGTTACCTCTCCACACCAGAAGTAATTTCGTTTCCAACCACCGGTGGATTCAACGCCTACGGAATTTACTATCGCCCTCAAAATAAAGACTATGAAACCCTAGTCACTGAGCGCCCGCCACTCCTCGTCAAAACCCACGGCGGACCCACGGCTGCGGCCTCTACCGCCCTCAACCCCTCAATTCAATATTGGACCAGCCGTGGATTTGCCGTACTAGACGTAAACTATGGCGGCAGTACCGGCTACGGTAGAGCCTATCGCAATCGCCTGAAAAAACACTGGGGCATTGTAGATGTTGATGATGCGACCAACGGAGCACTCTATTTAGTAGAGCAAGCCAAAGCCGATCCAGAACGACTCGCCATTGATGGCGGCAGTGCTGGCGGCTACACCACACTTGCCGCCCTGACCTTCCGCAATGTGTTCAAAGCGGGCGCTAGCTATTATGGCGTCAGCGATATGACTAGCCTAGCTGCCGAAACTCATAAGTTTGAGTCTCGTTATCTTGATAGCTTAGTCGGGCCCTACCCCGAAAAAAAGTCAACCTACGAAGAGCGCTCTCCTATTAATGCCGTTGAGCAGCTCTCCTGCCCAATTATTTTCCTGCAGGGTGCTGAAGATAAAATTGTGCCCCCTAATCAGGCTGAAGAAATGGTGAACGCACTCAAAGAAAAGGGGATTCCAGTGGCTTACCTACTGTTTGAAGAAGAGCAGCATGGCTTCAGAAAAGCTGAAAATATTAAGCGAGCATTAGATGCAGAGCTGTCATTTTATGCACAGATTTTCGGATTTGAAACAGCTGATGATATTGCACCCGTCGAGATTTTTGGAGAAATTAAATCATGACAACCAATAGCGACTCAGTGAACAACGAGCTGGATCTGGCTACCATGCCAGATTCTATGTGGGAGATGAAGCCCTGGTGGTGTCAGCCTTGGTCCATAGTACTAACCGGTATTACTATCCCAGTGGGCTCCTGGCTACTCTTGCGTCAGTGGCTAGTCACCCTTCCTGCCGTTGCAGTAATAGCAGGCTGGTGGGCCTTGTTTTTGTGGCAAGTGCCAGCTCAATACGCAGCAGCCGTAAGTGCAGCAAAAGCAAAGTGAAAGCCACAGTAAAAGACAACAGCTGGCAAAATATTGACTGAGAACAGCACGCCTGATGTGGTAAAAACGGTTCTATAGCAAAGCGCGGATGCATAACGCCAAGGCGAGACAGGGTCCTAACGGAGTGATGCCCCTTGGGCTATACGCGCTTTACTATGCACTTAGCGCTTTATATGATGCAGGTTGTAGCTGTTCGTGGTGTCTAAAGCTAAGTTGTATAAAGCTAAGTGCGGAAAGCTGTAGAAGTCAATTCAATAGAAGACGTAAGTAAACCAGACTAAGCCTATGCCCCGTAAAAGATCTAGCGACAACGTTTTGGGCGGACTTATGCGTCCTTGCTGCACCGACCCTATGACCGGATTTTTCCGAGACGGTGCCTGCCACACTAGCTCCAAAGACACCGGCTCTCACTCCGTATGTGCCGAAATGACAGAAGCGTTTTTGACCTATACAAAAGCGCAGGGCAATGACCTAAGCACCCCTCAGCCCGCTAGCGATTTCCCAGGACTCAAACCAGGAGATAAGTGGTGCCTTTGCGCATCTCGCTGGAAAGAGGCCCTAGATGATGGCGTTGCGCCACCTGTGGTGTTAGAAGCAACCAACGTCGCCGCGCTTAAATACGTGAGCATAGACGACTTAAAGGCAAACGCTGCCCAATAGAAACAAAGCGCTTAGTCAGTTCCTAATCGAAAAGAGTCCTAGTAAACGGTAGGCGGCTACCTTTATCAGGACTCTTTTCTTTAAACCTCATCAAAAACAGCCCCTTGAGCTAGAAATCTTCATAGAGTGGAGCTACAGGTCATGTGCCAATTGACTGAGCTGGACGGCGTTCTTACTCGGGAGACCGCACATAGCAGACGAATTCGCTGTTTCAACATCAGCCAAATTACTAACCGACCTTGTGATCTGGTCCCAACAGAGGTCGATAGGATATTCTGCTAGCAACTTAGTGAACCCCCCACATCAGGATTTCGTCATGCTTTTTCAACACAGCTACACTAACCGAGCCATTGCACTTTCCAGCACGCTCGCCGTTGCCTTGTCGGTAACCTTACCTGCAGCTGCTCAAAGCCGTTTTATGGACATTGACAGCAGCTACTGGGCGAGTCCTTATGTGCAGGCGCTAACCGAAGCGAATATCATCAGCGGCTTCCCCGATAGTACCTATCGCCCCGATGAAGAAATGACGCGGGCCCAGTTTGCCTCTATTTTGAGCGGCGGGTTCCCTACATCAACCATTCGTGAGCCCATCACCTTTAGCGATGTACCCGCTGATCATTGGGCCGCCGGAGCCATCTCTTCTGCCTATGCCAAAGGCTTTTTGAGCGGCTACCCAGACGGGACCTTCGGACTGAATCAGCCGATTACTCGCCTAGAGGTCTTACTTTCTCTGACGAGCGGCCTGGGTATTGACACCTCTGGCGCTAACGGTGAAGCACTGGCCGCTTTTGCCGATAAAGGCGAAATTCCTGAGTGGGCTATAGCTGCGATCGCAGCCGCCACCGAAAATCAACTCGTTGTAAACTACCCCGACGTACAGCAGCTCAACCCTCGAAAAAACGCCACCCGAGCAGAGATTGCCGCGATTGCCTATCAAGCCCTAGTCAACAGTGGACAGGCGAATGCGATCGCCTCCGAATACGTCCCAGGCACCGCCGCCACTGCGCCTAATCCAAGCACTCCACCCGCCGCTACAGACGACTTCTCCCAGCTCGTTGCCTCCCTCAGCAGCCCTGACACAAACACTCGCAAAGCCGCTGCCAACTCTCTCGCTGGCGGCGGCGCCGCTGCCGTCCCCGAACTCACCACCGCCCTCAAATCTGAGGACGCCTCCGTCCGGGCCGCCGCTGCCTACGCCCTCAATGAAATTGGGCCTGAAGCCGAAGCCGCCACACCCACATTACTAGAAGTGCTCAAAGACGATGACGAACTCGTACGCGCCCTAGCCACCAGCACGCTCTCCCAAGTCGGCCTAGACCAAAGCCTCTTAATCAATTTGCTAGTAGCCTCCGTTCAAAACGAGTCAGGCCTTGTGCAAGATATTGCTGCCGATGCTCTAGTTGGCATCGGTGCTGACGCCGTCCCCGCACTCGGTGGCCTGCTAGAAAACGACGCAGCTAACACCCTCGCGAAGCAAACAGCCGCTACGCTCATCGGTGACATCAGCCAAATTGACCAAGTAGACGAATTAGTCTTAGAAGCTGCCGTTCCGATTTTGGCAGAAACGCTAAACGATGGTGACAGTGACGTTCGCAAGGCCGCTGCCGAAGCCCTTGGTGACTTTGGCCCATTAGCAGACGTGGCGATTCCTGAGCTTTCTAGACTGCTTCTCGGCCCTGACTCTGGCGTCAATCAAACTGTTGCCGGTAGCTTACAAAAGATTGGCCAACAGTCAGTCCCTGGCCTCACAGAAGCACTCAACAGCGACGACACGCTGACTCGCCTGTACGCTGCCGACGCGCTTTGGACCCTCACAGAAGACAGCACCCTAATTTTGCCAACGTTGGTTTCAGCCCTGTCCGATGGCAGCGTAGAAACTCGCGAATTGGCTGCACTAGGGCTGACTTATCTAGGTCGAGAAGCGGCTCCAGCACTCCCTGATTTGCGTGGCCTATTAGGGGAAGATAACGACAAACTAGTCGATATCGCTAACTTGGCGATATTGATCCTGAGCGATCGCAATGCCCCACAGCCTGACCTCGGCTTCTTGAGAACAGACGCAGAAAAAGCAGAAACCCTACCCGCCATTGTCGAAGCCGTCAGTCGACTCTGGTCTTAAGACCTTCTAAGCTCAACAATGAACCCGCAGTATCTTAAACAAGATACTGCGGGTTCATTGTTAAAAGGCAACTTTCACTCATATAGCCTTCCGCGCTTAGCTTTAGACACTACGAACAGTGACAACCCTTACTATGTAGAGCGCATAGCGCATAGCAAAG
>JBCBDN010000279.1:0-5095 GCA_038529685.1 Cyanobacteria bacterium J06598_1 | reverse complement strand
GTGGCAGCGATGTTCACACCACATATCGTATTGTGCCGCTACTAAAAGCTGAGCTGGCCAAAACCCCCAAGCTGGCAGATCTATATCAGGAGGTTGAGCTGCCCGTAGAAAAAGTGCTGGCTAACATGGAAGCGACCGGCATTCGGATTGATAAGGATTATCTGGATACGTTCTCTCAGCAGCTAGAAGGCGATTTGGCTGAGATTGAGAAAACGGCCTATGAGGTAGCGGGCGAGGAATTTAACCTAGGCTCACCCAAACAGCTCAGTGCGTTGTTTTTTGAAACGCTAGGCCTCGACCGGCGAAAGTCTCGTAAGACTAAAACTGGCTATTCTACCGACGCAGCGACCTTGGAAAAGCTGCAAGGTGATCACCCTGTGGTCGATAGTGTGGTGGAGTATCGCACCCTATCTAAGCTGAAATCGACCTACGTCGATGCGCTACCGGCGCTGATTCGACCCGGCACTCAGCGCGTGCATACCGACTTTAACCAAGCGGTGACCACCACCGGAAGGCTGTCTTCTTCTAATCCAAACCTGCAAAATATCCCGACGCGCACGGCGTTTAGTCGGCAGATTCGTCAGGCTTTTTTGCCGAAAGAAGGGTGGCAGCTGGTGGCCGCAGACTATTCGCAGGTGGAGCTACGGATTTTGGCGCACTTGAGCGAAGAGCCGATTTTGATTAAGGCTTACCGCGAAAACGACGACGTGCACCGACTGACAGCAACGCTCGTATTTGATAAGGAAAAAGAAGACATTACGCCAGATGAGCGACGAATGGCTAAGGTGGTGAACTTTGGTGTGATTTATGGGATGGGTGCGGCGCGGTTTGCCCGCGAGATGGATGTGCACCGCCTAGAGGCAAAGGCATTTATTGATAAGTTCAATGCCCGGTATCCCAATGTGTTTGGTTATTTGCAGCAGATGCAGCGCGAGGCGATCGCCAATGGATACGTGCAGACTATTGCAGGCCGCCGCCGCTACTTCAATTTCACTACTCGAGCGGTGCAAGCACTCAAGGGCAGTGACCCTAACGAAATAGAGCTTGGCAAACTGCGCACCAATGGATACGACGCGGCCTCACTCAGAGCAGCTGCCAATGCGCCCATTCAAGGCTCTAGTGCGGACATTATTAAAGTTGCGATGATTCATTTGCATGAGCTGCTGAAGGACTACCAGGCCAACATGCTGCTGCAAGTGCACGATGAACTGATTTTTGAAGTGCCACCGGATGAGTGGGATGAGCTTCAGCCCAAGATTGAGCAGACGATGGAAAATGCGGTGAAACTGGCCGTGCCGCTGAAGGTAGAAGCGCAGGCCGGTAAAAACTGGATGGAAGCGAAGTAAGCGCGTCTGTTGCAATTACATACTTTTCGGTTGTTGTTCGTGCGCCATTTCAGGCTCAAAAACTGCCCTTGAAGAGACTTTCTCCGTTGTTCTGCTGATAGCTTTTGGACTTTCTGCGTAAAACAACGCCTGAGCCCTATGGGATCTTGGCGCGTGTGCACGCACTGTTACGGAGAACTGCAAAGCCCTTCGGTCCGTACGCTCTGCGTGAGAAGGTACCTTTTCAAATCTCCAACAAAGTTATGAGGAGAAGGCTGACGCTTAGGGTTTGCATGATGCAATCTGTATTTGTTGGATCTGCTGACGCTTTGACGCGGCGAACTACACAACCTCCTACTCGATTTACTATGAACCTTCGTCAATTTGCTATTAGTGCTGGTCTTGTTGCTGGTAG
This sequence comes from Cyanobacteria bacterium J06598_1, assembly GCA_038529685.1. GTDB lineage: Bacteria > Cyanobacteriota > Cyanobacteriia > Phormidesmidales > Phormidesmidaceae > Phormidesmis. The sequence goes on along the minus strand of JBCBDN010000279.1, from coordinate 3,355 downwards.
CGCGATCGCCCTTTCTGCGCCTGCTCAAGCCTTCTCGTTTCAAACTCACTACTCTGAGTCACTCACCGGTGACCAAGCATCTAAAGGCGACATCTTTTTGGACGCTATTACACTCGGCGACGGTTCAGTTATCAACGACTTTACCCTTGTGAACTCTGCCAGCATTGTGTCGAATGATATCTACACCGGCGGGAACAGCGGCGCGGCCAGTGCTGATATTGGTGACTTGGCAACAACCGGTCTGCGCGAAGAAGCCTTGACTAATGCTGGGGCGAAGGCTGTTATGAACAACCTCAACCTCAACAACATTATTGATACCGAGGACAAAGGCAACTTCATTTTGGATTTGAACTTTGAACAGGCTGTCGACAATATCTTTTTATGGGAGCGCGGCAAGAACAGCCGTCTTGATATTCAGGCGTTGGATGCCAACGGTAACGAGATTGGTAACTTGCTAGAGCTGGCTAGCTCAAAGACTTGGGATAACGCTGGCTTCAAAATCAATACCAAAGAAATTGGCAGGGCTCAAAAAGTGGGCTCTATCGGCATCAGCATGGCAGACTTTGGCCTGACATCTGGCTACATCAGTGGTGTCAGAGTCTCCAGCAAAGGCCGTGAGTACAACGGCCCCGACTTTAAGCTGTTGGGCAGCGTAGCTAATGTAACGCCTGAGGAAGTTCCTGAGCCTTCAGCTTTGCTCGGCTTGGGTGCAATTGTTGCCGGTTTGGCAGCTTCCGGTCGTCGCAAGAAAGAGCAGCTGGCTTAAGACAGCTGCTGTAAAACAGCTGGTATGAGAGTTTCAGGGTGTAGAACAAAATATTTGTAGCTAGTTGTAAGCTCGGCCAAGTTGGTCGGGCTTTTTTATTGAAAAGGTCAGCATTTTGTTGCTTATGGCAGACCGAAATTGAGATTAAGCGACAGACTCCATCCACTCAATGCACTGATTCATCTGCTGTGGCATGTCTTGCTGATTAGCTGAAAAGCGACGACCGTGACCGGGCAGCACCCATTCAAATCGGTAGCCGTTAGTATGCTGCGCCAGCGTTTTCATGGATTTTATTTGGCGAGGCCATGAGTCCCAGCAAAAGTTGCGGAAGGCGTAGAGCTGATTGAGCCTTGCAGACCAAGCGAGATGGTCTCCAGTGAAGAGGTACTTGCCCTGATAGAGCAAGACGGTGTGACCCGCTGAGTGACCCGGCTGAGGAATAACCAGCAAATCGTCATCTACAGCAAAGGGTGCGGTGCCAGTGGTTTGGATTTCGACGGTTTGGGTGTTGGCGGTGATGTCTTGGGTGTGGAGAATGCGATCGCAGCCGAATCGATCCTGAAACTTCTGATGGTCGGCCACATCGTCGCGGTGGGTCAGGTACATGTACCGTACGCCGCCCATTGCTTCTAACTGCTTGACTAAGGGTGGCGTAAATCGGGGTGAATCGACTAGCACATTACCTTCGGGCCGCTGAATGAAGTAGCTAGCAGCGCCAAACGACTTTTTGGAATGGTATCCGCAATAGTAAACGTTGTCTTGAATTTTGAGCGGAAAGGTCTGCTGCACCTGCTGAATATCTGTGGGCTTTTCTTGAGTGCCAATAGATGCGGTAGGGCAAGCCAATAACGCTTTTAGCGCGGCGGTTCGCTCATCTGCACTAGCGGGCTGATGATGCACTACTGACTGAGCGCCTTCACGGCTATAAATTTGCGGTGCTAGCCAGCGGCAGGTATCGCAATCGATGCAGGTACTGTCCACATAAAAATTTCCTTCCACATTTTGAGCCCGACGGTCTTTAAGATGAGCCATAGTCTGCGATATTAGGTTTGAAGATGTTGAGTCCTGACGATGCCTTCAAGCATTTTCCTTAGGCATCTTTGAGGCTGTAGCCTTTAGCCTAGCGTGTAAACTGGCTAATGCGTACTCACTCCGACTTCGTTTACTGCGTTTACCCTATGAAACCGCTCCGCTCCCTCACCGCACTTACCCTCACGCTGCTTTGCGGTGCTGGCATCGGAATTGTGCTGCAAAAGTATTTGGATGTTAGCAAACACACGGCTAATCTGCTGCGCAGAGTCGGGCTGTATCAGTATGTCGCTGAGCCTAGCACTCGCCTGCAAGCGCAGCTCGACCAACCCGTTATTTCACCCCGACTCCAGGGCCGTTTGAAGCTTTATGTATTGGTGGGCCAGTCAAACATGGTGGGCCAGGCAGCGATTCCTCCCGATATTCCAACCAGTGCCAACATTTTTACCTTTGGTAATGACTACCGCTGGGCGCCTGCACAGGCGCCGGTAGATAGTGAAATCAATCAGGTTGATGTAGTCTCATTGGACCAGGTACCTGGGTTTGGTCCATCGCTGCCCTTTGCACAGTCCTTGATTGCTCAAAACAACAATCAAATTATTGGCCTGATTCCCTGTGCTAGAAGTGGCTCTTCGATTACAGACTGGCAGAAAAGCCCCAGCGATCAGTCTTTGTATGGCTCGTGCCTGAAGCGGATTCGAGCGGCTTCTCCGATGGGAACCGTCAGCGGCATTTTGTTTTTTCAGGGTGAGGCAGATGCCATTGACCCTGAGCAGTTCCCCACGCTACGGCCAGATGCCGCTGCTTGGGCTGAGAAGTTTGCGACGTTTGCCTATAACTTTAGATCAGATATTGGCAATCCTCGTTTGCCGTTGCTGTATGCGCAGATTGGACAGCCAGCTGATTTGGAAGGGTTGCCGAACTGGGACGCGGTGCAAGAGCAGCAAGAGAGAATTCAGATCCCAGATGGCCAGATGATCGTGACCAAAGATTTGCCGATGGAGGGTATTCACTTCACGGCGGATAGTTACAGGGTGATTGGTCAGCGATTTGCCGACGCGCTGACGACGATTGGAACTTCTGCGGTGTCTGATAATGCCACGACGAATGAACTGCCGGAAGGTGAAAGTTTTCCGGCTGAATCGGCCCAGTAGGACAAGGTGTGTGAGTCTAACAATCTACGATTGGGACTCTCTTTTTTGGACGTATTGTTTTTTTTTGAAGGCTCTTTGTTTGTTGGATGCAGCTCAGAAACAACAATAATTTGTTCTGGAATCTGTTCTGATAGTTTTGGACAAAGTCGCACAGACACATCGTAGCGGTATCAAAGCGCGATCGCGCTGCCGCCAGCAAGAGTTTCTTCATCTAGATTTAACCTTAGGCAAACGGGATATACCTAGATTTGCTATGTACCTGTTCTGAGTTTGTATGAGGCATCCATAAAAAAGTCCGGTTGAAGCAATCTTAAGAAAAAGAGTGAAAGCAGCCAAATCGTCCGTTCTTAGAGGTTTCAGCCCAATACAAACCCAGAACAGGTACATAGCAAATCTAGGTATATCC
>JBCBDN010000278.1:0-5107 GCA_038529685.1 Cyanobacteria bacterium J06598_1 | reverse complement strand
GATCGCAAACTGGAGAAAGCAGCAACAAATAGAACGAACCCAGCAGCGACGGCCCGACCTATTCAAACGTTGGCAGGCCGGAGAGCACGGCAAAAAGCATACCGAAAATCAGACCAAAACGTAGGCGCCGGTTTCATATTTTGCAACCCCTTTTCTTCAGGCAAACTTACCCAGTACAGTTGCAACAAGCAATTGAATTCGCGCAAGGAAGGCGGCTATGAACATTCGCATTGGTAATGGATACGACATCCACCGGCTGCAAGAAGGTCGCCAGCTGATTCTGGGCGGCATCGATATTCCACACACCAAAGGATTGCTGGGTCACAGCGACGCGGACGCGCTCACTCACGCCATTATGGACGCCATGCTGGGCGCACTTAGCTTGGGAGATATTGGCCTTTACTTTCCGCCTAGCGATCCTAAGTGGGCTGGTGCGGATAGTCAGCGACTGCTAGAGCAAGTGAATGGATTGATCGGCGATCGCGGCTGGCACATCAGCAATATTGACAGTGTGGTAATTGCTGAGCAGCCCAAGCTCAAGCCGCATATTCATCCGATGCGCGATCGCCTTGCCACAACGCTTAACCTCGACCCTGAGCAAATTGGCATTAAAGCCACGACCCACGAAAAACTAGGCCCGTTAGGACAAGAAGAAGGCATTGCCGCTTACGCTGTCGTCCTTTTGCAAAAGTAGCGATCGCCCAAAAATCAGAGGCCGGACAGAAATAAAAACAGGACAAAAACTATAGCGGCAATGTTTGGGGATCAAAACACTTCACATGATTTTCATCAAAAATATCCAGATTATTCATTTCCCTAGCCAATTTTCATAGGAAATACGGGGCTGTGAAGAGAAAAAGTGCGCAAAGTATCGAAATATACGCAAATATCCCTGTATTATTTATACAATCTTTGTTAATTATTAAAGAGCAGCCCACAGAAGCGGCGCTGAGGTGGCTTGTGCGTTGAAAACAATGCGGAGATAGTTTGTAAAGACTCATCAAGGCTTTACGTGTTTTGAACAACGTACATGAATAAGGAATTACCCCTTAGCGATTGCCTCTCACCGTTGGCTCGCTGGACTATGACGTGTCGCTGAAATGACTGTTTGAATGTGTGGAGTGTGAACCCGTGGGTGTATTAGGAGAATCTTCAGTAGTATTAATTCCGGCGGTACAAAAACCGTTCGGCGCTGTCACGCAAGAATTTTCTCCTATGAGGGGATTCGGAGAAAGCCCACCAGAGCGAATTGGACTGTTTGGGGAATACGATTACAACGGTCTTGCTAAACGGGTCAAGCAGTGTTTTCAAGACGCCATCAAAGAAGACGCTGGCCAGATCAAGGTCCGTCAGCGCGGCTGCGTTGTGATACTGACCGGTAAAGTCTCGTCGAGGTCTTTACTCAATCGCTTAGTCAGTATGGCCATTAAGGTTGAAGGCGCAGCACTCGTAGAAATTTATCGGATGAGTTTCACAGAGGAAGAATGCTTAGTAACCGCAGATATTGCCGCATAGCCCTGCGGTACAAGCGTTGACTTAAATAGCCGTGGCACAGTTTGCTGTGCCACGGCTATTTAAGTCGCAAAAGCGGTTGAGCTAGCTCGAGACCGAATCCATCATGTTAGCCACGAAGTCGGTATAGACTTCACCCTGTAAAAACTGCGGATGGTTCATCACCTGCTGGTGAAAGCCAATGGTGGTAGGCAGCCCTGTGATAGCGCATTCACGCAGGGCCCGTTTCATCCGCCTGATCGCTGTCGCCCGATCGGGGCCCCACACAATCAGCTTGCCAATCAAAGAATCGTAGTAAGGCGGAATCTCATAGTCTGTGTACACGTGAGAGTCCATTCGCACACCCAAACCACCCGGCGCTAGGTAGCCACTAATTTTGCCAGGGTTCGGTCTGAAGTTATGGTCTGGATCTTCAGCATTGATTCGACATTCTATGGAGTGGCCTCTTAGCTTGATCTCCTCTTGAGTGAATGAGAGGCGATCGCCTTGGGCCACCCTAATTTGCTCCGCGATCAAATCAATACCCGTCACCATTTCAGTCACTGGATGCTCAACCTGAATCCGGGTATTCATCTCCATGAAGTAAAACGCACCCGTCCGGTCAGCCAAAAACTCTACCGTCCCTGCCCCAACGTAATTAATTGACTGAGCTGCGCGCACAGCAGCCTCACCCATCTGCCGTCGCAGGTCAGCATCTAGCGCAGCGCTCGGGGCTTCTTCCAAAAGCTTTTGGTGCCGCCTTTGAATAGAGCAGTCCCGCTCGCCCAAGTGCACTACATTGCCATGACTGTCCGCCAAAATTTGGAACTCAATATGGCGAGGATTTTCAACAAACTTTTCTAAATAAACACCCGGATTACCAAAAGACGCTTCAGCTTCTCCTTGAGCTGCCAAAAACATTTTTTCGAGTTCTTCCGGTTCGCGAACCAAACGCATCCCGCGTCCGCCACCGCCCGCAGTTGCCTTAATAATCACCGGATAGCCAATCTCTACAGCAAGCTTGGCGGCCTCTTGAGCATTACTCAGTAAGCCTTCACTCCCCGGTACAGTCGGCACCTTCACTCGCTGCATCGTGGCTTTAGCAGTGGCTTTATCGCCCATCGCCAACATAGCTTCTGCCGTCGGGCCGATAAAGGTCAAATTGTGGTCAGCGCAGATTTCCGCAAAGCGGGCATTTTCTGCTAGGAAGCCATAACCGGGATGAATTGCCGTGGCACCTCTCGTCAGCGCAGCCGCAATAATATTAGGAATGTTGAGATAGCTTTTGCTGCTAGAGGCTTCACCAATACAAACTGCCTCATCAGCTAGCTGTACATGCAGCGCACTGCGGTCAACCGTAGAATGGACCGCTACCGTTGCAATCCCCATCTCTTCACAGCTACGGATGATTCGCAGCGCGATTTCACCCCGATTGGCAATCAAAATTTTGGAAAAACTCATCTGGCAGCCAGCAACTTTGCGCTGAGTGATTAAGAAGATGATCGTATCACGCAGGGTCTGTCAGATATAACTCAACAGACGAGATAGAAACGAACGAAGAAAGTCGTAGCAAAGTGCACGTTATGCCGTATTGTTATAAATCGATGTGCAAAGCAAAAAGCGCTAGCGTTTCCTCAGATAGCTAGTTTGATTGATTAATACGCTTCTCAAGTGTGGTAATTATCAAAACTCTTTTTGCTGACAGCACCGTTTCGCGGATGTGGTGGAATTGGTAGACACGCACGCTTGAGGGGCGTGTGGCTCACGCCTTGCGAGTTCGAGTCTCGCCATCCGCATTATTTTTGACTGTGGTCTTTAGCAGTCGTGTCGCCAGCGTTTTATCTGGCAAGCGATTTGTTAGAAGGTTTTGTGTGCCCTGCTTACAGGTGCGTCTCGCAAAGGAGACCGCTTCGTTTGTGACATCTCCCTATGGCATCTCCAAAGAGCCCGACGCCCTTCACTGGTTCAGGTTCTTCGTTATGATGAGGATACACACGTAAACTTTTGTGAACGCTTTGGCCTCAGCTATTTCTATCCCGTCTTCAGAGCAAACCCAGTGGCATGCTCTGACCCCGCTTTGGCAGGGAGATCAGTCAGTTGTTCAGCAGGGGCTTCCCCACGACCAACTTTCTCCGGCGTGGCAAATTTTGATGCTAGGAGACGGTTCCCCCACTCGCCATTTGCAGCTGCTCACCCGTGAACCCACAGAAGTAGACGTGATTGATATGTCTCCTGTGATGTTGGGCGGCGACGCGGCTCCTAGGCAAATTGAGCAGGTACCAGGGCCACACTTACGTAGGCAGGTTTGGCTGCGGACAGCTGCTGGGCAGCGGTTAGCCTATGCTACGTCGTGGTGGGAAGCTAGCCATGTAGATGAGTATTTGGAAAATAGAGATTTACCGATTTGGGCTAGTTTGGCTAAGCTCCGCACAGAGCTATATCGAGATATTCAAGGCATTGAGTTTGGACATTCAGCAGCCTTAGAAACAGCTTTTGATCAAAAAGGCCCTTTCTGGGGACGACATTATTTGTTTTGGCATCACGGTAAGCCGCTAACGCTAATTTATGAAGTGTTTTCGCCCTACTTAATTCGATACTTGGGTCCGATGGGCTCTGAGTGTCGTTAGGTTTTGAGTGTCACCTCTGAGTATCGACAAAGATTAAATAATCAGAAGCTCAGCTATGCCGACTTAGGTTTGGCCTCGTCTAGCCAAATTTGAGCGCGTACAGGACCGTAGCGATCACGCAGCGATCGCTCTACTTTTTCACCGATGCTGCCAGCAATCACCATATATTCTGGATGGAGCGCAATGTGTAGCTCTATCCAGACTTGGCGGCCCACCATCCCCCGAGACAAAATGCGAGTACAGCGCGTGACCCCCTCGGTTTGGCAAACAATTTGATCGATGGCTTCAGGCGCGATCGCCGTTGGCTTCAGCAGCATCGGCAGCTGTCTGTGCAGCATTTTCCAAAGGCTACGGCCTGCCCAAAACACCCATACCGTTGCCAGCAGTGGATCGAGCCAACGATATCCCTGGGCGATCAGCACCAAGCCCAACAGCAGCAAGCCGCTTAGCCAAGCGCTGCTTAAGATATGTTCAGTATTCAACTTCAGCGCCAAACTACTATTGTGCTTACTTTGCTGGGCGGCATACCAAACGGCACTGGTCAGCGCCGTCATCATCACCCATATCAGCAAAACCAGCGGCAGCGTTACGCCCACCGGAAACGCTCCCTGCTTGTCCTGAAAGAACACCCGCACCTGGTCGAGCGCAATCAAACAAATGGAGATACCGGCAAATCCCAGCACGGCAGCAAGCAACAGCGCGCCTGCTGCCTCGCCTCGACCATGTCCCCAAATTTCTTTCCCAAGCGTGCGCTGAGGAGAAGCCACCGCTATTAAGCTGAGCAGCGTACTAAACACATCAATCAGCGTATGTAGAGACTCTGCCAACAGGCACAAAGAATGACTCACCCATCCAGCAGTCAGCTCAACGGCGAACACCACTAAAGCCAACCACAGTATCATCAACAATAGGCGATAGCTTACTTGCCGTTGGTATCCGCTTCCTTTCATAGGCGATAGGCTAGCACGAAGGGGCCGAAAGTGGTGCCG
>JBCBDN010000277.1:0-5132 GCA_038529685.1 Cyanobacteria bacterium J06598_1 | reverse complement strand
CTGGCGGCTTGCTAAAGGACTGGAGCCAATTCTCAGCAACGTACTCATTTGCTTGAGAGCATCTGCCATCTCTGTACGCTTGGCCGAGAATTGGCTCCAGTCCTTTAGCAAGCCGCCAGATAAAGCATCAGACGGGCTATCTGAGACACCGGCTATGTCGCCAACAGACGGATTTGCTAACCGATCGTTTTGAGCTGCGTCAGGAAATGGAGTCATACCAATTCAAAAAATATTGTGCGGTTACACAGACTATATTCACTTCAGGCTAACCCCGATTCGGATAAATCGAATAAGTATTTTTGGCCAATTTAACCGTTCAGATTTGCTTGAATTCGTCAGGAGTCTAAACGCAATGCTGCTCTGAGCAAAGGCCGCACTAAGCAGAAGACGCAAGCTACCAAGCCGCTAGGGCTTCGGCCACATACTGACCTTCCTGCGCAGACAGCTGGTCGCTGTGCAAATAGTCTTGAATTCGGGTTTGAGCAGCGCTGGGGTCAATTCGCTTCAGCGCGCTCAGAGCATGCATTCTAATGCGGGCATCGGGCTGACTCAACACGGGAATGAGGCTCTCTAGAGCGGCAGGTTCTTCGAGGCGAGCGATCGCACTCAAAACAGCCTGCACCAGCGCAAAATCGCTCAAGTCCTCAGCACGCTTAAGCCAAGCAATTAAAGGCCGAGCTGCGATCGCTCTCAAGTCAGGATCACGAGTTTGCCCCAACGCCTTGGCCAGCGCCTGCTGCACCACCGGCATAATCACCGGCACACCACAATCAAAAGCAGCCGCCAAATAGGCAACTGCATTAGGCACATTGAGCCAACCCAACGATTGAACAATAGACACCTTGACCGGCGTCGGCAGCGGTGCACATAGCTGCTCGCCTAGGGCCACAATCGCCTTTTCATGCCCTAGCCGGCCCAGGGCAACTGCACTTTCACAGGCCACCGCTTCTGAAGCGGCGTGTAGGCAAGCTGCCAGAGGCGTCACCAAATCAACCGTCAGAGTCAAATCACTCCGCCGACCCAGCGTACGAACGGCCTCTACACAAATTGACGCATCGTCTTTTAGGGCTGCCAGCAATAGCGGTGTAATTCTGGGGTCGTGAAAGCTCCCTAGCGCTTCTATCGCAATCTCCCTAAGCAGCGGATTGGGGTCTGTAGCAATGCCGATCAAGGGTTCAATCGTCGCGCTGCGGCGAATCTGGGCGAGCACTCGGGCCGCTAGTAGCCGCTGTTCCGAAGGGTTAGATTCAAAGAGGAGATCAGTGAGGGTAGCGATCGCGCTTTCACCCGTCCCAACCAGCGCCTTGATCACTTGTGAGCGAAGGTGTTCACTCTCTGTGGTCATGAGCAGCTCAGAGAGCGCTTCTACAATAGAAGGATGCTGAAACTGGCTAAGAATACGGACTAGAAACCACTGTATATCAGGGTTTCGCTGAGCTTTGAGGTGTTTGAGCAAAAGCGGAATGCTGCGATCGCCCCAGTGAGCAAACTGAGCGACAAAGCGCTTAGCCTGAATCCACTGATCGTGAAAATCATCTGTAGAGAGCTGGGCGATCGCCTGATCAATCTGATCGTCTACATCACCAGCGCCTTGATCGTCTGAACCATCAAAATCTGTAGACGTAGCCTCTTCTGCTTCCTCAAGAGCCATATCATTCGTTGCCCCATCACGCTTCATACCGATAGGAGCAGAATACATTTGAAACGACATAGCTTTGACAGCACTCCTTCAGGAAAAAACTTTATATAGATAAAAAATACAGATGCGCTACTTACGTTTATTTCTCAATAAAAATTAGTTAAAGCCCCAACACAATACTGATACCGATCATTACCTTATCGCCTATAAATTATACGGAGCAAAATTATTCCGTCACCATCATTTCCGACAAATGGATGCTTATTAAAACGTCGTAGCAAACAAATATAGTCACAGCCACTAACCTGTTACCTACGTATATACAAACCCCTGCCGACATCACAAACAAAGGCGAGTGCATTCACCGCTCAAGAGTCTGTGAGCGACTGGTGATCCTCTAGCGGGCGATCGCAGCTCCTTTAGTTAACGCCGCTTCGTTTTCCTCTCAAGAAAAATTCTAGAGACCTTTGACACTAGTAGATACAGTCAATTGCATTTATCGCATCACAATTATGCAATTTTAAATCAAAGCTTGCGAAACGGTAGTTTTGAATACAAAAGCACCGTTGGGTTTTTCATATGTTGGTCTCAACTCAACAGCAAGTGAGTTAGACAAAACCCTAAAACGGTTCCTTATAAGCGTGGTGGGTAGATGCCTAGGTTTTCTTGATAGTTAATCTAGGCGTCTACCACTTTTCTTGAGCCAGCTGCTACTAAGTCAGCTGACTTTAAGCCAACTGAAAGCTATTTATTAGTGTTCAGTTGAAGGTTATTGTTAACAAGTCTATGGCGTTAACAAGTTACTTCACGACTTGTCATTCTCTTGTAGGCATCGCTGGCTAAAAGTTATTCGGCCCGCTTTTTCAATCAACTGTTAATACTTCGGGTGAAGCATGGTTACATCACCAAGCACTGTCAAAAAAGTAGAGAAAAAGAACAAGTTTGAGAAATACAAAGCAGAGAAAGACGGGCTAGCTGTCAAAGATGAGCTAGCTAAGTTTGCCGAAATTGGCTGGGAAGCTGTAGATAAGACAGATCTTACCGGCAGGTTAAAGTGGCTCGGTATTTTTTACCGCGAAGTCACCCCCGGCAAATTCATGCTGCGGCTGCGCCTACCCCACGGCGTGCTCTCTAGCCACAAAATGCGCGTCTTGGCCGAAGTCGTTCAGCGCTACGGCGACGATGGCTGCGCCGATATTACCACTCGCCAAAACCTACAGCTACGCGGCGTCCGCCTAGAAGACATTCCCGACATCTTCAGCCGGTTTGAACAAGCGGGCATTACCTCCATGCAGTCCGGAATGGACAACGTGCGCAACATAACAGGCTCGCCGGTCGCAGGCATCTCTGCCAATGAACTAATCGACACACAAGGGCTCGTGGTCAAAGTCCAAGACATGATCACCAATAATGGTGAGGGCAACTACGACTTCACTAATCTGCCCCGCAAGTTCAACATTGCCCTTGAAGGTAGCCGGGAAGATTCTATCCACTCTGAAATCAACGACATTGCCTTCATTCCAGCCTTCAAAGATGGCACCGAGAGCAGTGAGTTAGGCTTTAATGTTCTCGTCGGCGGGTTCTTTTCTGCCAGACGCTGCGAAGCGGCTATTCCACTCAATGCTTGGGTTCCCGCTGATGATACCGTCGTCGAACTCTGCCGCGCTATCCTTACGGTTTTCCGCGACAATGGCTCTCGGGGAAACCGACAGCAAACCCGGCTGATGTGGCTAATTGAAGCGATGGGGCTCGATCAGTTCCGCGCGGCTGTAGAAACCCAAATGGGACAAAAGCTGGTGCCCGCTGCCCCCAAAGACGCTATTACGGACGAAGGCAAAAGCGACCACCTCGGCGTTCATCCTCAAAAGCAGCCTGGGCTCAACTACATTGGTCTTCACGTCCCCGTCGGTCATTTTTATGCTGACGATATGTTTGAGTTTGCTCGCCTTGCTGAGGTGTACGGCAACGGTGAAATTCGGCTGACCGTTGAGCAAAACGTGATCATCCCAAACGTGCCAGACTCTCGCCTATCGGCCTTTTTGCAAGAAGAGCCAGTGCAGAAGTTCTCCGTAGAGCCCGCACCGCTTTCTAGAGCGCTCGTTTCCTGCACAGGTTCACGCTTCTGCAACTTTGCCCTCATCGAAACCAAGCAAAGAGCCACTGCCCTTGCCCAAACCCTAGATTCGATGCTGAGCGTCGATGGCCCCGTGCGAATGCACTGGACTGGCTGCCCCAACTCTTGCGGTCAGCCTCAAGTGGCCGACATCGGCTTCCTTGGAACCAAGGCCCGCAAAGACGGCAAATCCGTCGAAGCCGTCGATATCTACATGGGCGGCAAGGTGGGCAAACATGCCCAGCTCGGTGAGCGGGTGATGAAGGGCGTCCCCTGCGAAGACTTGGAAGAGGTCGTTTCTGGCCTCCTCAAAGAAAAATTTGGCGCAACCGCAAAGTAACCGGACCTAGGTAGTGAACGACTTCTAGACAACACCCGGTGGCTGAGCGCAGCCGAAGCCCGGCCTGACACCTGCTATCAGCGTGTCGGGCCACCCAAAAAAAGAGCCTACGGGCGGCAACCCATAGGCTCTTTGTTCAATCAGTTTTGCCAGAGTTGATAGCTCATTCACTGATGACTTATCAACTCTGGTCAAAACATCTCTATACCTAGGAGCATAACGCAAGATGATTGGAGAGTTGTTTTCAAAAGCAACTCAAGGCAGGTACCGAATACTTCACCTGACTTGGTTTGCTTTCTTTTTATCGTTTGTTGTGTGGTTTAACTATCCACCGTTCAAAACAACTATTGTTCAAGAATTCGGCTTAACGCCGGGTCAAGCAGGCACTATTGGCCTATGTAATGTAGCTCTCACCGTACCAGCACGTATCATCATCGGTATGTTGCTCGACAAGTACGGCCCTCGCGTTACTTATTCCCTTTTGCTGATATATGCAGCGATCCCTTGCTTAATTTTTGCAACGGCAACTTCTTTCAACCAGCTTGTGGTTGGTCGCTTGCTGATGGGTATTGTCGGCGCGGGTTTTGTCATCGGTATCCGTATGACAGCTGAATGGTTCCCCCCCAAAGAAGTCGGTACCGCAGAAGGTATTTACGGCGGCTGGGGCAACTTCGGCTCTGCATTTTCCGCCTTTACGATGGTTTTGTTTGCGATCGCCCTTAGCTTCCTCCCTGGTTCATTCAACTTCGGTGAGACCCAAGCGTTTAACGTTCTTGGCTTTGGCTTTGGCAGTGACGTACTAAACTGGCGAGCCGCAACTGCGGGTAGCGGTATTGTGGCGGCCCTCTACGGCGTTTTCTACTACTTCAACGTTACCGATACCCCTCCTGGCAAAGTCTATCAAAAGCCCAAAAGTGCTCGTGGCATGGAAGTGACCACCAAGCGCGACTTCTGGTTCCTGCTCGCAATGAACGCGCCCCTCACTATCATCATGATGGTGTTGGCATGGCGCTTGAAGAAGGTTGCCTTCTTAAACCAGA
>JBCBDN010000276.1:0-5137 GCA_038529685.1 Cyanobacteria bacterium J06598_1 | reverse complement strand
ATGATCGCAGCTTAAAAGGTCCGTGCGTGTAATCTCGTATCTGTTGCTGAGTAATGCAGCTGCTTGGGTTGCGTGCCTGTTGTAAGGATCAGGGTTTGAGACTTTGTAGCAACAGATACGAGATTACACGCACGGACCTTTTAAGCTGCGATCATGTTAGAAATGAGAGAAATTCAGTATGCCTGAAGTAACCGCCCCCGCTCACAAAGCCGGTGACTTTTTCGTTAATTACGAAGAGAAAGTATTTCCAGATGTTCAAGCTGAACCCGGTGAGAAGGCGCTAGTTGCTTTCCACACGGTGGCGTTTGAGGGCTCGATTGGTCTGGTGAATTTGTTGCAGGCAACAAGGCTTATTCGTAAAGGGTTTGAGGTATCTGTACTGCTGTATGGACCCGGGGTGACGCTAGGGCTTCAGCGAGGGTTTCCTAAACTAGGTGATGAGGCTTTTCCCGGTCACCTGGCGATGAACAATCAGCTGATAAAGATTATGGAAGAGGGCGCTAAGGTCTATGCCTGTCGCTTTGCTTTGCAGGCGCTATATGGACACGGTGAGCCTTCGTTGATTGAAGGGATCACGCCGATTAGCCCGCTAGATGTGTTGGATATTACGCTGATGCATCGGAAGGATGGTGCGTTTATCTTGGATACTTGGACAATGTAAGCATGTTTGGATAAGCACGTTTGGATAAGCACGGATAAAACAACATCTGCGATGAATGCCTTCCTATGAATGCCCTCCCATCAGATTACTCTCGCATAGTTCGGGCGGCGGCGGTGCAGCTGTCGCCTGTGCTCTACAGCCAGTCGGGCACGATGGAGAAGGTGCTGAAGGCGATTGAAGATGCCGCTAAGGCGGGCGCGCAGCTGGTTGTGTTCCCTGAGACGTTTGTTCCTTATTATCCCTATTTCTCTTTTGTGCTGCCGCCAGTATTGATGGGTAAGGCGCACATGGGGCTGTACGAGCAGGCTGTAGAGGTGCCGGGTCCGGTGACTGAAGCGGTGAGCAGGGCAGCTAAGCAGCATGACATGGTGATTGTGCTGGGCGTAAATGAGCGAGACCAAGGGTCACTGTACAATACGCAGCTAGTATTTGATGCGGATGGCGGTTGCCTGCTGAAGCGGCGGAAAATGACGCCGACATATCATGAGCGAATGGTGTGGGGGCAAGGTGACGGCTCGGGCCTACAGGTGTGCGAGAGCGCGGTGGGTCGTGTAGGGGCTTTGGCCTGCTGGGAGCACTACAATCCGCTGGCTCGCTATAGTTTAATGGCGCAGCATGAACAGATTCACTGCGGGCAGTTTCCAGGCTCAATGGTCGGAGAGATTTTTGCGACACAAACGGAGATGACGGTGCGCCACCATGCGCTGGAGGCGGGCTGCTTTGTGGTGAATTCGACGGGGTGGCTATCGCCGGAGCAGGTGGTGGAGATTGCGCCGAATGAGGGGATGCAGAAGGTGCTGAGCGGCGGGTGCTACACGGCGATTATTAGCCCGGAAGGGGTGGAGCTGTGTGACCCGGTGAGGGATGGCGAAGGGATGGCGATCGCAGATCTGGACTTTTCCCTAATCACTAAGCGTAAGCGCATGATGGATTCTGTTGGGCACTACGCCCGGCACGATTTATTTCACCTACAGGTGAACAGAACGGCCAACACTTCTATTGATATGGGTATTGATATAGGCGCTGCCGGTAATAGTGAGGTTACTGGTCCAAATGCAACAGACGAAAATTCCATCACTAAAAATGGAATATCTCCAGATCAGCCGTTCGCTCAGCCGCTGCCGTTAGGACCGATGAGTAAATAATCTTTTGTTGCGCAGACCCTGCGCTTCTACACAATTTTTGAATTCATGAATCAACAGCAGATTATTACCGAACTTCAATCCAAAGGGCTTAATCTCGTCAGTGATGCTGTTGGTGCTGCGGGACGGAAGGGCGGTGCGGGCCCTTCTGATCATAAGGCGGTAACGCTCGGGAATACGACGGTGATGGTGCCGGTGTTTACGGATGGGGCGGCGCAGTCTCCCTATGTGGTGGATCGCGATCGCAATACCGGCAATTCTGTTCTTTTGAAAGAGAAAGAAGTTGTTTCTCCTATTTCTTTTCCAACGCAGCCTAATTTCTATGGGTTGGAAACAGCAGAGGGCACTCCTTACTGGAAAATAGCGCTATTGCACAGCCGTAATGTGCTCGCAACTACTGTCTTGCAGACCTGCATTCGCTACGACAATCGCAAAACGGCCTGTCAGTTCTGTGCGATTAGTCAGTCTTTGGCGGCGGGGCGGACGATTGAGAAGAAGACGCCTGCGCAGCTGGCTGAGGTGGCTGAGGCGGCGGTGCGGCTAGACGGGGTGGAGCATATGATTATGACAACCGGGACGCCGAATGTGACTGACCGGGGGGCGGCGTATTTGACTGAGTGTGCGCAGGCGGTGAGCGACCGGGTGGCGCTGCCTATGCAGGCACAGTGCGAGCCGCCGGATAATTTTGCTTGGTTTGAGCGGATGCGAGCGGCAGGTGTGGAGAGCTTGGGTATGCATTTAGAGGCGGCGGATCCTGAGGTGAGGGCGCGCATTATGCCGGGGAAGGCGCGGGTGCCGCTGAGCTATTACTACCGCGCGTTTGAGTCGGCGGTAGAGGTGTTTGGCTCAGGCCAGGTGAGTACGTATTTGTTGGCAGGGTTAGGCGATAGTAAAGAGACTTTGCTAGAGATGTGCGATCGCTTAATCGCTTTGGGTGTATATCCCTTTGTGGTGCCTTTTGTGCCGATTGTAGGCACGCCGCTGGCAGGGCAAGCGCCGCCAGAGAGTGATTTTATGTTTGATCTGTATAGGGCAATAGGCGAACGGCTCAACCGGGCAAATTTGCGTTCGGCAGATATGAAGGCGGGCTGTGGGAAGTGTGGGGCTTGTTCGGCGCTCTCTACCTTTGAGAAGTGATGGAAGACGTAGGAGATAATAACAATGTCTAAAACGACCTATAGTTTTGAGCTGGCGCTTTCTGAAGAGAGAATTGCCGATTACTTTGCGTTGAGGCAGCAAATCTTTTGTGAGGAGCAAGGGCTGTTTGTTCGTCACGATAGAGATGAGATTGATAGTCGTGCCTATCCGATTGTGGCGATCGCACATCAGCCAAACCAGTCAGACCGTGTAGTAGGCGTGGTGAGAATTTATGAACAGGACGCTCGCCTTTGGTACGGGGGGCGTTTGGGCGTTCATCCTGATTTTCGTCGGGGCTGGCGGATTGGTAAGGGGCTGATTCAGAAGGCGGTGACGACGGCGAATACCTGGGGGTGTGATCGCTTTTTGGCTACCGTTCAACAACAGAACGTTCGCTTTTTCACGCGGCTGCACTGGGAGAGTTTGAAAGAGATTGAAATTTTGGAGCGATCGCACCACCTAATGCAGGCAGATTTAGACTTTTACCCGGCGGGTGAACAACCTCGCCCTGTTTCTCACCCAGCCACTCGACTGATAGAGGTTGCCTAGCAGTGCTAGATGAGCTGATTGCGACGCTGCGTTCGGCCCTAAGTATTCTGCACAAGCAAGATATTCAAACGGCGGCCAATGCGCTAGGGCAGTCTGTTTTAGGGCCAGCTGTTCAAGGGACAGGTGCTGAAGGCGCGGATGAACAGATTCGCTTAGGGGATGACTGTGCGGCTATTGCAGATGGTGAGGGCTATCTGTTGTTGGCAGCAGAGGGGATTTGGCCGCAGCTAGTGGCGCAAGACCCTTGGTTTGCCGGGTGGTGTGCGGTGATGGTGAATGTGTCGGACATTGCGGCGATGGGCGGTGTGCCGACGGCGATAGTGGATGCGCTGTGGAGCCCTTCTGTGGAGGCGAGTGAGCCGCTGTGGGCCGGGATGACGGCGGCGGCGCAGGCGTACGGCGTGCCGATTGTGGGCGGTCATACGAATTGCCACAGCCCCTATGCGGGGCTGGCGGTTTCTATTTTGGGGCGGGCGCAGCGGCTGATTACGAGCTTTGATGCGCAGTCAGGAGATTCGCTGGTGATGGTGGTGAATATGGCGGGGGCGTATTATGGCGACTATCCTTTTTGGAATGCGGCGACCGAGGCGGATGTGGGTGTGTTGCGATCGCACATAGGTCTCCTCCCTCAGCTGGCTGAGCTGGGCTTAGTGAATGTAGGAAAAGATATCAGCATGGGCGGCTTAGCAGGTACGTTGCTAATGCTGGCAGAAGCCTCCGGCTGTGGCGCGGTGTTGGACTTAGATAGGGTTCCTCGTCCGGTGGGGGTGGCCTGGGATAAGTGGCTGACGAGCTTTCCGAGCTTTGGTTTTTTGCTGAGCGTTCCTCAGGCGCAGGTGAGTGCGGTGAAATCTGTTTTCCAGTCGGAAGGGCTGGTGTGTGAAGCGGTAGGAGAGGTGATTTCAGAGCGCTGTGTTTATTTGCAGTTGGATGGAGAAAAGCAACTCCTATGGGATTTATCAGAGGCGTTGACAGGTTTTTCTCAAAGCCTTTGAACCACGCTAATCATGATTTAGTCGATAGCAACGATGAGAGAATTTGAAGTGTCTTTGATGGCGACTGTAATCACGGGAAAGTGTCAGCAGCGCCCTAGAAATTGAGCATAACGATTTGGTCTCCGCGAATATCTGGTGATTCAGGCAGTGGCATCCCTTTGCCCGCAATTGTGAAGGTGTCTCCTCGTTTTGTGTTTGGCAGAATCGTGATAATTTCAGTGTTATTGTCAATCGTTTCTACAAAAACATTGCCCCCTTGTTCGGCGCGTTCAGGCGGAATCGTCAGCGGTAAATAGAGGTTATTTCCTTTTCTGGTAAAGGTGCCATCTGTTTCTAAAACGTGCAGATGAACGTATAAGTTACCCAATCCGCCATCGGCGCTCAGGTCGCCTTTATTGGGTATTGTTAGCACTGTGCCAGAAACCACACCAATCGGAATAGAAATGTCTATGTCAGTATTTGTTTCTGTTATGGTTCCAGCAGAATCAGCTCTTCGTTGATCGATCTGTAACGTTTTTAGGGCGCCAGAAAAGACATCTTGCAAGCTAACGGACAGCGCTACGCAGAGATCTTCTTTACGCGCAGCTTGGCTAGCTGTACTTGGGTTGTGAGCAGGAAAGGTTGTACAAGAAGAGGGTGTTTCCCACTCTGTT
>JBCBDN010000275.1:0-5141 GCA_038529685.1 Cyanobacteria bacterium J06598_1 | reverse complement strand
AATGAGGGTGCAGTAGTACGAGTAAAATACTGGCAAGACGTGTGGCGGTGCGCTGATGCATCAGTGCATCAGTGTATTGCTACGACCTCAGTATGAGGTTTGTAGCTATTTGCAGTGCATACCATCGCGTTGGAGGTTACAGCGTATTGCACGAGCATTCAGCACTATGGTATATTCAAAAGCCAACGCAAGGACGTATAGCTCAGTTGGTTAGAGCGCATCGTTGACATCGATGAGGTCCGCCGTTCGAGTCGGCGTACGTCCATTCCTTGAAACTACTGATTTATAAAAATTTCTCAATTGGCTAGCTGAGATTTGAGTTGGCTTAAAGTGCTAATTTTCTGAAAGTTTGCACCAATTTTTATCGAATCTGGTGCTCTATTATCGAATCTGATGCTCTATTACCGAATCTGGTGCATGGTTGCATCTGTGAGTATAGCTCAGGGGAAGACGCTATAAGCTATGTAGGGAGAGGCTTTCATCAGCTACTCACCTTTGCAAGATTGACGGCTCGCTAAAGGTGACTTCATCGATGATGGGCACTTCCTTAGGAAGGTGATACTCAACTTGCTGGCACGACGTGACAGCGAAACCTCACCGGATAATTCCACCCGCTATCGACCTATTTGTACAACAAAGCTACTCTTCATCGTAATTCTCATCGAAGCCTTCATTTGAAAATTCTTCATAGGCTGGTTCTGCGTAGATGGGCTCCTCGTAGATGGGGTCTTCGTAGATGGATTCTTCGCTATAGTTTGGCTGTTGTTCTACGTAGGGTGGTGTTTCTGGGCCGCTTTCAACAATTTCGTCTTCGGGGTAATCGTAATCGTCTTCGAGGTCATCGTAATCGTCTTCGAGGTCATCGTAATCGTCTTCGAGGTAATCATCATCGTCTTCGAGGTAATCGTCTTCGTTACCCACGCCGTTATCAGGATAGGATTCGCTTCCTCTTTCCTCTTCTATAGCCTCGCCATCGAATTCATTCTCAAATTCATTCTCAAGTTCATCGTCAAATCCGTAGTCGTCTTCGAGGGTGTCGCTGTAGAGCTCGAAGGCATCTTCTTCTAGAAAGTCTTCTTCAGCGGAGAAGTCATCTTCCCAGTAGTCGTAGTTTTCTGAATAGGCGATTTCTTGATCTGAGAAGATGGCGGTTTCTTGTGCTTGCTGAGAGAGGGCTTGGGCGATCGCTTCAGGATTTTGGTTGCGCTCTGCGGTGCCGGGGGAAAGAGCGGCTGTTTCATCGACTGCTAGTGCTTGGCTGTACAAGTTTGCTGCAGCTTGAGTATTGCCAGATATGGCTTTTTCTTCGGCCTGGCTGATGAGATATAGTGCTTGCGCTTTTGCAGCGGCTTCTTGGGGACGATGGGTAATGCCTGCTGTGGTCGGTGCCAGATCGAACTCGCTTGGCGAGATGTTGGCGAGATGCCTAAAGAGGCTGAGCGCTGGGCGGCTAAGACCTTCTGCACCAAGACCCATGGCGTATAGCGCGACTGAAGGATGAGGCGGAAAGTCTTCACAAATAAGCTGGTAATCTAACAGGACTTTTGCGGGCCGGGTGTCTATGGGGTCCATGTATTGAATCCAGTCGTTGGCAGTGGGGTTGCCCGCAATGCGATCGCACACTAGCTCTGCAATTTCTTTTGCGTCGGTTCCGCCGACTTGTGCGGTTTTATCTTTACTGGCCGTTGCAATCAAGCGGCCATCGGGGCTAAAGTTAGCCATCATGACTTCGGCTTTGTGGGTCAGGCCAATGATGGGCTCTCCCTTTTCGATATCCCACACGCTCGCGCTGCCGTCCGCGCTGGCCGTGACAAGGCGCTCGCCTCGTCTATCGAATCTGACAGTATTGACCGCCTGCCTGTGGTTAAAGGTGTCTCGGAGGGTGGGCGCACTGTTGTTGTTTGCAGGCCAGAAACGGCTGACGTCCCAGAAGCCGCCGCTATGGGGGTCTTTGCCTTCTAAATCCCACACCTTGGCAGTGCGATCGCGGCTGCCGGTGACCAGCAAAGTGCCATCGGGGCTAAAGCGAACAGTGTTTACCCAGTTGTGATGACGGGGCTGAAAGGTGGGTATCGATAGAACGTTTGGCGTTTCTTGGTCTACAGTGCCGTCTTGCAAATCCCAGCCGTCTTGCAAATCCCACAGGGCTGCTTTGCTGCTATCACTGGCGGTTGCTAGGTATCGACCGTTCGGGCTAAATATAGCCTCGCTTACGGCATGGTTGTGCCTTAGGATGAGTGCTAGGGTGCCGCGTTCAACGTCCCATATTCTTGCTTTTTTATCGAAGCTGGCAGTGGCTAGGCGAGTGCCTTTGGGGTCGAACTTGACGGATCGAACGCCCCCTTCGTGAGCTAGGGCCGACAGCATCTCTCCTTTCTCGTTGAAGACCCGTGCTTTTTTATCTTTGCTGGCAGTGGCAACCAGGGTGCCGTCGGGATGGAGGCTAACGGCGGTAATATCTGCGGTATGGGTGTGCTCGAAAAGATACTTGGCTTGTTCTACATCCCATAGCCGCACGGTGCGATCGCTGTCGACTGTGACAATTCGCTTACAGTCGTAGCTGACTTCTAGCGTGAGTGCCTTTGCCCCTGCGGTCATTGGCAATGTTTGGATCACCTCTTCTGTGGTGGTGTCCCAAATCTTTACGGTACCGTCACGGCTAGCCGTAACAATCCATCTGCCGTCTGCCGCACCAAAGTCAATGCTGCGTACGGTGTCGTCATGGGAGAATTGGCGAGTATCTACTCTAGGAGCCGTGCTCCACATTTTAGCGGTGCCATCTTTGCTGGCCGTTGCGACTTGGTAGCTGTCGAGGCTGTTATTTTTTGAGGCTTGAGTACCTTTATTCTTTGAGGCTTGAGTGTCTGTGTTAGTGCCTGTGAGTGTGTTAGTGCCTGAGAGAGAGAGGGATTGTTCGGCGGGGCGCGTGGGCCTGAAGCTGGCAGCGGTGATGGCGTTTTCGTGGCTAAGGGTGTCGATGACGCTTTCGCTGTGGATGTCCCATACCTGTGCAGACGCGCCGAGACTGGTGGTGAGGAGGCGCTTTCCATCGGGGCTAAAGGCAACTGTTCTCACTTCGTCTTCGTGGTTGAATCGGACTAGCTGATCGCCTGTTGTTGCATTGATGATGCGGGCTGTTTCATCGAAAACAGCGATCGCAATGTTCTGACCATCTGCGCTGAAGGTGACGTCTCTAACGATGTTGTCGTAGGTTTTGGAGAGGGTTGTTGCGCCAGTTGTGAGGTTGATAACGCGGAGCTTGCCATCACTGCTGGCGACGGCTAAGTGGTTGCCATCGGGGCTGAAGGCGATCGCATTGATGCGTTGGCCTAGGGTTTGTTGCAAAACAGATTGTTGATTGTTGATTGTCCAAATGTTGATGTTTCCGTTTACGTCTGCAGCGGCTAGTCGGTTGCCGTCTGGACTGAAGCGAACGGCGCTGGTGGGCTTTTTTGGATTGTTTGGCAGGCTGGCCGCTAGTATGGCTTTGCCGGTTGCCGATTCAAATACCTGCAGCTTGTTGCCGCTGAGCGTGGCTAGCCACCGTCCGCTATTGACGCTGCTATTGGTTCCCGTCTGCGGAGGGCTGAGGCTAATGAATCGTACGCGACTTTTATGCTCGATGGTGTTCAGCTCATCACCCGTTTTGGTGTCCCAGACCTTGACGGTTTTGTCATCGCTGGCGGTCATCACTTTTGTGCCATCGGGGTGAAATGCGATCGCATTTACTTTTCCTTTGTGTGCAAAGTTCAACAGTTTTTGAGGCGTCTGCGTGCCAGTGGCTGCGCTCCAAAGGCTGGCAAAGCAGTCTTCGCTGGCCGTGGCGATGGTGGTGCCATCTGGGCTGAAGGCGATCGCGTTGACTGCGCCATTGTGGGTAAAGGTTGTGGTTTGGGGGAGTACCGCTAGGCTTTTGCGAAGTACTTGATTAACCCTGGCAGAGTCTTCGCCGATATCCTGCAGAAGGCTATAGGCTCTGAGGGCTAGCAGTGCGCCGGTTCGCTGCTGGGCAGAGGACTTGGTGACGAGCAGTTCTGCTTCGGCGGCCATGCGTTCTGCAATGTTGCGCTCGCTGGTGATGTACCGCTCATAGGACGTTTGCTCTAGCATGAAGCTGAGTACACTTAGCGACGCAATCACGCCAAATAGCGAGCCAATAAAGCGCCTTTGCTTACTGCGTTTCAGCTGAGTGCTGGCTTTTACAAAGTCGGATTCTATCTGGTTCAGCCAGTTGCGCGGTGAGCTGAGGACTTCTTTAAGCAGACCTAGGCGAGGGTTGTCATTCCACAGGAGTCCTTTGGCTTGTTTGGTCTGTTTGTTAGCGTTTAGGTAACGTTGCTGATGCCATTCTTTGGCTGCAGGTGAGAGTCTTCTTTGGAGTGTGATCGCCTCTTGTTCTTCATTTTTCCAGCGGAGGAGTTTGTCCCATCCGCGTACAAGTGCGTCGTGAGCGGGTTCTATGTAGGCTTCGCTATCACCTTCTTGCCCCCTCACAATTAGCCTAGCCGCGACCAGTCTTTGCAGTAGCGTTTGTACTCGCGCATTCTTCTTGTTATCTCCAGACACCAGCTTATCTTTATACACCAGCTCAGAGAGCGGCACTCGCCGCCGGGCTAGCTCACCGCCTTCAACCGCTACCATGCGCAGCATGACATGCCGAATGGTTTGGGCGTAGGATTTATCTTCTGCGACCAGTTCAGCGTATTCTTGATTGGCCCGTTGCGTTAGGGAGCCAACGACACCGCCCAAGGCTCGATAGTCTTCTACTGTGAGGGCTCGGTTGTCGCTGCGGCGCTCTAGGTAGCGCAGGTACATTTCGCTGAGGGTGAATGAGAGGAGTGGGAGGGCTCCTGGCGTTTGCGCAACATCTTCGATCAGCTGATCGACCAGGCTCGCAGGCTCAAAGTACAAGACTCTGGCCGCTGCCGGTCGCTCAATGGCGGCTCGCAGCTGAGCTTGACCCATCGGTGAAATAACAAACCGAGCGTTCATCCACTCTTCTTGCAAAGCCTCGTCTTGAAACTGAGCTTCAAAATCCAGGCGAAGTGTAGCGACTATCCACAGACATTCCCAGTGAGTGGCCATGGTCTGTTTGAGGATCTTTTGAAACTGATCGGAAGCTTGGAGTGACGCTGATTGAG
>JBCBDN010000274.1:0-5154 GCA_038529685.1 Cyanobacteria bacterium J06598_1 | reverse complement strand
ATGGCGGTTGAGGTCGTTGACTCTGTTGCTGACTACGTTGAACTGATGGAGAAGCTCTTTGACTTCGACAAGATCCGTCAGCTGCTCACCAGCGATTTCTCTATGTGTATGGACTCGCTGCACGCGGTGACCGGTCCCTATGCCAAGCAAATTTTTGAGCAGGCCCTCGGCGCAAAAGCAGGCACTGTCACCAATGGTGAACCGCTAGAAGACTTTGGCGGCGGTCACCCCGATCCGAACCTGGTGTACGCGCATGACCTGGTAGAAACGATGTTTGCCAAAGATGCGCCGGATTTTGGGGCTGCTTCGGATGGGGATGGCGATCGCAACATGATCCTCGGCAACAACTTTTTCGTGAACCCCAGCGACTCCCTCGCCCTCATCGCCGCCAACGCCAAGCTCGTTCCCGGCTACAAGAATGGCCTTTCTGGTGTTGCTCGCTCCATGCCCACCAGCCAAGCCGCTGACCGCGTGGCCGAAAAGCTCGGCCTCGACTGCTACGAAACGCCCACTGGCTGGAAATTTTTCGGCAACCTGCTAGACGCAGACAAGATTACCGTTTGCGGTGAAGAAAGCTTCGGCACAGGATCTGACCATGTTCGAGAGAAAGATGGATTGTGGGCAGTGCTGTTTTGGTTAAATATTCTCGCAGAGCGAAAGCAGTCTGTCGAAGCTATTGTGGTAGACCACTGGAAAGAGTACGGACGCAACTTTTATTCGCGTCATGACTATGAGGGGGTCGATAGCGGTAAGGCGAATGAATTGATTGAAGGACTGCGATCGCAATTCTCCTCTCTCCCCGGCCAAACCCTAGGCGACTACACCGTAGACTACGCCGATGACTTCAGCTACACCGACCCCATCGACGGCAGCGTCAGCAACAAGCAAGGCGTCCGCATCGGCTTTACAGATGGATCTCGCATGGTCTTTCGCCTCTCTGGTACCGGCACCCAAGGCGCAACCGTTCGCCTGTATTTGGAAAGCTACGAACCCGACGAGTCCAAACACAACGTCGATCCACAAGAAGCGCTTAAGCCACTAATTGTGATTGCTGACGAAGTCTCTAAGCTGAAAGCACTAACAGGCCGTGACAAACCCACCGTGATTACATAAAGAGCACAGTCCATGCCTTCACGTATCCAACGTTGCAACACGGAAATGCCGTAAATACGGTGGCTGAGCGTAGTCGAAGCCAGAACCCAGCCTGAGATCCCGATCGCGATCCGGGCCAGGGATTCGGCTCCGCTCACCCTTCGGTTTTCGGCTGCGCGCGCTCATAAAAACAAAAGCGCTCGTCAACTAAGACGGGCGCTTTCATTCAAAATCACCTTTCAGTAACTGCGAGACGGCTCGCACACAGTTAGGAAAACGCCTAACTGCGTCCTTCGTCATTACGGACGCGAACTGGAATTGCTTCAGGCACAGGCTGGCTAGCGCCCCTCGCAACGACAGCTACGCCAGCAATCACGATGAGAGCCTCTAAAATTGCAGTTGTCATAAAAGTAGCCTCGTTTGACTTATGTAAACCAATGTAACATGGGCACTCAGGAAAGTAAAAAATCTGTTGACAAACTCTACCTTTTGGGCTAATTGCTTAATTAAATATTAAATTCTATGCAAACCACCGCCGAATATGCCTGCGCCTTCTGCGGCGAAACCAGCACCACCTTTGTCGACCTCTCTGCTGGCTCCACACAGTCTTACATTGAAGACTGCCAAGTCTGCTGTCGGCCCAATATTCTTTATGTGTCTGTGGATGAAGACACTCTAGATGTCAGCATTCAAACCGACTATCAGGAGTAGCTGCTGTATCAGAGCTGACCTAGATTAGCCTCAAAGATAGGCCAACCGTTACATCCGGTAGACCTTCCCATCAAATACGTCTGTTACGATCTCTTCTATACTTCTTGTGTGGACCTATGTTCGAGAAATGTGAGATTGAGTAAGCGGTAAGGGGTTTGCTCAGACACGTTTCGGGAATTCTGATTAGAGAACCTATCAATCAAAATTAATTTAACTAGGCTTGAAGTGTATTCCGGTGATCTGAAGCGAGCGACATGAAATATTGGGAATTTCTGATTCAGAAAGAAGGCGATGAAACTTGGCTGCCGTTGGAAACCCAACAGGTAGAAATTTTGGAAGGGCGCTATCGGGTGGTTGCCCATAGCGATCGCCTCAATACCCCAATGGAAATTAAGGTGAGCCAGCTCGTCACCACCGAAATGCCTCCCCGCAAGCGCGTCCGCAACCGCCTTTCTGAAACCAACGATGCGGGCCTCGTGGTGGTCATGCCCTTCGTGTATTTGCAGCCGGGTCAGTGGGAACTCACCTGCCGCAGTCCCAAAGCGCTTGAAGGCGACGCTTCTTTGCCTGCCCCTTCGACCGACAGCTGGGAATACACCGTACAGCTAGAAGTCTTTGCGCCCACCGACGAAGACTGGTCGTCAGAATGGCCCGTCCCAGAAGATACCGAGACCGCGCACAGCACCCTAATTGAAGATGCCAGCGCGTCTGCGGCCTCCCCCCTGCCTAGCAGCAGTGGCGATACGCCGCTCGTTCAAGCGCAGGCCATGCTGCAAGATAACTTGCAGCGCCAGGGCCAATCACTCCACGACACCATCGATACCAGCCTGCTGGACTCTGTTTACCGGGTGTCTTTACGGCAGCAAGCCTTTTTAGCCAGACGCAATCAGGCCATGACCATTACCGGCCAGGTGCAGGCGCTCTCAGACGGATTGCCGATGCAGGGGGCAAGTCAGCTATGGCTGCGCTTACAAAACCCAGAGACAGCCAGTGTCATTATGGAGGCCCATCGCCCCTTGAGTTTGGAGCGGCTGCCTGCCGACTTCAAAGTCAAAATTCAGCTGCCTGCCAATGTGAAAACGCGGGTGGTCCTAGGCGAAGTTTCTCTGCGAACAGCGGCTATCGATGACGATGAACCGGCTAAGATTCTGAGCGCCACGGCGTTCACCATCACAGCCGGTATCGCTCAGCTCATTGATGAGGTGGCTAACCGAGACCCTGGTACCTTTGCTGAAGAAATCGCTGCGCTCTCTGGTAATGCAGAGACGCTTTCAGCGGCAGAACCTGGTTTTGAACCCGATTTGATTTCTCCTATTCTTGACCCCACTCGGCAGAGTGTAGCGCCTGCGGTAGGCGTTGTTTTGCCGCCTAAGCTGGACCGCAACGCGGCTGTTGCGACCGCTAATTCTGTAGATGCTTATGCGGGTCAGTCTGCTGAGCTCCCTACCTTTCCTCAGGCTCAAGATGTCTATCAGCCGCTGCTCGTCAGCGATGGTCCAAGCGCAAGCGACGGCTTGAATGATGGTCCGAGTGAGGGTCTAAATGATCCCACTTCCCCACTAGACTCTTCCCCTCAAGACTTAGCCGACCAGCCCCTTGGGGAACCGTTTGCACCGCGTCCCTCCCTTGTTTCACAGCCTGCACAATTCATGGGCACCAGCATCGAAGATGATGATCTAGAAACCTCTCAGATCGCGGCGCTGCTAGAAGATATTGACGGTGACCTAGCTTCTCAGCCAGCGGATATGGCGGCGCTAGAGCCGCCCGGTATAGAAGGGGCGCTGCCGATGACCTCCCCTGTGCTGCCTGTGCGCCCCTCAGAAGACTCCAATGCCGGGTCAGATGCGGCAGATGCGACAGCAGCAGAAACAGCAGCAGAAAGTGAAACGCCGTCTAACGATTTTCGGACCCAGGCAGAAATTCGCCGGGAGCAGCAGTCCAAACGTCAGACTGAGGCCAGTATGGCGTTCAAATCGCTGAAGCTAAAAGACCATTTTTGGAACCGGCTCTCTAACCTGACGCATGAGGGCCGCGAAGAAGCCACTCAGCTGGCCAAAAACATGGAGGCAGCGGGTGTTAGCCCAACGGCTGGGATGGATCGCCCCCCGTTTGGTTCCGATTGGGACGATGCCCCTGCGGCTAATAGCGAAGTGGTCATTTACGATCAGCCACCTGCTGCTGACTCGGTGCAACCGTCTGCGAATACAGCCCCGCCTGCGGATGAAACCTATCGTCCAGCCCCTTTGCCAGCGCCCTCTGAGCGATCGCCCGCTCAAGGCAGACCGCCCCTTCCCGATGCCCCCCGCACCGGTGCCGCCAGCGCTGGCGTGCCCTTTAGCAATAAATCCTTCAGCAATAAATCCTTCAGCACTGAGTCTTTCAGCACTGAGTCTTTCAGCACTGGGTCTTTCAGCAGTTCCTCTCTCCCGCCCGAAGATTTTCCAGAGATGGAGCTACCGGTGATCAGTGTACCGAGAGGCGACTTTGTGGCTGGAGACACGGTTACGGTTACCGTACGGACGCGCCCTTCGGTGTACAAGCCATTTATTAAACTGTGGATGGTCGACCGGCAGAGCCGTTCCCTCGTAGGCGATCCTAAGCTGCTCACCAGCCTTACTCCCGATGCGCTGGGGTATTTAGAAGCCAGCGCCGACCTGCGAGTGCCGATGGGCTGTTTGGATGTGCAGATTGCTGCGATCGCAGTCGATATGGCCACCCAGCAAGAAAGCAACAAAGCCGTCGTAAATCGCCACGTCGTACCCGCTGGCGGGCCTCCCACTTCAAATAGAAACTTCAATCTCTAGCGCTTTCTCTTCTTGACGCTCCTAACGCCTCGCTTTGCCTTTGCGCGAGCCAGTAGCCCACTGCAATACCAATCAGGCTACACACCATATCGCCTGCGTCTAACGTTCGGTTGGGCGACATTCCTTGGACCAGTTCTTCGGTGACGGTAAATAGGGTAAATAAGCCGGGGAATACGGGGATAGATCGTTGCTGTGGGCCCCCTATTTTGTAGTGCTTACGGCGGCAGAGGCAGTGTCCTAAGTAGCTCGGAATACAGTACAAAATTAGGTGGCCCAGCTTGTCTGCGTTGTGGAAATTCGTCAGTCGGCCAACGGGCAAGGTTCCTCGGTATGCCAAGAACAGCAGGACTAAAAAGAACAGCGTGTAGCCCGCTGAAAGAATCACAATTTTGACAGAGGGTGGCTGAGTAGGGAGTGGGCGATCGCCCTCAAATGGATAACGTTTAGACATACAAACCTAGAGCCGCTACCGGCATAGAATCTTTGACATGAGCGCTGATGAATAGAGTAAGTGCCCAACAGCGCCTCCATTCGTCAGCCGATCTCT
>JBCBDN010000273.1:0-5155 GCA_038529685.1 Cyanobacteria bacterium J06598_1 | reverse complement strand
AACGCCCAGTCAGTGGGCATTATGCAAACAGCACACATCTATCCCCGGCATGGTGGCCGTGATGGAGTGGATTGAGGTGACAAGTAAGATGCAGTTCACCCCGAGGGAAGCGCGGGCAAACAAAAAGCTGCGCCCGTTGTTTTCGACCGCCGAGGATATCAAAACGGTATTTGAGCAGCTGGTGGAGTACGACCTACTCACGCGCCTCGATGACGACACCTACGAGCGATCGCAGTCTTGATTAATGATGTCGTGGTGGTGTGGTTGTGGTTCGTGGTTGACCACAAAACCCGCATGTGGTCGGACTGTGGTCAACGACCACATGCGGGTTTGAGCTGCGACCACAACCACGGACCACGAGAATGACCATAGCCTAACCACACCGAAAAGAGAGGCAGCGCATCCGCTGCCTCTCTTTTTCATTGCTCAGTTATTACAAGTTTGATGGAGACCACGGCCAATCTTCTAGCGCTGATTTTTTCCGTGATGGGTACGGCAGCTAATCGCCTTTTTAATATTGCTGTGGGTCGTTTGAGGGTGAATGTTTAGGGCGTTCCCCTGCGGGTCGGGCTATCCGCTACCAATCACGGGGGACGTTCAGCCAGATTCGCTAAGCCGCCGGTGTCTTCCTACCGTCAGCCCCCACCGGCCAAGCTCACCTAAGGCTTCAGAACCACTCGCGATTCCGCTCCTATCCCTAACGCAACTCCCGGCTATTCCAACACCTCCACATCAGCCCATTATTCTCAAGTCCAGGGGCGATGAAAACTGCGATCGCCTTAACCCGCCCCGCGATCGCCCCGCTGAGTTTTCATTGGCGAAGCGCACCCCTAGACGGGCGATGCCCCGCTAAGCTCTTGCCCAATTCGGGGGGACACCACCTACCCCCGAAGCCGATCACTGATAATCGTCCCCCCGGATGTGGCTCAGCGCCGAGCGTCTTTCTCTTGCCTCCCCTCACTGACACTGCGGATCGCTCTGCGGCTTAATGCCATACCAACACTCCGCCCGATCGGCCTTCTCTAAAATCCAGCCAGTTTTCTTCCGCTCAGCAACCAGCATCAGCTGAGTAAACTCAACCTCCTTCGCCAGTCGCCCATAAGAAACCGCCCCACCGATAATCACAACCGCTAACGTCACCGCACTACATCTCAAAGTCCAAGTCAGCATCCTTTCTAACGCCGCCACCTTGTTCTCTGTGCGCCCGAACTTCTTGGCCAACGCCTGATTGCTGCTGTCTATCCTGTTCGCCGCCTGACTCAAGCTGCCCTTGAGCGACTCTAATTCCGTGTTCAACCTCGTCAATTCGCCGTGCAGCCGCCGCGTTTCTGCACTCGATGAGGTCGTTAAGCTCGATAGCTCTTGAAAGCTTTGGATCAGCCGCTCCGAAATCTGACTTTGCTCGTTGATCGCCTCCAGTGTTCTGAGGTTTTGCGTCGTCCATGCATCTAAATCTCCCTTGAAGTCATCGAACAAAGCCTGCCAATTCTCAGGAGCCGTCTGCACCAACGTCAGCAAATGGCCCATCGCCAAAAAGACAAGAAAGAACGGGTCCGCCTTCTCCACGCCATAGTCAATAATGACCCCCTGAATCCGGTCCCGAGTCGCCGGGTCGAACTTAGCCATGACATCGCGATAGATCTGCTCCGGGTCTCTTCGATTTCTAGCCACCGAACACCCCCGCCCGCTCGAACTCATCAAAGACATCATCGAGGTAGAACTTGATACGCTGCTGCGCGAGGGTATCGAACGCCTCATGCTGCTGAGCCGCCGCAAACGTCAACCCCAAATTCTCAATCCGATTGCGGTCGAGATTGCCAACAAAGCGAGGAAAGTCGATGACAATCACATTCTCATCGTTAATCCGTTTCATCAGCGCCGTATCGTCATCAAGCGCCGACCAGTCATCCGTCATGCCGTAGTTTTTGACAAAGACATGCTGCACCGAATCGCCGAAGTAATCCAACGCCTCACCAAACTGTCGCAGAGAACCAGAGCCGCCATTCGAGACAAACCAGTTGTAGAAAGTAATGTCATTGAGCTTCGCCGAGCGCAAGACATAATTTTTCTCAATCCAAGTCATCAAAGAGCGAAAAGAAGCCGCCCCGAGATTGACCAACACCGGCAGCTTCTCCTCCAGCGCCGCATTGTAAATAGTGCCAGCCGCGACCTCATACTTTTCCGCCTCAGAGAGAATGGCAGGCCGACAGCCCGCCGCCAGCTTGTAGAGCCTGAGGACATCAGGATTACTCCTGTCGGTATCGAAGACAATGAACTCAAAGTCCTTCGCTTGAAAATATTCGATCGCCGAGCGACAGACGAAAGACTTGCCGACGCCGCCCTTCTCGCCGCCGATCCAATGAATAGCCGTCATAAAGAAACGCCCTAATTAATTTATAGATTGAACTCAGCTTCGATATCGAGATTGCTTTCAGGCATCATCCGCGCCTGCTTCTTCCCTTGAGGTTTTTTCTTACCAGCCTCAGCCTTGTCCTTCGCCTGAGGCCCAGGCTGAGCACCGCCCACGTCATCAGCCCCATCACCATCGAGGCCAAACAAATCCCGCTCATTAGGCCGAGTCAGAAACCCGTCCATCATGGCCAGCAGATCATTCTTAGGCCACTCCCCATGCTCAACGCGAGCCATCACCGCCGCGCCAATCAAAATCTTTCGCCTTGTATCACGCTTTTTCTCCAGCGTGCGTTCAGCCGCCTTCGCCTGCTGAATCTGCGCCTTGAGCTGAGCTTCCTTCTCCAGTAAACGTTCAAGTTTTGCAGACATCCTGATCCTCCATGTGACGAAGCATTAAAGTGATCTGGATCACCGCCTCTGCTCACGAATACTGAAATGCAGGAGCACCATCCCGAGGTCTGTAGCATTTCGTAACCGGCTAGCCTATTACGTCCTGCCCCTCGGCTCCCTTACAGGAGCCCCGTTCCGAGAGAACAGCCCATAAGGTATCCCCGCCAGCCCCCCATCCCGTCGTTCTCCCAGAACGGAAGGGCGCACTTATACGTTGCTTCGCAACAGTGCGTCGGGGCGAAGCCCCAGAACCCCTTGGAGAAGAGTCCCGCAGCAATATGGCAATCTTCAGTATGCGAATGCAGGTGATCGGTCGCAGCGCTGGTAGAAGCGCGACGGCAGCGGCTGCGTATCGGTCGGGTGAGGAAGTCAGAGATGAGCGGACGGGGAAGGTGCATGACTACACCGGCAAGAGCGATATTTATGGGAGTGAGATTTTGCTGCCGGTGGGTGCGCCGGAGCGGCTGGGCGATCGCGTGACGTTGTGGAACGAAGTTGAACGAGTTGAGAAACGGAAGGATGCGCAGCTGTCACGGGAGGTGATGATTGCGTTGCCTGCTGAGCTGAGCCACTGGCAGAAGCAAGCACTGGCCCGCGAGTATGTGCAGTCTGAATTTGTCAGCGAAGGGATGGTTGCCGATATTGGTTATCACGACTTCGACTCGCACAACCCCCACGCGCACATCATGCTGACGATGCGCTCAGTAGACCGAGAGGGCTTTGGGAAAAAGAAAAGGGCATGGAACCAGAGAGCTGCAATCGCAGCTCACCGGCAGGCATGGGCCGAACATGCAAACCAGGCACTAGAACGGGCTGGTTATGCAGAGCGTATTGACCACCGCAGCTTAGAAGATCAGGGTGTAGAACGTGAGCCACAAATCCATTTGGGTGCGAAGGTGATGGAAATGGAAGCTAGAGGTATTTCAACGCAGGTTGCCGCTGAGTCACGCCGTATCAGTAAAGTGAATCGTGACATTGCTAGACAGCAAGCGAACCGTGAAAGGCTGCGAACTAGCATCAAACTAGAGCAAACCCTGGAGGAGATATCGGCTGTAACAGCTGCGATCTCTGCTGATTATTTATCGGCTGGTTCAGCGACTTTCCCAGGTCGTGAGCAGAGCAGTCCCTTAGCTCGATCTCACGACCTGGGAGAGTCCGATAGACATGTTGAACCCACGAGGGCTGATGGAGTAGCAGAAGCGATTCTTAGGGGTGTAGATCCTGAGCTATTAGAACGGGTTAAATCGCGATTGACTGAGGCTGAAACGTCAGAGCCGCCTGTAGAGAAAAAGCAGGGGCCGGTTAAGCAAACAGAGCAGCTGCAGCAGCGTCAGAAGAAACGGGCTAAGGAGCGCGATCAGGGGATGGACTTGTGAGCAAGTTATACTCAGTCGATTTATTCGACAGTGTGAAGCATGGACAATTAGTAATGTTTGAATAGATACTGCAATTACCAAGGATTGCTTTATTAGGAGAAAAAATCTGGTAGTGGCTAGTGAAAAAGAACTAAAAAGTCTAAGGGGAACGGCTAAAGACTGGGATCGATGGCGGGAGATAGAACTGCACACCACATTCAATGTAAAGAATATCGACTTCAGTGAGGCGGACCTACATTCTCTCAACTTTAGTTCTTCAGTTCTTTCAGGTGCCAACTTCAGTAATGCCAATCTTTCCAATGCCAATCTTAAACACGTTGATTTCAGTGGGGCTAATTTCAGTAATGCCAATCTCAAGGGCGCGAGTCTGGATGCCGCTAATCTAAGCAAAGCAAATTTCTACAAAGCAAACCTAGAAAATGCTAGCCTACGAGATGCCCATCTCCATGAGGCTCTTCTCGTCGATGCCAATTTGAGGGGAGTTAATTTTCTGAATGCAAATCTTCGCCGGGCTGATTTAAAGGGAGTTAATCTTGATGATGCTTCCCTTGATAAAGCCGATCTTCGTGAGGCTAGCTTGAAAGATGCCGATCTTTCAAGCATCTTTCTCTTTCACGCTAATCTTATTGATGTTGACTTTAGTGGCTCTAATCTCCGCAGCGCTGAATTAAGAAGTGCTGACCTTAGAGGCTCAAAATTTATTGGAACTGACCTCAGTGGTGCCAGCTTGAGTGGAGCTGACCTTAGCGATGCTGATATGACGTGTGCCAACCTTACTCAAGCTGATCTATCAGTCACTCGCGTTCTCGGAACTGATTTTTCTAAAGCTACCCTCACAGGAGCCGGAATTAAAGACTGGAGTATCAACAGTGATACGAATTTCTCTGAAGTACAAGCAGATTATGTTTACTTCGGTTCTTCTGAGGATGGAATAGTAAGATTTTCAGACCGTCGTCCGCACTCCGGCATTTTTGGAC
>JBCBDN010000272.1:0-5155 GCA_038529685.1 Cyanobacteria bacterium J06598_1 | reverse complement strand
GCTTGGCATCGCTAGGCACTGACTTTAACGATGCCAAGCCAGGTGAGATGTTCAAGACAGATGCTTCTACCAGCATACAAATTCGTAACGTAGCAGGGCCTAGGGGAGATTCCTTTATGCCAGTAGCCACGATGGAGACCTCTCCGATGGTGGCGGAAGGGCATGTGGGAATCTATTGGTTGGAAGCTTTAGCAATGGTGCTCAAAGTTGACGAAGTAGTCGGCATATTGCTGCAAGGCGAGAACTCTTGGATAGGCTTTTATAAGCCACAGATCGAACATATTCTAAGTGTCTACAAAAAAGAAAACAGCGAGTCTGCATAAACGCATTCAGCAAAAACGACAGTCAGGTTCCAAGCAGGCCAATTCGGAAAGCCTCAGAAAAAGTCTTTAATCTCAGGAACTTCTTGCGCTTTGATGGTTAGCGCTCTGGCTTCCATGATGTCCAATATCTCGTTGCCTACATTCTCGTAGTCTTGCCAGCCGGCTTCGGCGCGGGCATCTTTCACAGCATATACAGGTATTCCTTTCAGCGCGGCCTTTTGAAAGGCAGCAAATCGACGAATTCCTTGTTTAAATACGGGCAACTTTGCCTCTTCTAAAAGCTCTTTGACTTCTTTGCCAGCCTTACTAGGGCGAGGCGGAATAGCTGTGATAAGAATGCGATAGTGGCCAGTATTGATGGCTTTGAGATGCTCTACCGTTAAAACAAGGGCGTCTAGAGCCAGCACGTCGGGTGTGGTGGGTAAAACCAGCAAGTCACAGGTTTCTGCTAGGGCAGAAATGTCTTCGGGGGTGGGGCGCGCTTGGGTATCGATCACGACGTTGCCATCGGGGACGGCGGCGCTCCACTCGTCCATGACCTGAAAGGGCAGTTCGCCTCGGCTCGCCCAGCCCAGGGCAGAACGGTTAGGATCAGCGTCAATCAGCAGCGTTTCAGCCTGTCCTTGAAGAAAAGCAGCGAGATGGATGGCTGTTGTCGTTTTGCCGACACCGCCTTTGAAGCTGGCAACGGTGATAATCATGGAAGGGCGATTAACTATAAAAGATTGAGTTTTGAGTGTGCTGAGGGCTGTATACAGTGTATACAGAAGGGACCGTTAGATAGAAGGAATTGAACGGATGGTGATTGAGCTGCCAGACGCGCAGGCAACACAGGCGTTGGGGCGAGCACTGGGAAACCACCTACCCGCTGGAAGTGTGCTGTTGCTAAAGGGCGATCTGGGCAGCGGTAAAACAACGCTGGTGCAAGGATTGGGTCAGGGATTAGGGATTGAGGAAATCGACAGCCCGACGTTTACGCTGATCAACGAGTACACCAGAGGGCGGGTGCCGCTGTACCACATCGATTTGTATCGGCTATCGGGCGCTGAGGCAGATGGGCTGTTTTTGGAGACCTACTGGGATGGGGTGGAGGTAGAGCCAGGAATTGTAGCGATTGAATGGTCGGAGCGGTTGACAGTGCTGCCACCCGCTCCGATTGAGGTGGCACTGAGCTATTTGTCGGGGCAGGGCGCAGAAGGCCGGCGGGCTGTGGTGAGTGGAGTACAGACCGACGGGTTCTGGCTTCGGCTACGCTCAGCCACCGGTTAGGGCTGATTTTGAGCTTTTGAGTGAAGTCGTTGGTGTAGCCTTGTGGCGCTGCCTCGCACTATGGCCTCACACTATGGCCTGCTGTTGTGCCAGTGCTCACTTTAACTCCATCGGTTGCTGTTGCCTGTGGGCCCGGCGAGAGTGTCTTCTGTTTTGATGACGACATCGCGGACGAGGCGTTCGCTGAATCCGGCGACGAATGCGATCGCGACATAAAAATAAGTCCGATCCGTATCCTTTCGATTCGTTAGGTCAAAAATACCTGAAAAGATACCCGCCTCTACGAGCGCCACACAAAAAATAGCAAATGACATACCTACGAAGGGCCGAAAGAAGCCTGTCAAGAACAGGTCATTGTCATTTTCTTGAGCCTGACGGATAAACGTGTTGGCCCTTACGATTACGCTAATAGTGCTACCTAGCGCGCCCATAGAAACTGCTAGCAGGATCAGAGAAAAGCTAGTCGTAAAAATGCGGTCGGCAGCTGTTTCACCTCTCGTTGAAGGAAGCACAACCTCATCCAAATCATTATCGATTGTGCCTGAATCGGTCTCTTCTGATGATTCATCGGCTTCCATCACCCGGTTGGTATTAGAGCTGAGTTCTGTTTCAATTTCTGTTCTAATTTCATTGAGTGCCTTAAGTTCAACAGATATTGTATCAGTGGATACTGAGGTGTTAGGAGGATTACTCTCGGGCCTATTTAAAACGCCAGTGGGATTGGTTGAATCGTTACTTGAGGCCGCCTGAGAGTCAGCCGCTCCTGATATATTTTCTGTTGAAGACTCTGCACCATTAGCCGACGCCTCCGGAACAATAACCGCAATTTGACTGTTGGTACGTCCTAACTGCGCGGCGAGCGCATCTCTGCGGCGAGTCAAAGCATTAACTTGCGTTTGTAGGCGAGTGTTGTCTGCCTTGAGCTGTTTTTCTGCGATCTGCAAGGTTTCTACCTTCTCTTGAGCAGCTGAAAAGCCTGCAATATCTCTAGCGGCAAAGGTAATACCGGCAACGGCTAAGGGCGTCATCACAAATAGCAAAAAGAACCAGCTTAAGCCGGAGATGAGCCGAATGTAAGGTGTACCGCCGCCCGTGATAAAAATAGCCTTGAACAAATCAGGATATGCCCGAGACTGATGGGCTATCTGTCGCCTGGTCTCTTGTACAAAAACTAGATTTTTGGCTGACTTTGCATTTGAGCGTAGCTCTGCCTTCGTACCGTCAGCTCGTCCAGAACTATTGGGTTCTAATAAAAGGGAGACCGCCAAATCCAACAGGTTTAGCTGCTGCGCATGGCGACCATCTAGCGTGGGCGTCAAACTGAGCAGTTTGGCCAGTTCTCGCTGCGTTTTCTCATTGAGATCACGAGACTGTAAGCTCGTTTTTATCAGCTTGATCAGGTGACGAATCCGCGCTTGCACCTCACTGTTCTCAATTGTCAGCGATTCATTTTCTAAGCTGGCAACTTGGCTCTTTATCTGTTCAGCCAGCTTTGGATCGGTCGGCTTTGAATCAGTAATCTTTGGATTTGTTCCCTCAGATGCTTGAAGTTCATTGTTTGGGGTGTTGCCTGCTTCAGCGTCACCGGTAGCGCTTCCCATAGCCTGTTTCCCACTATTTTTTACTGATAAGGCAGCTGTAATGCAAATGATTCTGAGACTATACCGATCATTGCGCCCCAGTTGATTAAAACGCGATACGCCGTCTGAAGATTTTCACCAAAAGTTACGATACCGTCTTCGTGACCCGCCATTACAAAGATTCGCTGCTGCAAAAGGGGCTCGTCTTTGAACAGTCGCTTGGTTTCGGCAGCCATTTCGGGCGTGCCGTAGGGCACCCTCGCCTCGGTAGTAGGCACTTGGTGAAGCAAGTTTTTCCAAAGCTGCGGGTGGTGGACGTGAATAATCGCACCAATCCCTGGATGCGCACTGTAAATAACGCCGTGAGTCAGAGATTCGGAGGAGGCTTTGCGTTGGCCTTTGCAGGTGAGCGTGTTTTGGGTGGAGTTGAAGTCGGTGACGAGGGCGTAGTCAGCGGGGGTGAGGGTAGAAAGGTGACCGGTTTGGGTGCCAGTGATAATAAATGAGGACAGATGGTTGGTCGAATGCCGTTGGGAAATGTTGCCAAAGCCGATGCCACTGGGATATTCGCCAATGAAGTTTAGCCGATGGAGGGCGTTACGATAGCAGGTCAGATCGACAACATCAGGCGCTGTCACTGAAGGGGTTTGAATCCACTCACAGCAATATTTTATATAGCCTTCGTCGGTCATGACCCGTGTAGCCAGTCCAAAATTAGCGGGTTAACGATTTCAGGACGTTCGTCATGGGGGCAGTGGCCCGTATCGGGAATGGCGTGGAAGGTGACGGTTTTTTGGGGGTCGTCGGCCAGCGTTTGATAGATACCAGCGGCAGCGATCGGAGTCCAAGGGTCTTTTTCTCCCCAGAGAACCAGGAGTGGCTGGCTGACGTGAGGCAGCAGTTCGCTAGGCCGAGGGCCCGGAGGCGCACTCAAAATGGAAGCGAAGACTTTTTGCGCGCCGGGTTGGCAGGCGGGGCTGTGCAAAATATCGATTAGCTCTGGGGTGATGGCTTTGCGGTTGCCATAAACCTGCTTAAGCGAGCCGCGAATTCTACTCTTTGTGCGGACTTGGTCGAACAGAATTGGACCGGTGAGGTTGGAGCTAACCAGCTTAGAGAATGCACCCATGACAAATCCTAGACCCTTTGGCAAATCTTCTGGGCGGTGATTGAGGCTGCCAGCGCAGTTGAGCAGCACGCCACCGCTAGCCGTTTCGGGGTAGCTCACTAGCGTCATGAGGGCCATGAGGGCGCCAATGGAGTTACCGACAAACGTGGCGGGTTCTTTGACGTTTACTTGCCAAAAATCATGAATTAGCTTGACCCAAAACTCTAGGCTATAGAAGAGGTCAGGCTTGTCGGAGTCGCCAAAGCCGAGCAGGTCTAGGGCATAGACTCGGTGTCCGGCGGCGGCGAGGACGGGGATATTTTTGCGCCAGTGGCCAATGGAAGCGCCAAACCCGTGAATTAATACGATGGGCGGGCCTTCACCGTAGGCGACGTATTTGATGTCGTAGCCGCGCCAATCCCAGGTCAGCTTTTCTCCGGTGTAGGGCTGGGGCGGTGCCGCTACGGGAGAAGCTGTGGATGAGGAAGAAGCGTTTGTTGTTTTTGCTAGCAGTGAGGGATTGGAGGAGGAGGCCGGGGGCAGGCCGGTTGTTTGGGCTGTCATCGCTGTTAGCTATTTATGCTTTTGTGAATGGAAAATTCTTATTTCCATCATACAGATAGCCCGGTGGGGATTGCCAGGATTTGCACCTAAGACGCACAGGAAGACGCACAGGGGCGCATGCCAACTTGCTGCAAAAAGGTGTCGAGCCAGAGGCTTTCTTCAAAGCGGAGAGGTGGCAGGGGCTGCTGCTGATAGTTCACAAGGAGATCAGTGCGATCGCAAGCCTTATCCAAAGCGGGCTTCAACCCCACGAGTAGCTCGTCAGCGCCCTTTAGCAACAGCACACTTCCAGCGGGTAGGTGGTTTCCCAG
>JBCBDN010000271.1:0-5176 GCA_038529685.1 Cyanobacteria bacterium J06598_1 | reverse complement strand
TAAGGTTCGTGTTTTCTTCGATTCAGGAGAGGCGGAACTCGACTGATTCGGTAGAATTTTGAAGACAACTCCTTGTGGTACGGCTGACTTTTCCTGATAGCTCAGCATCGTACGAATATAGACAGCTCCCTCATACTGACTTGAGGAGCCCGCTCGTTGCATATTGCTTGCTTGCCGACTTCGAGCCGGTACCTATCGTGTCTAGCGTACTCTTTAATCAGTAGCCGAGCTAGCTCGGCAGCAATGAAATAGCCATTGGATTCGGTTTCCAGAATCTTATGAAAGAACGGTGAGTAGGTCACCTCACCATCTCTTTCCAAGGCTTCTTTGGCCTGAGATAGCCAGTAGTTTATACGTTCTTGACTGTCTATTTTTTTGTTTTCTTCGTTCAACATCGAAAATCCTCTCGAATTGTTGTAGCTAGCTGTGTGTTGTACTGAGAATTGAGTAGCCATAACACAGGGACATACTCAGGTTGCCTCCCTTTTCAGTCATGGGATATAGCCATTGAAATCAGCAGTATCGTAAGGAATCGTCTTCAATAGCGCATTGATCGTATCGAGTTCAGCGTCCTCTGGATCAAAGGCACCGCCGACCCATTCGAGCATCGACTCGTGCTCAGGATGATCAGCATCTTGGATGGCCTCCAGAAACTCCTGATAGCCCCACGACCCACCACAATCTTCCGGGGGGCAGGCCCGCTTCGCTTTGATGCAAGTGGGATAGTCAGTATCAGCCTCAGCCGTGAGCACCTTCTCAACCAGCACCTCGTGCTCCCAAGAATCGCCAAAGTCATAGGTATAGAAGAACTTGAACTTCTCACCCGTGATGACTTTGCTCAACTTGACCGGCTGCTCATCGAGCATATCGAGATCATCGAGGCCCAGGTCAGGCATCAGCATTGAGTACTCCATCCCCTGAATTGAAAAGGAATGGAGATGCGAGTTTGTCCAACCCATCGCAAACTGAATGACCCAGTGCAGATGCCCTAGCGTGGCATCACTACGCACCTGTACGCGCCGCCAAATCGGTGGTCGGATGTCTCTTAGCGTGATCTTGAGCTGGTATACAGTCTGAGCTTTTTTGCGAGTCGCCATTTTAGATTTGGGGAATTGGAAATCGGGATGGGCTTGCCGGTGCCGTTTGACAATCTCAGTGACAGTCGTTTTGCTGAGCTTCAAGTCATGAGCAATTGTGCGATACGGCACCTTCTCTTCTACCATCTGTATCACCTGTGGCGCGAGCCGGTCAGACTTCGTACGTTGACCAGGTTGCCTGCCCAAGACCTTGCCCCTGGCCTTTGCAGCAGCTAACCCAGAGCGCACCCGCTCACTGACTAAGTCTCGCTCAAACTCAGCCAGCGCCGCCATCATCTGAGCAATCAGCCGTCCTTGCGGCGTTGCTAAATCGAACTGAAGCCCAGTTTGAGCAATCAGGGAGACATCCCAGCTCTGCAACTCCTGTAG
The DNA here is from genome assembly GCA_038529685.1 of Cyanobacteria bacterium J06598_1. GTDB lineage: Bacteria > Cyanobacteriota > Cyanobacteriia > Phormidesmidales > Phormidesmidaceae > Phormidesmis. Next base: position 3,710 of record JBCBDN010000271.1, on the reverse strand, counting down.
CGTCTGAATCAGATCCAGAGTGCTGCGCCCCCAGCGAGTCATTTCCGTCACCAGAATGGCGTCAATCTTCCGCGCCTGCGCCAGCTCCATGACCTTCTGCCGTTCAACCCGATTCTGTTTTGTGCCCGAAGCGGTCTCCTTCCAAACTCCAACAACTTTGAAATCAGCTTTCTTGGCATAGAACAACAAGTCTTGTGCTTGTCGCTCACAAGATTGGTCTGTTGTCGAAACTCGACAGTAAATTGCAACCGTTTTTTGTACCAACTAAACCCCTCGGGAAATAGAGGGCTGAAACCCTTGCTGTGCCGTTATGTTTTAGCGTACCAATCAGACTATACTCTAAATGGTACAGAATAATGGTAACAATCTGTTGCTTTTCCTCTATGCCTGTTCGATTCCTGACTGAAGAACAACAACAAAGCTACGGGCGCTATCAAGGCACACCGACTGATGTTCAACTTGAGCGATATTTCCATTTAGACGATGCCGACCAACAGTTGGTAAGAGTACGGCGCGGTGACCATAATCGACTGGGGTTCGCCGTGCAGCTAGGGACGGTGCGATTCTTGGGAACCTTCCTGGCCAATCCAATTGAGGTGCCGCCTAACGTCATTGATTATTTGGCACAACAGCTAGAGGTCGCTAGTACGAGTAGCCTACCAGCTTATCTGGAACGTGAGGAAACCCGCTGGGGCCACGCGGCGCTTATCGAGTGTCACTACGGCTATCAGGATTTTAGCGCTCAGCCAGCACACTGGCGGTTTGTTCGTTGGCTCTACGCTCGCGCCTGGGTGGGCACAGAAGGCCCCAGTGTTCTCTTTGATATTGCGACCGCTCAACTCTTGGAGCAGAAGATTTTACTGCCTGGCGTCAGCGTATTAGAACGTCTGGTGGCAGCAGTGCGAGAGCGTGTAGCACAGCGGGTCTGGAAGTTACTGTCCCGCTTGCCCTCAGACGAACAGTGCCAACGGCTAGACGCCGTTCTCAAAGTGGATATGGACATGAGGCAAACTGTTCTTGATCGGCTCAGACGTTCCCCGACGCGTCATAGCGCCCCGGCGCTGGTGGCCGCACTCCATCGGTTAAAGCGAATACGGGAAATTGGCGTTAGTCATCTGGTGCTGCCTAATGTTCCACCCAGTCGGTTGAAGGTACTGTCACGAGCTGCATTCACGTCCAGAGCCCAGACCATTCAGCGGATGCCGAAAGCTCGGCGGATAGCGACGTTGCTGGCTTTTGCTCGCGATGTCGAAGCAACCGCCCAAGATGATGCGTTGACTGTTCTAGAGCTGCTCACCAAAGAGTTGTTGTTGAAATCGGCTAGTCAGGGCAAGAAAGAACGACTGCGGACGCTCAAAGATTTAGATGCGGCAGCGCTGACGTTGAGCGTAGCTTGCGCGATTCTGATAGCGCCAGAACGGGAGGCTACTCAGCTGCGTGAGGAAATCTTTGCTCAGGTTTCTTCGGCACAGCTGGCCGCAGCGGTTGAGCAGGTAGAGTCCATTGCCCGTCTACCCGACGACCAGTACTATCCTGAGATTTTGAGCCGCTGGCGCACGGTTCGGCTGTTCCTCCCGACGCTGTTGAATACGATTGACTTTCAGGCAACCCAGGCGGGACAGTCGGTTCTAGCAGCGGTGACCTTTCTTAAATCGATTGAGGGCAAACGCAAGCCTGACATGACACCTGCGCCTTTGGCGATTGTCAGTAAAGGCTGGTTGCGCTGGGTTTGTCCGACGGTAGGTGAGATTGATCGCCGTGCTTACACCTTCTGCGTGTTGGAACAGCTGATGAACGGTCTGCGCTGTCGGGACTTGTATGTTTCTCCGAGTGTGCAGTGGAGCAACCCAGAGGAGAAACTGTTTCAGGGCCGTGAGTGGGTTGCGGTGCGGAGCCAAGTTTGTCGCACGTTGAATCTTGCACCGCAGCCTGACGAGAAGTTGACGCAGCTAAAGCAGCAGCTCAACGATGCATACCACCGGACGGCTCAGAACCTGCCGACGAATGACGCTGTTCAGATAGTTGAGGACGAAAACGGAAGACCCTCGCTGACTATCAGCCCGCTGGAGAAGCTGGAGGAGTCTGAAAATTTGCGATCGCTTCGGGCGAAGGTGAGTGCCTTATTGCCTCGGGTGGATCTCCCCGAGGTGCTGCTGGAGGTTCACGAAAAAACAGGCTTTCTCGATGCCTTCAATCACGCCCATGAGGAAGGGGCTCGCGCTGATAACGTCACCACCAGCCTGTGCGCTGTCTTGGTGGCAATGGCTTGCAACATCGGACTCAGACCTTTACAGCGTAAGGATACACCTGCCCTCACGAAGCATCGATTAGCCTGGATAAAACAGCACTATATCCGAGCTGAAACGCTAGTTGAGTCGAATGCTTGTTTGGTGAACGCACAGAAAAACGTCACCATTGCTCAAGCTTGGGGTGGCGGTGAGGTCGCTTCTGCCGATGGTCTACGGTTTGTGGTGCCGGTGAAGACGTTAAATTCTGGCCCTAATCGCAAGTATTTCAGCAGTGGACGGGGCATCACCTACTACAATTTCGTATCAGATTTGTTCGCTGGTTTTCATGGCTTGGTGGTGACGGGGACGCTGAGGGATTCTTTAGTGGTGCTGGTCGGGCTACTGGAGCAGCGGACGGGACTGAGGCCTCGTGAGCTGATGACGGACACCGCTGGTTACAGCGATATTGTCTTTGGTCTTTTCTGGTTGCTGGGTTATCAGTTCAGCCCGCGTCTAGCGGATACGGGTATGGCTAGGTTTTGGCGACTCGACCCGAAGGCTGACTACGGCGTACTCGATGGCATCGCCCGACAGAAGGTGAAGGTGCATCTCATTGAAGACTTATGGGATGACATGCTGCGGGTGGCTGGGTCGTTGAAACTCGGCAAGGTCAGTGCGCTGGAAATCATGCGGGTACTGCAAAAGGGCGGTAAGCCTTCTACGTTAGGCAAGGCGATTGGTGAGCTGGGCCGGGTGGCCAAGACGCTGTATCTACTGAACTACATTGATGATGAGGCTTACCGGCGTCGCATTCTGATTCAGCTCAACCGTGGAGAAGGGCGGCACAGTCTGGCTAGAGCGATCTGTCATGGCAACAAAGGCGAAATTCGACAGCGCTATCGAGAGGGGCAGGAAGATCAGCTTAATACGCTGGGCCTAGTCACCAATGCTGTTATTCTCTGGAACACTTTGTACATGGATAGAGCCCTTTGTCACCTCCGCGCTCAGGGCCTAGAGATCGATCCCGACGACATTGCTCGGTTGTCGCCTCTTGGTCACATTCACATCAATATGTTGGGTCGCTATTACTTCGAGCTGGCTGAGGCGCTCAAGGCAGGCGGGTTCAGGCCATTGAGGAACCCTGATGACCCAAATGAGCCTTTTTACTAGGCTGAAAGCTAGGCGTGGCAATGGATCTAGCCTTAGCGCAGGTTTCTGTTCCGTTACTACTCAAACCCCCATAACTGTTTGACTATTCATAATAATTTATTACGCTTCCAAGAATGTAGAAACTAACGTAATCAGACAGCAGGCCATCGCCGATGATGGTCTATTTTGTGTTGAAAGGCAAATTTTCCCATTGGCGACTTCATATGTAGTGGAAGCTCGCTTCTCAGAGATCGCACTGAACTTAATGCTGTCTACTTATAGGGAATGAATCTCCACAAGAAAACATTTTTTTACGACTAATAGCAGATTTTT
>JBCBDN010000270.1:0-5228 GCA_038529685.1 Cyanobacteria bacterium J06598_1 | reverse complement strand
TAGATCCGGGAGAGGCCGAGGCAATCGGCGTTGTTAAGTTTCTGGCCACTTCCCAGGTGAGTTTGGGCTGTTTTTGACCTTGGGCGCGATCGCTGTTGGCATAGCCTCGGTAGAGCTGCAATAGCCTACTAAAGCCAACCGCGCGCTGGCCGGGATGGTCGACCTGAAAGTCTCGATAAGCGGGGACGGTGCTATCACCAAAGCTACTGTCATATTCGGCTGAGTCCAGATAAGAATCGATCTCAGCTTCGTAGCCCTTGGCAATAAACAGATCTAAATGGTGAGAAATTTCAGCTTGGCTATAGGGCGCGCGGCCCAAAAAGTGCTTAAAGTTAAGCTCTATAAAGCGCACGTGGAAGTTGGGATACAAGAACTTTTTACGGTACAGCTCTGAGAGGGCGATCGCTCGAATAAAGTCTCTGACGGTGATCGTTCCCTGCACCAAAAGCGACTCTTGGGTAACTAACCGTTCAGCCTGCATCAGGTATTCGTTGCCTAATATCTGTCGGTAGGCTGCTGCAATCACAGCCTGGACATCGTTTTGAGTCCAATGGGGCCGCAGCTCGACCCTTTCAGTTTCCTCAAAGGGCCGAATCCCAAACCTTCCCGCTTCTTGTAGTCCAGCCATGTTCTCTTTTTCTCCCAACGCAACTAATCGATCAACCGATCTGCAAATGTGTCATTGCTTCAATTAAGCTGCTCGGAAGCATAAATCAGCCAACCCACGGCGATTGTTGATTTATGCTTCCAAAGCACCGCTTTTTAGACATCGCCCCTGACTAAATCAGGGCATTGATAATGTAGTCGAGGTAGGAGTTGGCCTCAGTAGCAGGGTCACCCGACAAGCCATGATTTGCTTTGATATATTTGAGCGCTTCGACGTACCAGCCAGGAACTAGCTCAAAGCTGCTGTGCATTTCTGCCAAACCGGCTAACAGAAATTCGTCAGCAGGTCCGGTGCCGCCGGCAATGAGGCAGTACTGCACCATGCGCACGTAATAGCCAATATCTCGCAGGCACTTGGCCTTGCCACGCTCGTCAGAAGCGTAGTTGTTGCCCTGCATTTGGGTGGTGTATGCGTACTTTTGATAAACCGCATTGGCCGCGCCGCCAGCTAGCTGGTCAGCTTTGGCGCCGAGTGCTTTTGCGGCTTCTAGGTCAGCGGCTGCTAAGCGCAGGCGACCAAAGGCGACCTGTAGCTCGGTATTGCCCAGATAGCGGCCTTGAGAATCAGCCGCGACAACTGCTTCAGTTAATTGTGTTTTCATTGAGATAATCTCTCCTTTAAGTGTTGCTCTAGCGTCTTGCTAGTGTCTTTATTCATGGTGTGAAGGGTCTAAATGCCGGACGTTTAGCTAACGGCAGCAGCAGCGCGGTCAAAGTAGCTGGATAGCTCAGAGATTAAAGAGCTGCAATCACCTGGCGTGACGCCGTTGCGGTCATTGGCTAGAGCGATCGCAGCTTCTTTCATTTTGTTGATGCTGTTTGCCATAGAAGCACTCGGTACGCCTAAGGCCACATAGGTCTCACGCAATCCGTTCAAACAGCGGTCGTCTAGTACGCTAGCATCGCCCAAAAATACCGCGTAGGTGACGTAGCGCAAGATAATATCCATATCGCGCAAGCAGGCAGATACCCGACGATTGGTATAGGCATTACCGCCTGGTGCGATCAGCTGAGGCTGTTCGGCAAACAGAGCTCTAGCGGCGTTAGTGACAATGGCTGAAGAATTGCTGCTGATGCGATTGACTACATCGGTGCGCTTAGCCCCTGCTTGAACCGTTGCCATTAAGGCGTCAATTTGAGCATTGCTAACCAGCTGACCCCGGTTGTCAAACTGGGTAACAACCTTGGTAAAGACATCTAACATGTGAAATCAGTCTCCTAATAAACTTTTTGAGTGATCGCTCAACTGTTGTTTCAGTGAATAGGAAGCAACAGTTGAGCGATTAATTAGTTTCGCTGTTTTGTGGTACAGCGCGTTCTGTTTTTTCCTCAGAAGCGACTGCTGTCGCGTTCTGCGCGCTCAAAGGCTGGATATTGACAATCTCTCCGCCCAGCCGCAAGATGCGCTGCATTTCCTGACTCATCCGACTAAAAGGCACCTGGAAAAACTGACGATGACTTGTGCGAATGGGGGCCTGGGAGAGCGTTGTTATTTCGTTTTGACTCAGCCCTGTCACCTCATAGACAAAGATGCGATTGTTTAATTCAGAGACGCTACCAGAAGAACATTGTCCTAGCATGATGGGTACTTCAATAGGAAATAAAGGGTGTTGAAATAGGATTGGTTTGTTGCTATTCGGCCGCACTGCGGATGTTTCAAGCCGGTGTTAGACTGGCCACCCGGCCTCCAGATTTGTTGATTTTCTGCAATGTTTGAGAGAGATTTTCGTAGGGGACCACCAAAACCCGGTTGCTACGACGAATGCTGGGATACCCAGGCAGCCGTCTGCCCGTAATTTCGATGCGGTAGAGACTGCCGCGATCGCTGCTAGAACACGGTCTGCCAAAGATTCTGCGAGTAGTGACGTTGCCCTTAGCTGCTGGCTGATAAGCCCAGCCGTTGTTGTCAGCGCCAGAAGGGGGGACGATGGCTGAAACGCCTGCTTGTGCTAGCTCTTTGGCTAGGCGAGAAGGACTGCCTGCGATCTGAGCGCGATCGCTGTTTGCGTAGCCCCGATACAGGCTAAACATGCGGGGAAAGCCCGCCATCTTTTGCCCTGTTTGGGTGCTAAATCCTCGGCAATAAGGAACAATGCTATCGCCAAAGTGAGTTTCATATTCTGCGCTGTCGATATAGGAATCGATGTCGGCATTGAATCCTTCGTTTTGGTAGCGGTCTAAGTGTTCTATCACTTCAGCTTCGTCGTAGGGCGCACGGCCCAGCAAGTGCTTGATATTGAGTTCAATCACCCGGGTCTGAAAATGGGGGTACAAAAACTTGGTTTTGTACAGTTCAGACTTAGCCACCGCTCGCACAAAGTCTCTAACGCTCAAGCCGCCGCTGACCAGCAAAGATTCTAGCGCGACTAACCGCTCTGATTGCATTAAGTAGTCGTTGCCTAAGACCTGCCGGTAGGTTGCCACAATGACGGCTTGCGCGTCACTGGCTGCGGCGTTTGGCCGCAGTTCAAGCGGGGATTGATCTGTAAAGGGGCGAGTGCCTAAGCGGGCGGACCCAGTCGTAATAGCCACAGAATTGTTCTCCTTAAGCCGATGTAATATTGATGATGCGACTGCCCCGGCGATTCAATCGCTGCAAGGTGGGGGTGAGCTGTTCGTAAGTCACCAGATATTCCTGCATGCCCAATCGCACCTGGGGCGTGCGCCTGCTGGCTGCTTGCGATACTCGAATGCGGTACAGCTGCTCGCGTTTGCCACCAGTCACGCCTTGGAGTTCTTTGCCCATGCTTGAAGCTCTTATGGGGCTAGCGGCGTTGCGAGCGAGTTCTGTAGTTAGCAGACCTTTTTGGTGGTGGGTACGGGTGCGATCGCTGCTAGCGGCCCCTCGATACAGCTGAAACATGCGACCAAAGCCCACGGTTTTTTGGCTGCGCTGGGTGGCGAAGCCTCGGTAGTAGGGCACCACATGCTCACCAAAGTTTTCCTGATATTCCAAAGCGTCAAAGTAGCTACTAATTTCAGCTTCGTAACCCTGTTGAACATAGAGATTGACATGGTCAGAGATCTCTTGTTCATCGTAGGGCGCGCGGCCCAGAAAATGCTTAAAGTTGAGTTCAATAAATCGCACTTGGGGGGTGCTGTAAAAGAATTTTTCTTTGTATAGCTCAGAGAGTGCCAAGGCCCGAACAAAATCGCACACTCGGAGGAACCCCTGCTTAAACAACGATTCACTGCTGACGAGACGCTCTGCGCTCATCACATGATCGTTGCCAAACACCTGGCGATAAGCCGTCCATATGATGCTCTCAATCTCTGCCTCAGAAGCGTTGGTTCGCAGCTCGACTGGCGGAGACTGAGCCGATTCAAATCCTAAAAGTCTGGCGGAAGTTTCACTCGTCATGTTGGAATCCTCGAAGCAGGCACATTTTTTAAAATGAACAATCTTAATAACAAACCTTGAACTCTCGGGCGGAGGAGGGGCGCAACCCCCTCTCCCGCCAATAAGGCCCTATGCGTTAGCTCAAAGTGTTGATTGCATAGTCAATGTACGAGTTGGCTTCAGAGGCTGCGTCGCCACTGAGACCATGATTCGATTTGATGTGCTTCAGCGCTTCTATATACCAGCTAGGAGAGAGATCAAACGTGCTGTTGATCTCGCTAATGCCTGAGATCAAATACTCATCCATTGGGCCGGTGCCCCCTGCTACGAGGCAGTAAGTGACCATGCGGAGGTAGTAGCCAATATCACGGGCACACTTGGCTTTGCCACGCTCGTCAGCAGCGTAGTTGTTGCCCTGCATTTGTGTGGTGTAGGGGAACTTGGTGTAAACCGCTTGAGCGGCGCCATCTACCAGGGAGCTGGCATTTTTGGACAACGATTGAGCCGCAGATAGGCCCGCTTGTGCCTGACGAAAACGACCAAAGGCAACCTGTAGCTCAGAGCTACTGAGGAAACGGCCTTGGGAATCAGCGGCTGAAACCGCTTCGGTCATGGGAGTTTTCATGGTGGAAGATCTCTCTTAAATTTTGGGGGTGTACTGAAGGAAGAAGGCTGTAGGGCAAAAAGCTTAGCTAACAGCAGACGCTGCTCTATCAAAGTAAGACCCTAGCTCGGCCATGAGGGAGCTACAGTCACCTTGTGTAATCCCGGCGCGATCATTGGCAATTGCGATCGCAGCTTCTTTCATTTTGCCGACACCTGCTGCTACAGAAGCACCCGGTACACCCAGCGCTGTATAGGTTTCGCGCAAGCCATTCAAGCAGCGGTCATCCAGGACACTGCCGTCGCCTGAGAAGGTTGCATAGGTGACGTAGCGCAAAATGATTTCCATATCTCTCAGGCAAGCGGCCATTCGGCGGTTGGTGTAGGCATTGCCACCTGGGGAGATTAGCTGAGGCTGGTCAGCAAACACAGTCCGTGCAGCATTAGCAACAATGCTAGAAGAGCTACTGGTAATCCGGTTGACGACGTCAATGCGCTTGTTCCCCTCAGCGACGAGCGCATTGAGTGCATTGATGGTGTCATCGCCAATGTACTCGCCCCGTGCGTCTGCTTGGGAAACCACTTTTGTAAAAGCATCAAACATGTGAAATCAATCTCC
>JBCBDN010000269.1:0-5265 GCA_038529685.1 Cyanobacteria bacterium J06598_1 | reverse complement strand
CTACCAGACGGCCCCCGGTTCTACCAGACGGCCTCTGGTAGAAAAAGAGGAGAGTGTTAATAACGCTTTAAAGCCCTATTGAGGAAAATAGCGCCGCTATCTGTAGCCGAAGCGCGAATGCACAACGAAGAAAAGAAAAATATAGCGCCTAAAGCAAAAAGAGCTAGGAAGCTCGCTGAGGGAACTTTCTAGCTCTTTTTACAAAGCTCATTTTTACAACGCTCAAAGGAAGAAATTACTGTCAGTGAAAAGATTGTTATCTTAACTAACAGCAGTTATCTCCTACTTGATTTCAGTGATGCTGACAATCTTGGCACCTGTGCGCTGAATGCGCTGAATTTGAGGTGTCATCTTAGTGGCATCAACAATATACTCATCGAAGCTAACGCGACGACGACGGTCGAACTTTGCACCGGTTGTTTTGATCTTGAAGCGCTTCTCGGTCACAGAGCCAGCCGTTGCCTTAGCATCCGTGATTTTGTTGGCGCTGTTAGTCGCGACTGCATACACCAGCTGAGAATCTTTAACGGCGCTGCTGACCTGCGCGGGGCCACGGTTCACAGCAAAGTTGCGGTTGTACACCACTTGCTTACGACCGGTTTCACTCTTCTCGCGGCTGTAGGGAACCACGTTTTCGCCAAAGGCTTGTTGGTACTCATCGCTATCAACGTAGGAGTCGATGTCAGCATCATAGCCTTCTTCTGCGGCGCGGCGAATGTGCTCAGAAGCTTCAGCCTGAGAAGCCGGCGCACGACCCAAAATGTGCTGAAAGTTCAGCTCGGTGGAGCGGTAAGGGCCACAGGTCTCGAAGTAACGGGCCTTGTAAAAGTCAGACTTAGCGACGGCCCGTACAAATTCGCGTACAGACACAGAGCCGTCGCACAGCTGAGATTCAGCGGTGACCAGACGCTCGCTTTCCATGACGTGGGGATTGCCCAAGACCTGCTTGTACACGGCGCGAATAACCGCCTGAATATCTTCTGGGGAGCTAGTAGGCCACAGTTCATAAGTGTAGGCATCAGCCATAGGGGTTCTCCTAATGTTTTAAACGAACAAGTTCAACAACAGCTTTGAAAGTATTGGGCCTGACTCGACCCGCTGCAAAGCCCAACATCATTATGTGGATGCTGGGCTTTGCAGTCCCTGATCTCGAGTTACGAGACTTCGGTGATGCTGGCGATTTTGCCGCCAGACTTGTGAATGCGCTGGTACTCCTGGGAGAGCTTCTCGTAAGGGACCAGGTACACTTGGTTGGCCCGGCGGAAGCGAGAAGATGCCTTGCGCACGGTATTGGCGCGGATAGCCGTCACCTCAATGCGGTAGACCTTGCCACGCTCACCCACACCAGTACCCACGCGGACAGGCGCTGACGTAGGCGGCTCACTGAACGCCCAACCATCAGAACCACCAGAAGGTGCTTTCACAGCGGTAGGAATTGCATTAATTACCAGCTTGTTGAGGCGAGGCTCTATGCCGGAAGTACTGCCTTTGAGTGAGCTGCTAGAAGCACCACGGACTAGCTCAAATGTGTGAGTAAAGCCCACCATAGTATCGGCAGCTGTGCTCTGATAGCCTCTGATGTAAGGCACAAAGTCCTCACCAAAGGTGTTCTGATACTCATCGCTGTCGAGGTAGGAATCGATGTCCGCTTCAAACCCTTCTGCGTCGAGGATATTGCTATGCATTTTCATTTCGTCGTAGTCGTTAGGAGCGCGACCTAGCAAATGACGAAAGTTGAGCTCTGTGTAGCGATAGCGAGGACAGCTTTCAAAGAAGCGAGTGCGATATAGATCAGACGTTGCGACTTCGCGAACAAACTGTCTGACGCTGTACTCACCTAATTTAAACTGTGACTCAGCGACCGTCAGGCGCTCGCTTTCCATCACATATGCGTTGCCGAGAACCTGACGGTATACGGCGTTGATGATATCTTCAAGGTCGTCTGCGGCGAGTCCAGGGACCCATTCTACAGGCGGCGTTTCTTCGAAAAGACTGACGCCCAGTCGCGATGCTGGTCCGAAACCTCCGAAAGACATGAATGCTCTCTCCTTATAACGGCTGATTGCGTGTTCTCATTTTGTCTGTAAAGGGGGTCTATCTTTGTCAAGTTTTGTGAATAAAGCCTTGAGCGAAGAGATTCGGCTGCGGCAACCCAGTTCTCTTCAAGGTGAGGGTTGATGCTACTTTCATCAGTCGCCGCCCCCGTATCCCCTCGATTAACAAAAGGATTTGATCGGGCTCATTCACCGTTACACAGCTTTACAATGGGGCCAATTTTCAATAGCCCCTGTCGAATTGAATGATTTGGCGCTCAGATTCAGGCAGGCAGGCAGGCAGTTCAGGCAGGCAGGCAATTCAGGCAGGCAGTTCAGCGAGTCAACTAGTCGGTAGCGCCAGCTTGAGTGAGAAGCGCGATCGCACTTTGCGCTCGAAAAGACTTCTTGGCTTCACTGAGCGCAGTCTGGCCCCATCGATTCACGGAGGTCACGTCCGCACCGTGTTCTAAGAGCACACTAATACTGTCTAAGTCACCTCTCGCAGAAGCCATCATTAGCGGTGTCCAGCCCCCCATGTTGTCTGTGTTCACACTCGCCCCAGCTTTTATCAGGCTCGCGATAGTGTAGGCATGGCCGTTATCGGCGGCTAGGTACAGCGCGGTATCGCCAATCCGATTGGTAGCGTGGATGTCGGCACCGAGGCTGATGAGTCGCTCTACCAGGTCGGTTTGGCCGTTGCGCGCCAGCATCATGAGGACGGTTTCTTCGTAGCTATTTCGACCGGTAATATCTGCATCGCGATCTAAGAGTTCAATGACGATGTCTCTACGATCGGATTCGGTGGCGTACATCAGCGCCGTGTATCCAGCGTCATTGCGCAGGTTGACATCAGCGCCGCTGACGAGCAGCAGATCGAAAATATCGGCATGGTTTTCCATTGCTGACCACATCAGGCCGGTGCTGCTCTGCCACCTGACGTTAGGGTTACCACCGGTTGCCAGCTGGTTAGCGACGATAGCGCGATCGCCTTTAATGCAGGCTCTAATCAGCGTTTCTTCTGGAGTCATATGTTCTGGTCATATCGTTGCTGATCACGTTTTTCTAAGGGTGCTGAAGGCTCTATACCTCAGCGCCTTCGGCTACTTTCACAGAGGCATCTTCGGGTGTCACAAAAGTAGAGAGGCGAGCAATCAGATGATCGAAGTAGGGAGAAAGGGCAGGATAGCTTTCTACAGGGAAGCGCTTAAGGCTAGCTCTTTTGATACCAATAAGGCCCGTCACCATCGCAGGTAAAGGGACTTGCAGCTCAACATAGAGTTGCTCCATCGCTTCTAGCCCTTCAGTACTGGTGTAGTGGTGTTCTCCAGCTGCGATGCCATAGGTAATGCAGCGCAAAAACTGCCAAAAGTCTCGCCAGCAAGCGTCTGCTCGCATGGGTGGATACAGCCCACCACCCGGCTCCAAAATGTCTGGAAAGGTCGTGAGCACAACGGCTCTCGCTTCGTCTACGATGTCGGCAGCTTGGTCACGTAGGGTGCTGACAACGGCTTTGGCATTGAGCCCTGTCGCATTCAGCTTTTGATCTGCGGCAGGCCTGTGGGCTTGAACTGAGACAAGTTCATCGTCAGTCAGATAGGTTTTGTTGTCATCGGCAGCTTGGAAGCAGGCGATGATATCGGGAGAAATGTCGTTCCAGCTGGTAAAGCTGACAATACGCGCTTTGGGAATAAGCTGTTTGGCCCGATCGCTGAGTCCGTTCATAGTGTTTGGCGTTTACCTGATAGCAAAGACGGCAAGCAAGATCGCTGAAGTCCGTTGATATAGCTTAAAACTTTGTTTCTTTTTGGGCTACCTATTTTTCCTATATGAACAAGCTACTGGGCGGCTAGCTGCTCAAGGATGAGGGTCGCGACTCGCTGTACGGCAGGTTCCGGATCGGTTTTGAGGCGAGCGATCGCATCGATACCTTCAGCCCTTCCCAGCTTGCCAATTGCGAGTGCTGCGGCTTTTCTCACTTCCCAATTGGCATCGTTAAGGCAGGTGACGAGGGGGGCATAAGCGGCTTGGCAGTTGAGTCGAGCAAGGTGGGCCGCCGCTTCAATCCGAACGTCTGCGGCGCGATCGCTCAAAGCTTGCGTCAGTAAGGCAAGCGGAGGGGGTTCGAGTGCGGGTATTGAACACTTAGGATCGCTTTGTTGTGCATGCTGCTGGACTGTTTGCTGCTGGGCCATTTGCTGCTGGGCCATTTGCTGCTGGGCCAGCTGAGCGATCGCGCCGACGACGGCTGTCCTTACAGCAGCTGAAGCATCGTCCACACTGCGATACAGCTGCTCACTGACTTCTGCGCTCATAGAGGCGATCGCCCAAGCAGCGTGCCCCTTACTGCTCTCACCAGCAGCTTCAGTAGCCAAAACGCCTTTAAGGGCATCAAAAGCGGGCGCACCTATTTTGGCCAACGCACCCGCTGCTGCGCTTTTTACGCTGATATCTGAATCGTACAGCAGCGCTTTTACTAAGGCGCCTACGGCGGTATCGTCTCCCATTTGGGCCAGCGCGTTGCAGCAAGATCTTCTGACAGTGGGCTCAGGATGCTGGCCAAGTCCCTGCAAAACGAAAGGGGTTGCCGGTTCGCCAATTTGACCGAGGGCTTCTATCAGGCTAATGCGCGCTGCTTTTCGAGGGTCTGACAAGCTTTGAATCATGCGCTCCAAAAGGGATGGATCGGGATCTTCAAGGGCCAGCAGCTCGATTTGCTCATTCACGTAGCCAATGAGCTGATCTACGCTGTCTTGGGCGGGTTGATCCATAAACCTCTTCCTTAAAACCTGTTCCTAAATAACCTCGTAACGGTCAGCTAATGAACCACTAGCTCTCAGCAGTAGCTTCTGTAGCGGGCACTTCACCTCGAAGCTGTGCGAGGGCTGCATCGATCTTGGAGATTTCAGGATGTGCTTTCAGCTGTGACATAGCCATAGACTTGGGCAGCTTGGCTTTTTTGGCGGTAGCGGTAAAGTCTTCTACTAAGCGAGCTCTGTACTGTTCTAATTCAGCAATGACGCCAGCGACTTCTTCAGCTGAAGGCGTAGAATTAGGGGAGCCGGCAGCTTCTGTTGTCTGTGAAGATGTGTTATCAGGTGCGCTCTGGTCAGATGCGCTTTGGGGGGTGCTATCTCCCATGATGGATACCTCTTAAAGCAATAGTATGATGACACATCTTCACAGACAACAGAAGCTGCCGGCTCCCCTAATTCTACGCCTTCAGCTGAAG
>JBCBDN010000268.1:0-5277 GCA_038529685.1 Cyanobacteria bacterium J06598_1 | reverse complement strand
CTCTCTTACAACATTCCAGGAAAGTATGCGAGCACACTGATGCCGTACGACATTGGAGCGCTTAGGCAGTTGTACGGTGCGCGTAATTTTAATGGTGGCAAAACGACCTACAAATTTACTTCTGTATACAGCTTCGACGATGGTAAGCGGACCTGGGGCGATCAGCGGAGCGCGAGTAAGCTGACGCTAGTAGATGACGGTGGCTATGATGAGCTAGATTTTTCTCAGCTGGCGGCGAATGCGGCTGGCTATACGCTAGATGCTCGGGTGGGTGGTGCTTTTACAGCGACTCAGGCGATTGATAGTGTGAGCTACGAACCGGTAGACAGAACGGTCAGCAATCTCCCGTTAGAAACAACAACAGACTATGGAACTCGCTTGAGCTTTGAGTCGAAGATAGAAAGCATTGTGGGGTCCCAGAGTGATGATGTGATCGTAGCGGGTGAAAAAACACGACAGATAAGCGCTGGTGGCGGTGACGATAAGATCTTTGGCCGAGAACGAGAGAGTGAGATTTGGGGGGGCTTGGGCTCTGACCAGATTGTGAGCGGGGACGGGAGAGATGAACTTCACGGCGGTAGCGACTTTGCTGGGGCCGCAGACGGTGATGATGAAATCTACGGCGGTGGCGGTAGCGATACGCTGTGGGGCGATGGCGGCGATGATGTTCTGCGTGGCCAGCTGCAGAACGATACGTTGCTAGGTGGCCAAGGAAATGACTGGTTGTTTGGCTCAGAAACCCTCAGCAAAAGTGGTGAAAAAGATAAACTTTCTGGGGGAGAGGGACGCGACTGGTTTGTGCTTGGCACCGAGGAAGGTACTTTTTATCAGGGCAGCGGCTATGCCACCATTACTGACTGGGAAGCGGGTAAAGACCGGCTTCAGCTAGGGCTCGACTTAGCGCAATACACCCTGGACTTCAAGAAGATGAGCGGTGGTTCGGCGTTGGATACTGGCATCTATTTGGAGAAGGACTTGATTGCGGTGATAGAAGATTCGACGGAGGTTACTTTGGGCGGCAGAGATACAGTGTTTGTGTAATGTAACCTTATGTAAACATTGCGTCAGAACAACGAACTCCTTCTGGATAAGCCTATAAATCGGCTTGTAGTTGCCCTATGGATTAAGGGTCTAGGAGGAGTTTTTTGTGCGATGTCTGTTTGAAAAAATGTCTGAAGTTCACTCTGACTGTGAGGGAGACCTTAAAAAGGGTTCTCCCTTGGCCGAAAAGTCTATAAAAGATCGTGTTTTGCTAGCGCTAACACAGCCGGTAGAGCGCAGGCGGCTGCTTCAGCAGCGCAACGTAGTGCGAGATATTTTAAATGATGTTCCGGCGCGGAAGCTGTTGTTTACCCATGCGTGTTCGGTGCAAGCGTCGGCTCAAGCGTCGGCTCAAGCATTAACCGAGAGTAAATCGCTCATTGTGGAGATGATGAAATGTTCTCGGCTGATTTGGCGCGGGGGTGCGATCGCACCGCAAGTGTATGACGAAGCGCTCTCGCGAACATGGGTTTGGTTTATGGATCATTTGCCTACCTACGACCCTGAAAAGGCTAGCTTTACCACTTGGTTTAATTACAAGCTGAAGTGGATGATTTTGGAGGAGAGCCGTCGGGCGCTGCCGCCACTGCCTGAAAACAACATGAGTGAGGCTGCGATCCCCAACCCTTATGCTTGGGAGAACCTGCTCGACGAGTGGGTCGCGTTAGTGCGGCGAGACCCGAAATTGATGAAGTGCCGGCTCCAAGGAAATTTGCGCTTGAGCTGTCAGGTGCTGCTGCTAGATATTTTGGCGGCGCTGCAAGAGACGGGCGTATTTAGCTGGGAGGCGATCGCCCAGCATCAAGAAATAGAGGCTGCGGTGCTAAAGCGATTTTGTCGTCGCCGCTGCTTTGCTCGCTTTAAAGAATTGACCTCGTCGGAGTAGCCCACCTCAACTATTAAGAGAAACACACGAATGACTGAATTAATTGAACAGATGAGCGCGATCGCAGTCCCGCTTGACCCTGCCGATCGCAATACGGCTCATCGCTTTGCTGCCCAACAGCCCACGGCTGAAAAATCAGCTCAGGTGTATCGCAATACGCTAGCCGTATTAGCCACTCAACGCTATCTGCAAACGCTAGGCATTGAGACTGAAACAGAGGCGGCGCAAAGTTGGCATCCGCTGGGCCGAATTTTGGCAGATGTGGCAGATTTGTCGGTGCCGAGCCTAAAGGGTTCGCTGGAGTGCCGGGTGATGAAAGCGGGCGATCGCACTTGCCATATCCCCGCTGACGTACACCGCGATCGCATGGGCTACGTGGTGATCCGGCTAGATGAGCCCTACCAAGTGGGCTACCTCGTGGGATTTGTAAAATCGGTGAGCGTGACCGCTTTACCGTTGAGCTACCTACAGCCGCTCACTGCTTTGATAGAGCAGTTTTTGGATACGACGGATGTGCCTGCGATCGCACTGCGTCAGTGGCTTAATCATTTGTTTGAGCCCGACTGGACCCCGCCTGCTGAATTGCTCACGGCTATGGGCACAACCCTCGCGCGAACCACTGCTCTGGTACGACAAGAAGACATTTTGCGTCAGCGATTAGAAAACCTGTACCGGCAGCAGTTGAATGAGCAAGCTTCGCCCTCTGCTGATTCTTTTGCCGATCTGCCTTCTGATTTTCCTCTGGCTGGCCAGAGCGACCAGGACGCCCTGCTACATCTTATGCGCACCACCCAAAACGACAACATTCGTTGGCAGTGCGCTGACTTGCTGTGGGAAATTAACCCCGACCATCCCGAGTGTCCGGTGATTACGGCTAAAGACCTGAGCGTGTACTTGACCGGGCACAGCCTAGCTTTGGCGGTAGGGCTACTGCCCAAAACAGACGATACACTGCTGATTTTGGCTAGAATTTATCCTTTTGAATTAGCGGAATACCTGCCAGCGGGACTGAAGCTTATAGGGTTCGATGAGACAGGCGAGTCGTTTTTTGATATTGCCTCTCGACAAAAAGATAACTACATTCAGTTCAAATTTACGGCGAATGTAGGCGATCGCTTTGCGCTGAAAGTTGGCCTGGACGGGGCTGATTTTACCGAAACGTTTGTCGTTTAATGTGGGGCAATACCGACAAAAACGCTGCTACTATGCTTTTAATCATCTGAAAGGTCTATGACACGGTTTTCCCCTACTGTTTCCGATGCGTCTCCAGACACTACCGTTGTACTGCACATTCGCAGCGGTACGTTTGCAGCTGGGTTTAACGTCACTATCAGAATTTTAGAAGACAACAAAACAGTTCACGAAGATCAATCGTTCAAAATGCCGCCCGCGCCTGAAATGCGGACGATTTATACTGAGTGGCAATCGCGCCTGACAGAGGGCAGCCGGCGGCGGCAGAGCAGGCTCGCTCCTGTGACGGCTCAAGTGACTCATGCTTCGGATGTGGACCATTTACGTGAGTGGAAAGCGGCCACCCGCGCCCTGCAAGACTACTGCAAACAGTGGTTTGCCGATAGAGAATTTACGCTGATTAAAAGAGATATTATTGGCAACATCCGAACCAGCTCTGAGCGATCTATCCCGATTGTCATTCGCTGTGAAGAGAGTGCTGAACGCGATATTTTGTGTCGGCTGCCCTATCAGCTGTGGAATCTGCACACGCAGCTACCCAACTGTGAATTTGCGCTCTTTAACAAACCGAGACGACCCGGTCAAGACCTAGGACACCAGATTAAAGTGCTGGCGATTTTTGGCAGTGAAGCTGGTGGCCTAAACCTAGAGCAAGACGCTCAGGCTCTAAGGCAGTTGGAAAACAACGGGGCTCAAATCACTAAGGTCTCTGAGCCCAGCAATGGTGAGCTGCATACGTTGCTCTCTGACTATGTTTGGGATATTTTGTTTTTTGCTGGACACAGTGCGAGCACTTGCGAAGGCGGCCGCATACAGATTAGAAAAGATGAAAGCTTGAGCCTAGAGGACTTGCGACCTAGCCTGGTGTACACGCTCAAAAAAGGACTGAAGCTGGCAATCTTCAACTCTTGCGATGGACTGGGCATTGCTGACTTTTTATCTCAGCTGGGCGTTCCCAACATCATTGTGATGAAAGAGCCGGTGCCCGATGATATTGCCGGTTTGTTTTTAACAGAATTCCTCAAAAGATTCACTCAAGGCACTCAGCTTTGCCAATCAATTCGGCGGGCCAGACAGCGCATCGCGCTCGAACAAGAGACTTTCCCGGCGGCCTCTTTGTTACCTATTGCATACCTCAATCCCAATGAGCCAGAGCTGGCTTTGCCCCTGGTTCAATCGACGCTAACGAATATTCCTGATGGTCAAACATACCTGCCGCCGGAGCAAACCTCCGGTGAATCCGCTGCTGAGTTCATGCTTCCAGAAGAAAGCTACGCTCAGATAGAACAAACAGGGATGCCCTCAGGTGCTGGAGGGCCTGTCAGTTTTGAGCAAGAACCTGTTGCGTTAGACCCCACGACTCAGCAGTCTTCTACTCAACAATCTTCTATTCAACAGTCTTCTATTCAACAGTCTTCTACTCAACAATCTTCTGGCAGTGGCATTAATTGGCGACTGATGGGCTTACCTATCGCCTCAGCTGTTGTGCTGTGGCTACTGATGGCAGTGGGCTACGCCCGTCGGTGTCAGCTGTTGCCAGGGGCTTTTTCAGAGTGTTCTATTGCTGAGCTAAGGCCTTTTATTTCGGAAGGCGATCGCACAATAGAAACGACCAACATCGAGCTTGAGGGTGAATATGCGCTGCTAAAAGAGAAAGGGATGGAATCTTATGCGGCTGGAGATTATGCAGAAGCGGTAGGTCTCTTTGAGGCGCTGCGTCGTACGGCTAAGCAAAATCGAAACTCACCAGAGACGAGAGCTAACGCATTGGCAGCGCTGCAAGATCCGGAGTCACTGATATATGCGAGCAATGCAAAGGCTCGGGCGAATGTGTCTGCAGGGGTAGGATCTGAAATTTATGAAATTGCGATCGCAGCTCCACTCAACACGAATTCAGGGCTTGATATTGCTAGAGGCGTAGCTCAGGCCCAAGCCGAACTTGTTGCCAATGGCCTTAACTTGGTCGTGCTGATTACCAACGATCTCAACCAGCCTGAAAAAGCGAGAGAGATAGCCGAACAGCTGGTTTTAAGGAAAGATATTTTGGCTGTGGTTGGTCACTATACCTCTCCCAATACCTGTGAAGCGCTCAAAGCTTATTCAGGCTGGTTGAGATCGTTGGTAATCAGCACGACCAAGTTAAGGCCATTGGCAACAAG
>JBCBDN010000267.1:0-5283 GCA_038529685.1 Cyanobacteria bacterium J06598_1 | reverse complement strand
ATTGGGTGAAAACCACGATCATTTTTCAAGCATCAAAAAATAACAGCACTGTAAATGTACTTTTTTGAAAATAGATAGACAAGAAACAGCAATTTTTCTGTCTTTGGTCTGAGATAACTAGAAGATTCCGTATTTCTTCGATCCGAATCAACTTGATAAGTTGTTGCTTTCCGTATTTCCTCTGATAGCTTTGCTAAATTTTGATTTAGGACAGCGGCCTAATATTTAAGAAAATTCAGGTAATGAAACTCCATGAACCAAGCCATACATCAATCTATGGTGAGTCAAAACCTTTTATACAGCACTTTTTAACAATAAGAAAACGCCTAGAAACAGATTTAGTGTTTCTAGGCGTTGGGTTGTATCACGGAGTACTGATTAAAATTGATTCGCGACTAGATCTCCTATCTTTGAGTCGGTAAGGGTTCAGGGCGTAAAGAAAGAGTCTGACGCTTGCCGTTACGCTCAAAGTCAATTCGAAGATCGCTATCTAGTCCATTGGCTTCGACAGCTTGTTGGATAGATTGCCCTGTTGTAACGTCCAACCCATTGACATTGCTTACGACATCCCCAGCGCGCAGTCCGGCTCGCGCTGCTGGAGAATCTGGAATGACGTTGGCGATGAAAACGCCAGATTCAGATTCAATGGTGACGCTACTGCTATTGTCTTGATTAATAGAATCGCGTACTTCTGGGGTGAGGTTCACCATTTGGATGCCGATAAAGGGGTGCTCTACTTTGCCGGTAGCGATGATTTGGTCGGAGATGCGCTGCACCGCATCGATAGGAATGGCAAATCCGAGACCTTGGGCACCGCTGATGATGGCGGTGTTCATGCCAATGACTTCACCTTTGGCATTAAGTAGGGGTCCACCAGAATTGCCTGGGTTGATGGCAGCATCTGTTTGAATGAAGTCTGTACGGTTGTCGGGGATGCCGACTTGGCCGCTAGTACGACCAGTGGCGCTGACGATACCAACGGTGACGGTGTTATCTAGGCCGAGGGGGTTACCAATAGCGATCGCAACTTCCCCTGGCAACAGCTCAGCTGCACTCAGCGACAGCGTAGGAAGGCTATTTTCATCGAGATCAATCACGGCAACATCGGTCACCGGGTCGCTGCCAAGCACCGTACCTTCTAGAGTGCGACCGTCTTTTAAGGTGACCCGAACGGTATCTGCGCCTTCTACAACGTGGGCATTGGTAAGGATACGGCCATCTTCACTAATGATAAAGCCTGAACCAATGCCGCTTTGCGTTCTTTCCCGGGGGGCCTGCCTAGGGAGGTTGTCACCAAAGAAACGACGAAAGCTTTGAGGGATCTCGGAGGCACTGTTGGTAACGGTGCGAGAAGCATCAATACGGACAATGGCTGGACCCACCGCTTGAACAACTTCTGCAACAGAGCTGGCTTCTGCAGGGAGAGACAGGCTAATGGGTGTGGCCTGAGGATAAGTTGCTGGTGCGGCAACATTAGCACTAGGCTCAGTACGGCTAAGCGGCCCCATAACGGTGTAGGTGCCCGCAGTCGCTGCGCCCGCACCGAGCAGCACGAGGGCAAGGGAGGTAACGAACTTATTGGCTTTAGACGGCAAGAGCTTTGAAGTGACTTGGGGGGCGACTTGGGAGCATTCGACAGTCATAGGAGGTCTTACATATTCTACGGAGGACAGTTTCAATGTATGAGGTGGATTTGACAATGGGATGGCAACGGTGTGGCAATCGTGTGAAATATCGCTAAGGCTGGCACAATGGAGGGGTTCTCCTCTCTATATACCTCCTGTGTTAGCGCCTGAAAACCTGTTTCCTTTTCCATTAGATGATTTTCAGCTGGAGGCGATCACAGCCCTTAACCAAGGTGAGTCTGTCATTGTGTGTGCGCCTACGGGCTCTGGTAAAACGCTGGTGGGTGAATATGCCATTCACAGAGCACTAGAAATGGGGCGACGCGTGTTTTACACCACGCCACTCAAGGCACTCTCTAACCAAAAGCTGCGGGATTTTAAGCGAACCTTTGGCGACGAAAATGTCGGGCTGCTCACCGGGGATAGCTCAACGAACCGAGATGCCCCAGTGGTGGTGATGACGACCGAAATTTTCCGCAACATGCTCTACGGCACCACAATTGGTGAGGTCGGAACATCGCTACGAGATGTGCAGGCAGTGGTGCTAGATGAATGTCACTACATGAACGACCGACAGCGCGGCACCGTATGGGAAGAATCGGTGATTTACTGTCCGCCTGAGATTCAGCTGGTGGGTCTATCGGCAACGGTGGATAACGGGGGACAGCTGACGGACTGGATTGATGAAGTGCACGGCCCGACTCGGCTAATTTATTCAGACTATCGACCGGTCCCGTTGAACTTTCACTTTGCGGTGGAAAAGGGCATATTCCCGCTGCTAAATGAGCAAAAGAGCAGCATCCATCCCAGGCTGAAGAACTATCGCAAGCCACCGCGTCGTCAGCGAGGGCAGAAAAAGCAAAAAGCAGGGGCGACTTTAACCGGGGTAGTGAGTCAGCTACGGGCAAAAGATATGCTGCCTGCGATCTATTTTATTTTTAGCCGAAAAGGCTGCGATAAGTCGGTGCAGGCTGTTGCTCACATGAACCTAGTGACGGCGGCAGAGTCGGAGCTGCTAAAACGCAGGATTGACCAGTTTGTAGATCGCAATCCAGAGGCGATTCGGGCCAATCAGCTAGAGCCGCTGTATCGAGGAATTGCGGCTCACCATGCGGGCATTTTACCGGCGTGGAAGAGCCTGGTAGAAGAATTGTTCCAGTCTGGATTAATTAAAGTGGTCTTTGCAACGGAGACACTGGCGGCTGGAATTAACATGCCGGCGCGGACGACCGTGATTGCGAGCCTCTCTAAGCGAACGGACGATGGACACCGGCTGCTGCATGCTTCGGAATTTTTGCAGATGTCTGGGCGGGCGGGCCGTCGGGGCATGGATACAGAAGGGCATGTGGTGACTGTGGAGTCTCCTTTTGAGGGTGCGAAGGAAGCCTCTCAGCTAGCGCTTTCTCCACCGGACCCGCTAGTAAGTCAGTTCACACC
This sequence comes from Cyanobacteria bacterium J06598_1, assembly GCA_038529685.1. Classification (GTDB taxonomy): domain Bacteria; phylum Cyanobacteriota; class Cyanobacteriia; order Phormidesmidales; family Phormidesmidaceae; genus Phormidesmis. The sequence continues at coordinate 2,221 of JBCBDN010000267.1, read as the reverse complement.
GAGCTATGGCATGGTGCTTAATCTGTTGCAAATTCATACGGCAGAAGAAGCGCAAGAGCTGATTGAGCGGAGCTTCGGTCAGTACTTAGCGACACTGCACCTAGCCCCTCAGCGTCAGGCAATTGATGCAATTGAACGCGATATCTCTATTTTGCGTGATCAGCTGGCCTATGTGGACGATGCAGCAGTTGCTGAGTATGAAAAGCTGCGAGGCTGGCTAAAAGAAGAAGAAAGACTGTTGAAGATTCTTCAGCAGCAGGCAGCAGAGACCTTGGGTGGCAGTGACCCAGTGGCCATTTCATTTGCGATGGCCGGAACAATGCTGTCTGTGAAGGGTAAGTATGTGAAAGTCTCTGAGCCTTTACCTGCGGTACTCGTCGGGAAGGTGCCAGGGCCAGGGCAGTTTCCTTTCTTGATCTGTCTGGGTCAAGATAATCGGTGGTATGTAGCAACGGTAAAAGACGTGGTGGCGCTGCACAGCGAAGTGGCCCGAGTGCGAGAAACTGACGATGTAACCGTGCCAGCAGATTTGATAGCAGCACCTGGAAAATCACGTAAGGGCAACGACAAGACAGCGGAACTCGTGAAAAGAATGCCAATGTTGCCAGTTTTTGAAGAGCAGGCGCCCGAGGTGAAAGAACAACGGGAGAAAGCAGAGGCTGTCGCGGCTAAGCTGGCGGAGAATCCGGTTGGGCAGTTAGAAAATCCGAAGGCGGTAGTGAAGCAGAGAAAACGGCTGGTAAAACTGGAGAAGGATTTACGCGATCGCACTCAAAAATACGAAGACTACACTCACCGCTACTGGCTAGAGTTTGTCAGCCTGATGCAGGTGCTAGAAAACTTCGAGTGCCTAGAAGACAATGCACCCACTGAGACGGGCCAAATGTGCGCAGCTATTCGCGGTGACAACGAACTGTGGCTAGGCCTAGCGCTGGCTTCCGGTGAGTTTGACCAGCTAGAGCCGCAGCAATTCGCGGCTGCCTGCGCTGGTATCCTCATGGAAAATAACCGTCCCGACACGTGGCTACGCTATCAGCCGACGCGTCCTATTTTAGATGCGCTAGGCGGTTTGCGTAATCTGCGCCGACGCATTTTTCAGGAGCAGCGCCGACAGGACGTACAAATACCCGTTTGGCTAGAGGAAGACCTGATTGCGCTCGTGGAACAGTGGGCGCTAGATGTGGAATGGGGAGAGCTATGCGACAACACTAGCTTAGACGAAGGTGATATTGTTCGAATTTTGCGTCGAACGTTAGACTTTCTCTCGCAGATTCCACACGTTCCCTATCTATCGGAAGAGATTCGTTCAACAGCTCGACAGGCCGCGTATTTACTCAATCGTTTCCCAGTTAACGAAACACCTGATTAGCTACCAAATTTCTTTCATTGGAAGCCTAAACCCAGGTAATTCTGGCTCACAGCTAACGCGATTAGGACTCTCTAAAACTGCGTGCCATTTTCTATGTATTCTTCCATTTTATCTTGTAGACCTGAGAGCGTATCGCTAGAGGATCTAAGTTCGATAACAAAGTTTGGGCAGATAGGTGCAAAAGAAGCTTTCTGCTTTTCGATTAAAGCGTTCCAGCGCTCCAGCGTGATCCACGAGGCATCTGGAGATCGAGTAGCTCCATTCGGCAAAGTAAATCCAGCACTTGAATCGAATCCTCTTCCCGTTCCATCTTGCCGCGCCCAAATTCCTAGTTCGACAGCGATCTCAAAATTACGGCTTCCTGTATCTGAAAAGGCGGGGGGCATGACGATGACCTCTCCTGCGGCTGTGCGCTCAATACGCAGTTCTGGATTAGCGGCGCAGAATTCGTAGAACTGTTCTGTAGCCATCGTCATTTTTGGCAGGGCAGACGGAAAGTTAACAGTCAGAGGCTTTACTTTGTTTTCGAGCTGGTTTTCGAGCTGTAGGCTAGTCATTTTAAGGATGATTCCGTAAGCGCTTGAGCTAATTCTACCAAATGCATTGTTTAGGCACTGTTCAAAAAGTGCAGCCGGCAGGCAGGGGCTGAACACTGGTGAGCTGACTGGCAAAATCTGCGGGCAGTACAGTAGATTCAAAGCCTGTAGAAAAACTGCCTTTCATGGCTTGGGTGTGATAGCCGGTGGGGTGCATGTGCGATCGCACAATAACGACCTGATCTGACTCAACGTTCACTGGCCCACCCGAACGAGTAAAGGGCTGTTCATCAACATGGCTGTGAGCCAGGATGCG
>JBCBDN010000266.1:0-5286 GCA_038529685.1 Cyanobacteria bacterium J06598_1 | reverse complement strand
ACTGGCTATGGCCGGGTCTTCTGTGATGAAAATCTGATTGTAAAAGAGATTATTGAGCACCGCGACTGCACGGATCAGCAAAGAAAAAATACTCGCATCAATGCCGGGATCTATTGCTTTAACTGGGCAGCACTGATGACAATTTTGCCCCATCTCAAGGCCGACAACGATCAGCAGGAGTACTACCTGACCGATGTGATTAAAGATCTCTCACCAGTGATGGCGATGGATGCGCCCACCTCTGAGATTGCAGGCATCAACAACCGCAAGCAGCTAGCTGAAGCAGAAGCAGTTATGCAAAAGCGGATTAAAGATGAGCTATTGCTCTCGGGTGTCACGCTAATTAATCCAGAGAGCATCACGATCGACGCGACGGTAACGGTAGAGCCCGATGTGATTATTGAGCCACAGACAAACCTGCGGGGCAATTCTGCGATTAGTGCGGGCTGTCATATTGGACCTGGCAGCCTAATCGAAGACAGCAAAATTGGTGAGAATACCAAAATCGTTCACTCTGTAGTGAGTGAGAGTGAAGTAGCGAGCGGCAGCCGAGTGGGTCCGTTTGCTCATCTGCGCGGTAAAGCAGTGGTGGGTGAAAACTGTCGCATTGGCAATTTTGTTGAAGTGAAAAAATCGACGATTGGTCGCAATACGAACGCAGCGCACCTTTCTTACCTTGGGGATGCGGAGCTAGGTGAGCAGGTGAATGTGGGTGCTGGCACGATTACGGTGAATTATGACGGCAAAAACAAGCATAAAACGGTAATCGGCGATCGCACTAAAACCGGTGCCAATAGCTGCCTAGTTGCCCCGATCAATATCGCTGAAGATGTCACCATCGGTGCAGGATCTGTACTCACCAAAGACGCCGATGCCGACAGCCTTGTCCTCACCAGAGGCAAATTTTATGCCATTCCAGGATGGCGACCTCAGTACTTACGAGGCAATGGCCAAGAAGAATAAAAATTGTATACGAGAGAAAAGTCAGGAGTTCCAAGGATTTACTGAGTTTATGAGAAGCGTCGTTAAGAAAACTATATAAAACGGTGGCTTTCTTTAGTTGATCTAAAGGTTGAATTCAGAACCCAGTGGATTTTCTTAATATGTAGGCACACAAGGATTTGTATGCTGAAGCATTAAAGGGAAAGTATGGCAAAAACGTATGAGCCAATGGTAGGCGGCGCCCTCAGCCGCGACAGCATGACCCTCTCGCAGCATGTCCTCAAACAGCTGCAAAGCTTTGGCCCCGACGCGCAAGACTTAAGCGCCCTGATGAACCGAGTTGCCTTTGCTGGCAAGCTGGTCTCCAAACGGCTAACCCGAGCGGGCCTTGTAGAAGATGCCTTAGGCTTTACGGGTCGCCAAAACGTGCAGGGCGAATCTGTCAAAAAGATGGATGTGTATGCCAACGATGTCTTTTTGTCGGTGTTTCAGCAGAGCGGCCTAGTGTGTCGTCTCGTCTCTGAAGAGATGGAAGACATTTACTACATGCCGGAGAACTGCCCCATTAATCGCTACACCCTGCTGTACGATCCCATCGACGGATCTTCCAATGTCGACATCAACCTCAACGTGGGCTCCATCTTCGCGGTCCGCCGCCAGGTGGGTAACGACGAAGATCAGTCTGGCTCAGACCTGCTCACCCACGGTCGCGATCAGGTGGCGGCAGGCTACATCCTCTATGGTCCTAGCACTGTCCTGGTGTTCTCTATCGGTAAAGGCGTCCACTCCTACACGTTGGATCCCAGCCTAGGTGAGTTCATTCTCTCCAGCGAAAACATCCAAATTCCCACCCACGGCTCTAACTACAGCGTGAACGAAGGGAACTTCTGGCAGTGGGAAGAGCACTACCGCAACTACATTCGCTACATGCACCGCCACGAAGGCTACTCTGGGCGCTATAGTGGCGCATTAGTGGGCGATTTTCATCGGATTTTGATGCAAGGGGGTGTTTTCCTCTATCCTGGCACTCTCAAAAAGCCAGAAGGCAAACTACGCCTGCTATACGAATCTGCACCCTTGGCCTTCTTAGTCGAGCAAGCTGGCGGCAACGCAACCACAGGTGACGTTCCTGTTCTAGATTTTGTCCCAGATGCGCTGCACACTCGCACGCCCTTAATCATTGGCAGTAAGGAAGACGTAGAACTCGTCGAGTCTTTCATTCAAGAGCGCAAACTAGAGCAGCCCCCGGCTGTTTCGAGCGTCGCTTAATTTCCCTATCGAAGCCAAACGACCCGCCAAAAAGGCCGGCTAGAAAGGCCAGCTAGAAAGCCAAAAACGTCCCAGCAGCTCACACAATCTTTGTCCCCAGCCATCCTCCATCAGTCACTATGGTTTCTCTGCTCGAAAATCCGCTCCGTATTGGTCTCCAACACGACCGCATTCCCGCCCCTCAAATTCTGGTGATCTTCGGCGCGTCGGGTGACTTAACCCAGCGCAAGCTTGTACCAGCCCTGTTTCAAATGAGAATGGAGAGGCGACTGCCGCCCGAGCTAACCATTGTGGGTGTAGCCCGCCGAGAGTGGAGCCACGACTTTTTTCGCGAACATCTTGAAAAAGGCGTCAAAGAATTTGGCGGCGGCATCGACAGCAGCAATCAGGCACTTTGGGACAAGTTTGCCGAAGGGCTATTTTACTGCCCTGGCAATATCGATAAGCCCGAAGACTACCAGCGGTTAAAGCAGTTTCTCGCTGAGCTAGATGAGAAAAGACACACGCAAGGAAATCGCACCTTTTACCTGTCGGTAGCGCCTCGGTTTTTCGCTGAAGCTGCCCAGCAGCTAGGGGGCGCAGGCATGTTGGCCGATCCCAGCAAGCACAGGCTCGTGATTGAAAAGCCCTTCGGTCGTGATTTAGCCTCGGCGCAATCGTTGAACTACAAAGTTCGCAACGTTTGCGCCGAGGAACAGATTTACCGAATTGATCACTACCTCGGCAAAGAAACCGTTCAAAACTTGCTGGTCTTTCGCTTTGCCAACGCCATTTTTGAGCCGCTGTGGAATCGTCAGTTTGTTGATCATGTGCAGATCACGGTGGCCGAAACCGTGGGCCTCGAAGGCCGAGCCGGCTACTACGAAACTGCTGGTGCCATTCGAGACATGGTGCAAAACCACCTGATGCAGCTGTTTTGCCTAACGGCGATGGAAACGCCTAACTCGTTAGACGCGGCCAGTATTCGCAATGAAAAAGTAAAGGTGCTGCAAGCCACTCGCTTAGCTGACGGTGACGATTTGTCGAAATGCGCGGTGCGTGGCCAGTACTCTGCTGGATGGATGAAAAACCACGAAGTCCCTGACTATCGCAGCGAAGATGATGTGCCCGATGGCTCAACTAACAATACCTTTGCAGCGCTTTCCCTGCGGGTAGATAACTGGCGCTGGCAGGGCGTACCGTTTTATTTGCGCACGGGTAAACGGCTGCCGAAAAAAGTCTCCGAGATTTCAATTCACTTCAAGTCTGTACCGCACCTGATGTTTCAGTCGGCAGCCAAGCAGATGAACAACAACATTTTGGCGCTGAGAATTCAGCCCAATGAAGGGGTTGCCATGCGCTTTGAGGTGAAGACACCAGGCTCTTCTTTGCGGACGCGGTCAGTGGATATGGATTTCCGCTACGATGCGGCGTTCGGCAAACCGAGCACAGATGCCTACAGCCGCTTGCTCGTAGACGCCATGCTAGGGGATCAAACTCTGTTCACCCGAGGAGATGAAGTAGAACAGTCTTGGCGAGTGCTCACACCGCTACTGGAAGTATGGGATGCGCCCGCGCCAGCCGATGCGATCGCCCTCTACGAAGCCGGGACCTGGGGCCCCATCGAAGCCGAACTGCTGCTGAACAAATCCCATCGCCGCTGGCGCAGACTGTAGCTGTTTGCATCACAACCCATCGCTTCAAGCACAATCAACCTCCTTATAGACCTTCGAGATAACAATGGCTACTTCTATCCTTGCTCTGCAAAAGCCCAAAGATATTTCACTCGATGAAATTGAAACTGAGCTACGCAATATTTGGCGTACCCAAGCTGACGGCAACACCGCGCCTGTTGCCACGCGTGCAACCACCTTTACGATGGTGATTTATGAGCCAGAACACTTTCAGCAGCTGCTAGCGACCCTAGGCTTTTATACAGGCACTATTGACGGCGCTCACGGACCGAAAACGCGAGAAGCCATTTTGGAGGCGCAAAAGCAGTACGACATTAGGCTGACAGGCCGCGTAGATCCTGAGACCCTGGCCAAACTGAGAGAGGAAGTGCGATCGCTTCCTCCCAACCAGCAGCAGTTTAACAACGAAGATATTCGCGGCTTTAGCTTTGACGGCGCGCTAGCCGCCCAAAACCCCTGCCGGGTCATCACCCTGTGCCCTGTATTTGGCGAAGACGAAGGCGTCAGCGCTCAAGTCTCTGCCTACTGCCCTGTGCAAACCAGCAATAGCAGCAACCTCGTTTGCTGTGAATACATCACGCTCAAAGGCACCAAAGAGGCCCTAGAAAGAGTGGCCGATGTCGTCAACTCTCTGGTCGTCTCAGACCTGCCAAAGTTTGTGTGGTGGAAAGCAACGCCCAATCCTGAACAGGTTCTGTTTCAAAAAGTTGCGCTCAGCAGCAGTTGCCTCATCCTCGACTCTAGTTTCTACGGTGATGCCGAGTCTGAGATGGTCAAAATTCAAGACCTGGTGAACGAACGCACCAACATTGCAGATCTAAACTGGTATCGGCTAGCCCCTTGGCAGGAACTCTGCGCAGAAGCCTTTGACCCCCCAGAGCGGCGCATGGCCATCACCGAAATCGACCGTATTGGTGTGGACTACGAAAAAGGCAACCCCGCTCAGGCGCTGATGTTCTTAGGTTGGCTGGCTAGCCGCCTAGACTGGCAGCCCGTTTCCTATAAAAACGAAGGCGGCGACTACGATCTCAAGCGCATTGGCTTTACTAATGAGGCGGGTAGAGAAATTGAAGCTGAGCTGGCCGCTGTCCCCGTCGCCAATCAGGGCGAAGTGCTCGGTGATCTCACAGGTGTCCGCCTAGAATCCACCAATCACGACGCTAACTGCAATACCATTTTGTGCTCTGAAACCGCAGGCTGCATGCGCATGGAATCAGGTGGTAGTGCCCAGAGTAGCCTAGTGGAAGAAGTGACTTCACTCTCCGATCAGCGCTCTGATCTACTGTTAGAGCAACAGCTCCAGAGCTGGGGTGAAGATGTTCTGTTTGAAGAAAGTTTGGCGGTCACGTCGCAGATTCTGAGTCTGTTGAACCGATAGGATTTTCGCGGGTCGTCGCGGGTC
>JBCBDN010000265.1:0-5390 GCA_038529685.1 Cyanobacteria bacterium J06598_1 | reverse complement strand
TGCTGCCGGCAAAAATCAGCGGTTTCTTGGCGGCTAAAGTGCAGAAGTGGCCTAACCAGTGAGAGGTTATCGAGTGCTCTTACCCAGGGAAGGGTTCCGAGTCCGTCAGTACCAGTGCCTCGGATGAGATTGTACAGGACGGTTTCGGCGCGGTCGCTCTGCGTATGTCCAGTTACTACAAATTCAAACCCTTCTGCATTGGCGACCTTGGCGATCGCGCCGTATCGCCAGTCTCGAGCCGCTGCCTCACTGCTAGGAACCGACGAAGCTACTTCTATCCAAACAGGAACCTGCCAAGATTGTGCTAGCTCAGCGACATGAGCCGCATTGTCTGCCGAATCAGCCCGCCAGCGATGATTGCAGTGAAGAATTCCTAGCCGCCACTGCCACTTACTGCACATATCTATTAATAGACGTGCCATACACAAAGAATCCTGCCCCCCAGAAACCGCCATCAAAATATGGCTGTTCTTCGGAAGCAAGATTCTTTGTCGGAGTAGGATGTGTAGCTTGGCGTGGGCAGTAGTCCAAGATAACGACCGAGCCATAGCAAACCCTACTCCCGTCAATAGCGTGGCATCTACACCAGTCCTAATCGACTAGTCGTTGTTTGTCACATCATCCTTAATGTCAGCAGCAGTGTCTTTGACTTGCTCAGTCGCCTCGTTGATGCGCTGCTTGGCACGGTCGAGCCAGCTCTCGCCAGTACTTGCTGTACTACTAGCGGCGCCTTTAAGTCCTTCGACGCTACCTTGAACACCTTCTTTTGCATTCCCGATAGAGCCTTGCACACCATCAATGCTGCCTTGAACACCGCTTTTTGCGCCATCAATGCTGCCTTGAACGCCACTTTTTGCGCCATCAATACCGTCTTGGACCTTTCCTCGAAGGTTGCCTATGCCAGCTGCCGCAGCACCCAGCCCAGCAGCTGCGGCACCTTTAATACCAGCACCACTATCCTGAAGGGAGCCTTTGACACCGTCAACCCCGCTACCGATGTTGCCCTTAACGTCATTGATACCGCCTTGAACGTTACCTTTTAGCCCGTCAATGCCACCGCCGAGAGAGCCTTTGACGCCAGCGATATTGCCCTTAACGCCGTCAATGCCGCCGTTCACGCCGCCTTTGACTTTATCAACGCCACCGCTGAGAGACCCTCTGATGCCGTCAACGCCACCTTTAATGCCACCGATACCGCTCCCGACTTTGTCAGAAACGCCATCTTGGAGATCCATCGTGATGTCGCCTGCTTTGCCTTTTGCTCGGCCCGCAAGTCCTGCACCCGCTGCGGCAGCACCCCCTGCGACAGCAGCCGTCCCGGCCGCAACTTTTCCTAGGCCGGTTCTTCCGACCTTGCCGCCTTCCAAATCCGTGTTAAGCCCGCCAAGACCACTACGTCCTCCGTCAAAATCAGCATCGCCATCATAGTGGCTACGAATGCGATCATCTCTGTCGGCACTAGCAATATAGCCAGTTTCTTCTTCGCTGCCGCGCTTGCCAGCCGCCCAAATCAGAAGGCCAAGCCCTGCTAATGGCAGTAGCAGCCACCACCAGCGACCTTTGTTGGCAACATTTCCAAAGCCACTAAGGCCACCTGCTGCACTCCCAAACTTGAGGTCATCGGCTGTCCCAAACGTCCCGTCGGGACCCGCTAAGTCAACATCATCAGCGGTCCCCAGAATGCCGTCGGGTCCAGCGATGTCAATATCGTCAGCAGTTCCCAGCTCGCCATCGGGTCCGGCTACTTTAATGTCATCAGCGGTACCCAGAATGCCATCGGGTCCAGCGATATCAATATCGTCAGCAGTTCCCAGCTCGCCATCGGGTCCAGCCACGCTGAAATTTGAGGCTTCTAGGGTAGCGCCGTCACCTTCTACTGCTGGCGCTGCTGAAGTATCTGTGCCTTCAGTCTCAGTATCTGGTGTTGCACCTTCTGCCGTATCTGCGTCTGGACTAGTCGTTGACTCGGCGGTTTGTGATCCTTCTTCAGTCGTATCTGCGCTTTCTGCGCTGGGTTCAGCACCAGCAGTTGCCGTGGATGTGCCGCTACCCGCATCAGGGATTAACCCCAGTCCAGAAACGCCCGCGTTGTTGACGGCTGCCTGACCAGGATTACCGGTGGCGTAGCCTAGGAATGCAGAAACTGCGGGTGAAGCACCGCCTGCATATACGAAGGAGTAAGGCTGGGAGAACGGATACCTGGGATCGCTAGGCGGTGTTTTGTGGAGTTCTAATGCCTTGATGTCAGGCTGACCTGCGAGTTCTCCGACTAATATATAGCTAACGCCGTCATTCCCTAACGCTGTAACGACTGCTTCAGTAGTATCTGCTTCTAATGTTGTCGCACCGGCGGCTGCGTTAAACGGTGCGGTGGTAAAGACAGGATATGGACTGAGTGCCTGACGGGTTTCGCTAGTAGCTGGGCGATCTACCAGCTTGATCGGGCCAGCCGAACCCCCGACCTCTGACCAGTCTTTGATTTCGCCTCGAAATATCTGTGCGAACTGACTGCCAGTAATGCTTTGGGCAAAGGGATTATCTTTGCTGACAACAATAGCGATTTTCTCGCGTCTGACGGGCACCTCAATCAATCCCTTCGCTTTTTCTTCTGCGGTTAGCGGACGACTGATTGCTGCTAGCTCAGCATTGCCGTTTAACACGTCTTGAATGGCCGCATTAGCATCTTTGGTTGTAATGCTGACCTTGCTGTTGTCATATTCTCCTTCAAATCCTTGCTGAAGTGCCTCACTAATGGCATTCATGTTGTCAGAGCTGCTGCTGATCGTGACTTCTGTGCCCTTGTCAACTGATGTAGGGACAGGAAAACTAGGGGCAGCTTGTCCAATGACAGGCGCTATCCAAGAAGACGCCAGTGACTTGACTGGAACAGCGCAGGTAAGGAGGGCTGCGACGGTGAAAGCTGAGACCGTTTTACGATTAACCATTGTTCAATAACACCTTTGAAGGCTATTTAGGTGAGACAACCGTATTCAAGGGGCTTACTAGCGCAGTTTGAGGACCCAAAAGACTCAAAAAGCAGCTAATTATTATTTGAAAGACGATAATTATGCACCTTACACGGTAAATCCGCTTTATCAAATGCTTGCTTGAATTTATGTTTTCTTTAACTAGTAAATGTACGGTAGCTATTTATATTGCTCTCGACATCACCGTATTTTTAGCTCCTTCTCTCAATGTCTTGCTCCTGTCTATAGATTTTGTCGAGTTACTTAGGACGTAAGTCATTAGCGGAAATCGTCAGATGACAATGGGCAACTCGACTAGGGCAACTCGACTAGCAAAGCTAAGAATGCATCCTTACTTTGCTATATCTCAGCTTTGCTATATCTCAGCTTTGCTATATCTCAGTGCTCAGAAAGCTAGCGATCGCATCTCCTTAAATTTGTAGTGATTAAACTTGTCGTGAGCCGTACTAGCCGAATCAAGCTGGTATCAGCGGCGATTCTTGCATTCCGTATAAACACAGGTTCATAAAGTATCAACTTATTCTGATAAGTCTGATATATTTAGCCACGCGCTATGTTCCATAAAGCAATAGTGTTCTAAGATAGCCAAGGCTTACAGCTTGGTTTTTGGGCTATGCCTGAATTTTTCTCAAGTTAGGACGTGCGGCCAAAGGGTGTCGGCAGATGGTTCCAAATTTTTCTTCTTCTAACGGTTCTTCTGGAGGCGCTCAAGCCTCTGATGAGCTTGACTTCAACAATTTTATTTTAGAGATTGAGCCGGAGCCAGCTGCGCCTGAGGCGGAGCCTGTGCAGACTAAGCCGGAGAGCAATCCTAACCTACAGGTCCAGTTCAAAAGCGAGGGCGGACGGCTGCTGCTGATTTTGCCGCCTGCGCCTGAAAAAAGCCGAAATCCGGTGTACTGGGACGAACTGCGCCGCCAACTAAAAGAGCGCATTAGCGGTGGAGAGCGATTTTTACAGCCGCATACCCCAGTGCACTTGATAGCGCGCGATCGCCTCCTAGATAGTCAGCAGGTCCAAGAAATAGATTCACTGCTCAGCGACGCGCAGCTGCCGCTCAAGCGAATTTATGCCAGCCGCCGTCAAACTGCTGTGGCTGCCGCTACGGCAGGCTACTCAGTAGAGCAGCAAACGACCTTGAGCCATCTTGGTCATGGCCAAGAAGCCTCCCGTCAGGCGATGGACGAACCTCTATATTTACAAACCACCCTGCGCTCTGGCGTAGAGGTGAGGCATCGGGGCACAGTGATTGTGCTAGGCGACGCTAACCCCGGCAGCTCTATTGTGGCTGAGGGAGATATTTTCGTATGGGGTCGCTTGCGCGGTGTCGTACATGCGGGTGCAGGCGGGAACGCTCAGTGCCGTATTATGTCTCTGCACATGCAGCCTACCCAACTACGAATTGCCGATAAAGTGGCCCGCTCGCCCGACGATCCGCCTGCACAATACCAGCCTGAGGTAGCCTATATTGGCCCTGACGGTATTCGCATTGCGCTCGCCACCGAGTTTGCCTTAGCTGACCTGACTACACAAGAGAGCCCATGAGCCGCATTATCGTTATGACCTCCGGCAAAGGAGGGGTTGGTAAAACAACCTGTACCGCCAACTTAGGAATGGCCTTGGCCAAGGCTGGGCAGCGGGTAGCCGTCGTTGATGCTGACTTTGGTCTGCGCAACTTGGATTTGCTACTAGGCTTAGAAAACCGAATTGTATACACTGCGCTGGACGTATTGGCTGGTGAGTGTAGACTCGATCAGGCCCTTGTTAAGGACAAGCGTCAGCCCAACTTAGCGCTCCTGCCTGCCGCGCAAAATCGCTCTAAAGAGTCGATTAAGCCCGAGCAAATGAAGCGGTTGATTAAAGCGCTAACGAAGGTATATAACTTCATTTTGATCGATAGCCCTGCGGGTATTGAGATGGGTTTTCGTAACTCAATTGCCGCCGCTCGTGAAGCCATTATTGTGACGACTCCTGAAATTTCGGCGGTGCGTGATGCGGACAGAGTCATTGGTTTGTTAGAGGCGAATGACATTAAAGCAGTGCGCTTAGTGATCAACCGTTTGCGACCGGCGATGGTGGCCGCTGAGCAGATGATGTCTGTAAAAGATGTCCAGGGAATTTTGTCGATTCCGTTGCTAGGCGTGATTCCAGACGACGAGCAGGTGATAGTTTCGACTAACAAAGGGGAGCCCTTGGTATTAGAAGAAAAACTATCTAAAGCTGGGGTAGCCTTTACCAACGTGTCTCAGCGTTTGCAAGGCGAAAAGGTACCTCTCATGGACTTGAGCATCCCGCAAGAATCTTTCTTTACTCGGCTCAAAAGGCTGTTTGGAATGTAACCGAAGTCGGCTTGTCAGCGGCATCTTTGACAAGCCTTGGGATATTTCCTCAGAAGGACTAATC
>JBCBDN010000264.1:0-5401 GCA_038529685.1 Cyanobacteria bacterium J06598_1 | reverse complement strand
GTGCGTATAGCCCAAGGGGCATCACTACGTTAGGGCCTTGCCTCGCCTTGGCGTTATGCATCCGCGCTTTGCTATATATCTCGACAAACGTTATTTATAGACACCCAAATTAAAAAAGACCGTCACTGTAGCATCGCTCGTGACGGTCTTTTTTAATGAAGTGGAAAATAGAGAGCCTAACCGCCAGCAGAGACGTACCAGTAGTAAGTCGCCATCGGAATCACCGTAGCCGCAAAGAGCAGCACGACCACCACAATCGTAGAAGAGCCACGAGTGGCTTCAGTTTCTTCAGCCGTAGCGAAGGTTCTTTCTGTATCGACGGTATCGTCATAGGCTTCAGGCGGACCGGGGTCTGGCTCACCAGAGAGTACAGCGACTAAGCGCTCAGTGGCGCCGAGGAAAGACTGATTGTACTGATTGCCTTTGAGCAGGGGCACCTTCATGGTTTCGCCAATGATGCTTTGTGCCAAGTCAGCACCCAAAATTTCAGACGCCCCTTCACCGACGCTAATACCGATGTTGTTAGTGACGTCGTCTAAAACGATGATGGTTTGGTTGCTTTGGGCCTCAGGGGTAGGAAACCACTTTTCCATCAGCTGGTCAGCAAAGGACTGGGAAGTTTCGCCATAGTCGAGCCGATGAATCGTGACAAAGCGCACTTCGTTGCCGGTTTCTTGGGCGAGCTGGCTCAACTCGCTGCTTATTTTCCCTTCGTTAAGGCGAGAAACCTGAGAAGCTTCATCGATAATCCAGGTGTCGCTTTTGAGGGTTTGCGGCATGCTGTACAGGCTAGTCGCTAGGGCCGGCGCGGTGAGTAGCTGTAGGCTAATGAACGCAGTAACGGTAAAACAAACTAGCTGACGGAGCCAGCCAAAAGGGTTTGACATGGGCCTTGGTGGTGTGAGGTTGTGGTTTAAATAATAGAGGACTTGTGCATGAGGATAAATTTTTCGCCCAAGATTCGCCAAAAATCATCTCGTTTTTTGGTTCAGATTGGAGATGGTTCACCTAAGAAAACGAGACCGACTTTCTTTGATGAAGACTGTCTGATCATCTATAAATTTGCGGAATACATAGAGGCAACAACGTTCGCAACTACAGCATAATAAGAGCAGCTCTGCCTTTCCACTATCATGTTCACCAAAAAAGAAGCTATTCAATACGCCAAATACTTCAAATGGACAGGAGCCGACGCGGAACGCGCTTTTGCGTCTATCAACCTAAAAGAAGCCGATGAGCTGGCGCTACTGACTGCGATGGTCAACTTCGCAGGGCCCAACTTGTATGAGCGGCAGCGTCTCCAAGGTGCTCAAAAAGGTTTAGTAACCAAAAAAGTGAAATACATTAAGGAGATAGAGGTAGAGTTTGCGCAGAAAGTAGAACAGTACGAAGCAACACTCGCTCAAGAGCGGAGTGTCTTTGTCGGTGTAGTTGCTCGGCTTTATGGTGTGGCCAAACGCTTTGGCTTTAGCGATCCTTGGGTAGAGATGTTGGTTGAGCAGTATGACGAATACCGCAAAGGGGCCTAACGTTATGGGCAGCTCTACTGGCCTCACAACTGGCCTCACAACTGGCCTCACAACTGACCTCACCACCACTCGTAAGCAACTCCGTGGCTATGGTGCGACTCCCTACTTGGCCAGAAAGCTCACTGAATCGCTATCACCGGTAGAGAAACAAGGCAATGCCTATGTGTACCAGCTGGAACCAACGATTGGGGCTATTCGCATATATTCAGAGCGATCGCGCGTTCAGGCCGAGACCAAGCAAACACTAGAAACTATCCTCAGCGAACTGCTCGCTAGGCTATCCAACGTAGTCTCGCTACCGCCTACAGATAGCGCTTCGGATGTAGGCTACTTGGCTCAGTCGCTGATAAAAGCAATCCGTCGCACTGATCGATCTATGGCAGAGATGAAGGCAGTCGTGGCTTCTATGGGTAATCAGTCGAGTTAGCGTATGTCATCATTTGAAACGCTGGTAAGAAAGCTGATGCGTTCAACAAAGCAAGTTGATAGCAAACTGCAAAAGCTACAGGAAATTGCAACAACTATCAAAGCGAAATATGAGCCGCGTCCTGAATTTGAGCGGTGGAAGCAAACTTTGGGTGGAAGAAAGTGGAAGCGTGAGCAGTATCGCTGGCAAAAAGGACGCTGCGTAGTGTGTCAGTGCAGCGTAGACCTAAAAGGGTCTCATATTGACCATATTCAGCCGCTGATTACCCATCCTCACTTGGCAATTGAACCTAGCAACCTTCGGATTCTATGCGCAGACTGTAATCTCAGTAAAGGCGCTCGAACCAGCACAGAAACATAGCTGAAGCAACCTCTCTATGTTTCTGTCTTTTGAGCAACGGGTCGCGTTTGTATTCTCAGACATACCTAGAACAGAAAATAGCGCTGAGCCATTGGCAGCACGGATGCGGGCTCGCAGGTCAGCAACTTGCCATCTACGCGGACCTCAAAGGTTTCTGGCGTCACTTCTATATTGGGCATCAGGCTGTTTAGCTTGAGGTCTGCTTTTTTAACGTTGCGAGTGTCATAAACCGGCTGCAGGCGATTTGCCGACAGCCCTAGCTGCCCGCCGATATCTTGATCCATCGCGGCTTTGGAAACAAAGGTGTAGGCCGTGCTTGCGATCGCCCCGCCATAGCTGCCAAACATAGGCCGCATATGCACCGGCCCCGGCGTCGAGATACTCGCATTGGCATCCCCCATTTGCGACCACGCAATAAAGCCCCCTTTCACCACCATCTCTGGCTTCACGCCAAAGAACGCCGGACTCCATAAGCACAAATCCGCTAGCTTACCCGCCTCAACTGAGCCCACGCAGTGAGCAATCCCGTGGGCCAGCGCTGGATTGATCGTGTACTTGGCCACATAGCGCTTTGCCCGATAGTTATCGTGAGTTTCGCTAGTGTTGTATGGGTTGGGCAGCAGCCCTTTTTGTACCTTCATTTTGTGCGCGGTTTGCCAGGTGCGCGTCACCACCTCACCCACTCGGCCCATCGCCTGAGAGTCAGAGGCCATAATGCTAAACGCGCCCATATCGTGCAGCAAGTCTTCTGCGGCGATGGTTTCACGGCGAATGCGCGACTCAGCAAATTTCACATCTTCAGGGATGTTTTTGTCGAGATGGTGGCACACCATGAGCATGTCCTTGTGCTCATCGAAGGTGTTGATGGTGAAGGGCCGGGTAGGGTTAGTAGAAGCTGGCAGCACGTTGGGCAGCTTGCACACAGTGAGAATATCGGGGGAGTGACCGCCGCCCGCGCCTTCTGTATGGAAGGTATGGATCACCCGATCTTTGAAGGCCGCAATCGTAGTTTCAACAAAGCCAGACTCATTGAGAGAGTCAGTATGAATGGCGACCTGCACATCGTATTCGTCAGCAACAGTAAGGCAGGTATCGATCGCGGCTGCCGTTGTCCCCCAGTCTTCATGCAGCTTTAGGCTCATGGCACCGGCCATCACCTGCTCCACCAGCGCCTGCGGCTGACTAGAGTTGCCCTTGCCCATGTAGCCCAGGTTCATCGGGAAGGCTTCAGAGGCCTCAATCATGCGATGAATGTTCCAGGCGCCAGGGGTGCAAGTCGTTGCGAGGGTCCCTGTGGCTGGCCCAGTGCCGCCGCCAAGCATGGTTGTGACACCGGATGCGATCGCCACTTCTATTTGCTGCGGGCAAATAAAGTGAATGTGCGAATCAATCGCGCCAGCTGTCAGAATTTTGCCCTCGCCCGCAATAATCTCTGTGCTCGGGCCAATAATGATATCTATATTGTCTTGCGTGTATGGGTTGCCCGCTTTGCCAACCTGAGCAATCTTCCCGTCTTTAATGCCTACATCCGCTTTTACGACGCCCCACCAGTCCAAAATCAGCGCGTTGGTAATCACGGTATCGACTGCGCCATCGGCTCTAGAAATGGGTGACTGACCCATACCGTCCCGGATCACTTTGCCGCCACCAAACTTTACTTCGTCGCCATAGTACGTACCGCCGTAAGTCGTGAGATCTTGTTCTACTTCGAGGAAGAGGTCGGTGTCGGCTAGGCGAATGCGATCGCCCACTGTAGGCCCAAAGGTATCAGCGTAGTCGCGGCGGCTAATATAGTTGCTCATCGTTGGAGATCGAAGGAGGTAAACCGGTCAAGAACACTAGATTAATAGAAAGCGCCGGTTTGTGAAGTATCCTGCGAGCAAAATTAGGCTGAAGGTTCGCGAAGCGTATTAATCCGTTACAAACGAGTGGTATGGCTATTAAGCGCTTTTGTTTGCACAGAAAAACAACAAAAGCGAGCGTCAAACTTCAAAAACCGGCGGCTACTTATCGAGGTTGCTTCTTTAGCCACGCAATGTCTTTATCTTGCGTTTTTCTGTTCTGCTTACGTGAGATCAAAATCTCGTACTTGTCAGCCTCTCTTTTGGACTTGCGATAGTAAATTCGCATCATGCCCATATTAGGCGCCCGGCACTCTGACCAGTAGTTGCTAGTGGCATGCACTTTGCGAGAGTAGGAAACGTCTCCACGGCTGAGCGCCTGAATACGAAATAGCAGCGTTGCAGCGGTTTCTTTGTTTCTGTTAATTTCATCAATAGAGTCGCGAAGCAGTTCAATGTTAGGAAACAGCTTGGCA
This sequence comes from Cyanobacteria bacterium J06598_1, assembly GCA_038529685.1. Classification (GTDB taxonomy): domain Bacteria; phylum Cyanobacteriota; class Cyanobacteriia; order Phormidesmidales; family Phormidesmidaceae; genus Phormidesmis. The sequence continues at coordinate 768 of JBCBDN010000264.1, read as the reverse complement.
ATAATTTCACCAAAGTCAATAGCTGGGTCGAGGTGCGCAGCGCGAATCTGTTCTTCCCAGTTGTGTTGTCGACTCTCAGCCGCAGCGGTCAGCGTTTTGTTCTTGGCTTGAAGCTGTTGATTGGCCGAGGTGAGACGCCTATTTTTTTGCTCAACAATAATACTTTCTTTGAGGGAGGCATCTACCTCGGCTCTGGCGTCACGTTTGTAGTCATGGTATTCAGTTTCTAGATTGCTATAGCGCTGCTGTTGCTGCGATCGCTGCGCATTCAGGTCGGCCTGTAGCTGGTGAGCTTTCTGCTGTTCAGCACTCAGGCGCTGAGCGTGATCGCTGGTTTGCTGACGCAGCCTATCCTCAGCTGCGCTCAGTTGCCGAACGAGTGCTTGCTCGCGCTTCGTAGCGCCCTTAGTTTGTTGCCGCCAGCTGTTTTCCTTCTTTTCCAGCTGAGCTTGGATTCTTTCAGCAGCATCCCGCTGTCTGTTGGCAGCGTCGATATCACCGACGTATTGTGCAAATAAGTCTTGCCGAGTTGCCTTTAGCCGTTTTTTCCAGTGCCGGCTCGCACTCAACCGGCCAAGGCACGCACCTATCACAGTACCAACGGCGAAAGTGATAAGGGCGTATATCATTCTTCAAATGACGTAGAGTTGCTTTTCGCCATTTTACGGGTTCAGGCAACCTGATCCAACCGCTAGCAATAATAATCAACGACATCTATAGTCACTGCTTTTATAGTCACTGCTTTATTCTCTACGTCCACGTTGTTCA
>JBCBDN010000263.1:0-5419 GCA_038529685.1 Cyanobacteria bacterium J06598_1 | reverse complement strand
GATCTCAGTATCTTCCAACGGCGCTTCTAATAGAGCTTCTAGCGGCGCTTCCAACGGCGACTCGAACGAAGGCGCAACAATGGGGGGTAAATCTGCAAACTCATCTGAGGCAAATTCATCTGAAGCCAGCAGCATAGCGTCGTCAGCATCGGCAGTGACACCATCGGCAGTGAGACCGTCCAAAGGAGCTGCCGTTGCCGAAGCGCTCACATCGCCTGTCTCGCTGTAGAAATCGAGATCATCATCAAAATCATCCGGGGAAATAGGCGGCGTTGTCTGGCCTAGAGTCGCCTGACCTAAAAGATTCGAGGGATCTTCATCAACGCTATCTAGACCATCGTCAGCATCTAAGTCGCTCTCCAACACTTGCAGCGACGCGTCAAAAGGAATGGCGGCCGCAGCACTGACACCAGCAACAACACCAGCAGCGACAAACGCAGACTGATCGTCCGGCGATTCTTGACCATTCGCTGAGGCCTCTGAAAGCCCCTCCAAGCTACTTTCTACCGCGCCTTCTGGCTCGCTGGCATCCCCTTCTTCCGGCCAGTCTGGAATGAGTGCCGACTCTAGAGGGGTTGACTCATCTGTCAGGGTTGCGGGCAGAGGAGGTGCCGCTTCAAACACAACCGATTCTTCTAGGTCTGAGGTCAGCGTATCGAGCTCACTATCAGCCAAGCGCTTGGAAAGTTCGTCAGCATCTTGACTAGCGACTTCTAACTCACTGAGCAACGCATCAGACAGGGGTGCATCCTCACCGGCGATCGCATCGCCTTCACCGTCGTCTGGAATATCCGGAATCAGAGCCGATTCAGGCATTTCAGCGACCGCCTTACTAGCCTCTTCACCCACAACAGCTTCACCCACAACAGCCTCACTCAGCGAAGCTGCTGGCGACGCCGCTCCACCGATATCAGACTCGCCTGAAACAGGCCCACTGAGGTCTGGCCCACTAAGGTCTGGGCCACTGAGATCTGGCTCACTGAGATCCGGCTCACTGAGATCTGGCCCACCTAAATCAGGCAAAACAGCGGATAAGTCAGTCTCTTCTGCCGCCTGAAAACTAGGTAGTTCTAAAGAAGCTTCTGTCGTGCCAAGCGGTGGCAAGTCCGGCAAACTCTCAGGCAAATCCAAAGGCGGCACGTTTACCAAATCCGCATCTACAGTCAAATCATCCAGAGTGAGATCGGCCAGATACTCAGCATCAGCAGTAGGGGTCACCTTAGCTTCTATTTCAGGGTCTTCGGTAACCGTCACAACCTGGTCATCGGCGACCCGAGCATCAATCATCAAGTCATCTCGCGTCAGCGCTTTATCGTCCTCGCTGCGGTCGATATCTAGCTTCAGCAGGTCGAGGTCAATCGTGCCATCTTCGCGAATGCAGTCTTCTGGCTCCCCCGCTTCTGGCTCCCCCGCTTCCGACTGACCATTTTCCGACTGGCCAATCTCAACAAGAGCATCGTCTGGCTTCCCCTCTTCTGACTGACTGGCCCCAACAAGGGCATCTAGTTCACTAAAGTCGGCATCATCGGATTCTGCCGGGGCACCCTTCCCAGGAACCTCGGGAACAGGCGGGGCAAAAGATTGCCTGGAGAACTCACCAGCGGCCTCACCAATCAAGAACGATTCGGCCACCTCAGGCGCATTCGCACCCTCCACAGGCGGCTCTAAAGGCACATCAGCTAAAACGTCATCGAGAGAGGCAACCGTATCTGGCACGTCAGCATCTGGCGCGTCAACATCTGGCACACCAGCAGACGCTTCCAGAGGGACTGACTCGGCAAACGCCAAAGGCGCTTCAGACAAAGCCGTGCGGGCTGGGTAAAAAGCGGGCTCGGGGGGCGCAGTTTGACCCAGCTGCTGGGTGAGGTGATCAACGAGCGATCGCACAATCACTTCGCCCTGACGGCCCAAGCTGTGCATGTTCTCAATCCCCTCGTTCAGGGAGAGCTGATAGCTGTCAATGTTCTTTTGCAGGGTCTCGAACATGCCCTGAAGCGTGGAGTCAATGTTGACCAGCAGCTGATCGGAGCGCGACTGTAGCTGCCTCAGCTCTTCAATTTGGCCGCTGGGGCGCAGCTGAAGCATTTCGGCGTCAGCAGCTGCCGAGAGCTTTGAGATTGCCTGAGAATGGTCAGACTCTAGCTGGTCGAGCGTTTGGCTGACCTGCACATTTAAGCGCTCTTGCAAACGCTCCATCAGCACCTGCAAAAATTCGTTGAGCTGCTGCTCACTCCCCAAAGGCTGTGTGGAGGCTGCTGCCGCACTAGCTGCGCCCTGGGCTGCTAAGTTTGCGCTGCTCTGGGCACTGCTTTGGGCCGCGAGATCGGCGACTTCATTTTTGAGGCGATCGCGCTCCTCACGCAGGCTATCCATTTCCAAACGCAGCGGCTGCAGGGCGCTTGACTTCAGAAACTTCATTTCCGTGAGCAGCGCTTGCAGGACATTCTCTGGCGTATCACCAGAAGCCGTTGACCAATTCTCCGAAGACCCTTGAGACTCATCTTGGCCTTCACCAGCGGACTGCCTGCTCAAGGCCTGACTCGATGGCGCGCTGAGAGCCTGGTTCACAAGCTGACCGGTACTGGGGTCTACCGGCCCCCAACCACCCGGCGCATCGAACGTTTTCTGAAGCGACTTCAAGTAAGCCTGGGCCTGGGCGAGGGTCTGCCGTTGAGCCTCCATATCACTAGCCTTAACCCAAGGCTTACGGGGCTTTTCTGAGCCTAAGGCCCGCTCTATATCAGCAATGAGCGATTTAATCTGGTCCTGCTGGGAAGTCACAATGGATGCCTGTAATAGTCAGTCAAAGGATGAAGGTTTGCCCGGTCGATTGTTTATACAGGGCAAGTGCACCAATGGCAAGTGCACAAAGTTTAAGCTAGCGGCGTAAAAAAACACAGCCCGACGCGGAGAAAATAGCCGAAAAATTGAGCGATCACCGCGAGAAAGCCTGCGCGAAATCAGTCATTTCCCCACTCTTACGACGAAATTTGCCCATAAAAGACATTTATGACAGATTACATACACAAAACAAGTTCAGTGGTATTGACGACAGCTTCGGTGTTAAAGTTAGCGTGCTTTATAGGCGATAACCGTTGTTTTTTGGGCGCTAGGAGCCCATCAGCACGGCATTAGCTGCGGTCACCTCATTTTATGAGAGCATTTCGTCCTAAATTTAGGCATGGGAGCATTCCATCCTATAACTTAGGTGTAGCCGTCCTTGAGAGCCCGAGAACGGCAGCCCACGAAGCAATCAAGCACGCTAATTACCACGCTGTTTACACATAGCTGACCAAAACCAACCCGTACCAGACCAACAACAACGGTCAACAGAAGGTACTATACGGTCAATCCAACGGAATTTAGCTGAGCTGTGCAGATGCCCACACCTGTCAACGCCTTCCCGCTGAACTTCACCCACTTACCCCTCTTTGCACCTACCCGTTGCCAATGGACGCGCGCCCTCTCGACAAAAGCGAATTGATCCAGATGACTCCGTTCTTTGCGGAGCTCACACCAGAAGCCGCAGAAATAGCCGCTGCTCAAGTAGTTACACGCCGGCACCCAGCTAATCAGGTCATTTTGCTAGAAAATGATTGGGGTAATTCGGTCTACTTCATATTGGAAGGCTGGGTTAAGATTCGAACTTACAATCTAGATGGCAAGGAAGTCACGCTCAATATTTTGGGAAAAGGAGAGGTTTTTGGGGAAATGGCACCCCTCGAAGAAATTCCAAGGTCTACCGATGTCATCACCCTTGTACCCACCGTGATTGGCAACATGCCTGCTCAGCATTTTGTAAAGCTGCTCAACACAGAACCCTTAGCCGGGCTATATCTGGCGCGGCTCATGGCAAAACGTCTGCGCCAGGTCAACCGTAGGCTCAGGCTACGTGAATCAGATTCTCAATCCCGGGTGGCTGATATTTTGCTGTTTTTAGCCGATGGCCAGGGCAAGGCTGCCGGTCAGGGCATGGAGATTCCGAACCTTCCACACCGTGAGCTGAGTGGATTGAGTGGTCTGGCACGTGAAACCGTTACGCGAGTTTTGAGTAAGTTAGAGAAGAAAGGGTTGATTAAGCGCGATCGCGACATTCTCAAAATCATTGATGTTGAAGCCCTCGAAAACCTTCTGGTATAGCGACGACTGTCCATGAGCAACGCCACACCCTCATCAGATAGCTCAGATGAGCGCTCACCCAACGAGCTACAGGCCCAGACGCCTCGACCGCAGGGACCCTCAACACCTGAGGCCACGCCCTCTGAGGATGAGCCCTCTGAGGATGAGCCCTGGATTACTGACGATGAGCCTAAGAAGCACGCTGCTGAGCTGTTTCCAGTTCCGCCTGCCAAGCAGCCTGAACAACCAAGAATAGGATCAGAAACCCAAACCGCCGACCAAACAGGTCAATCGACTAGGAGCGCCCCCCATCGCCAAGCTGTCGGGCCGCTGCCCCTAGTTGAAACCGCCTTTTTGGCCAGTGCAGCTAGCCTCATGTGGCTTGTCAACACCTACTTTCCACCCGGTCCCCTGCTGCGCATTTTATTTCCCTTACCGATCGCGCTGGTATATCTACGGTGGAACCTACGCTCAGCCTGGATGGCAGCGACCGTTTCAGGGTTACTGCTAACCATTTTGCTAGGGCCTACCCGGAGCATTTTCTTTGTCATGCCCTATGGCTTTTTAGGGGTGCAGCTTGGCTGTCTATGGCGACGGAAAGCACGTTGGGAAATCTCTATTTTGACGGGGGGCATCCTGGTTGCCCTGGGGTCTTTTTTCCGCATTTGGCTCTTGTCCCTGCTCGCCGGAGAAGACCTTTGGGGCTACCTAATCGCTCAAATTACTCAGTTTATTGACTGGCTAGTGCGGCTGCTCACAAACTGGGGCTGGATCGGCCTGGGGGCTTGGGGTCAGCCCAGCATGGAAATGATTGCCGCCGCGGCCGTCCTCATGGTGCTCTTTGCCAGCGTGGTGTATCTCTTCACTGTGCACCTAGCGGCATGGCTCGTATTAGAGCGCTTAGGCGTTGCAATGCCAGAACCACCAAGGTGGGTGCAGGCATTGATAGAAGAGTAGGAAAATGGGGCGTCATGATCAAGACCTATGCGGATTCCGCAGCAGCGGACATTGCCCGCACTTGGTTAACCTGCTACCGAGGGGTCAAACCGTCCTTTGCCTGCGTTCTGGGATTCACAGCAACAGGCCTAATTCCCAATATTTCTGCAGCCGGAACCACACCCACCGCCAGACACTACACGGCCCTAGCCGATGGGGAATTTCTCGCTGACGGCCAAGCCTTTAAAGCTAACCAGCTGGCCACCGACACCTGGCACAAAAGATCGCTATCCTTACCACCGCTGGCGGCAGGGATTTCCCCAGCTTTCATTACCAAAGCAGTGCTCACCCAACAGCACATTCC
>JBCBDN010000262.1:0-5435 GCA_038529685.1 Cyanobacteria bacterium J06598_1 | reverse complement strand
CGCGTCACCGTTTTTGAATACGAAAGAGGTCTCAAGTACGTAAAGGGTCGATTCAAGCAGGTATTGCCACCGGGTCAATATCGAGCAGGCCTATTTTCAGATGCGACCATTCGTAAGGTCGATATTCGCCCGCAGCATATCACCGTGCCAGGTCAAGCTGTACTCACCCAAGATGGCGTCGGGCTCAAAGTCAGCCTCAGCGCAGTGTACGAAGTCGCCGATCCTGCCACCGCCATCAATGGCGTTGCCAACTATCAGCAGGCCCTGTACCTCGCCTTGCAAAATGCCCTCAGAGACGTGGTAGCCGCCCTCTCCATGGATGACTTAATGGGCGCGCGATCGCAGCTCAGTCAGCAGCTCCTATCTGCCGCTGCTACTCAGCTACTGCCCATGGGCCTGCGCCTTATCAGCGTCGATATTAAAGACTTAATGCTGCCTGGAGAGCTAAAAAAGCTGTACGCCCAGGTCGTGCAGGCCCGCCAGGAAGGCTTAGCGCAGCTAGAGCGAGCCAGAGGCGAATCTGCCGCCCTGCGCAACTTAGCTAACGCTGCGAAGCTCGCTAATGACAACCCATCTTTACTTCAGTTGAGATGGCTGCAAGCGCTAGAAAACTCCAGCGGCAATACGGTTTCAGTAAACCTTTTACCCAGAAGCGATACTAAGGATGCTGAGAGTCGTTAAAGATTATCTGGATCAATTCCCTGAGCCCTGAGGCGCTCTTCTAATGCGGCTAATTTTGCCTCAGCCGTCTGAGCCCGCTGCATTTCAACCTCAGCCCGTTTTGCTTCAGCCTCAGCTCGCTCAGCCTCAGCCTCAGCTCGCTTTTTCTCAGCCTCGGCTCGTTCTTCAGGCGCTGGGAGCCACTGACCGCTAGCGCCATACCAACGCAGCCAGAGCCGCTCAATCCCTTTATAAGACCCCTGCCAAGTGCCAATGCCCAGCTTCAACTTGGGGAACCAAATTTTGTTGTCTACTAGGGGTATCGGCTCGTAGCGTTCAGCCGTTAGTTGAAAAGCTCTGAGCTGGTCAGTATAGCGATCGAAAATAATGTAGTAGGGAATTCGTAGAATTTTTTCGTAGACGTCCCACTTGGTCGGGGGACCACCCGAAGTTGCTTCTGTCTCACCGAGATCTTCTTTGTCGGTTCCAGGTGAGAGCAACTCAACGGCAACAAATGGACTAGCCCCTTCTTGCCATACGACATAGCTCAGTCGCATATCTCGCTGCTCGTATAGGCGAGGGACGCCTATAGACAAAAACCAATCTGGGCGCTTATACCACTGAGGATGTTTGACGTCGTAATAAAGGTTTAGATCTGTGCCTGTGAAATAGTTGTCTTTATCATCAGGTAGATGCAGCGTTGCGCTTAGCAAGTCAGGTTGCAACGCGTGAAATTCGTCTGGCAAGCCGGGCTCCTTAGGGTCTTCGCTGGGCAAATCGTACATGGTGGGCAGCGTTTCCCTGGGGGGTAGGGGGGGAGTACGTTGTTCTACGTAAAATTTGCTGACCATAGGGGTTGCTACCGTTGATTGCCTAACGCGTGCTTGTTTAGCGGAAAGGTTGCTGATGTCTATTGTTCGTCTATTGGTGATATGTCTATTATGGAGCCATTTGCTTAAGATCAGCTGCATAGCGTCGATAAATTTGTGTTGCCGCCGCAGATGATGACGCCTATTCGTTCGCCGTCAGCTGGTTTGTAGCGGCCTGATAGGAGGGCGGCTAGGGGGACAACGCCTGCGGGTTCGGCGGCGATGCGGAGGTCTTCCCAAAGCAGCTTTTGGGCGTGGGCGATCGCATCATCGTCCACCAGCACCACCTGCTCTACATACTGCTGCGCAATCGGAAACATCATTTCCCCCACACGCCGACAGCCCAACGCATCAGAGGTAATGCCGCCCACCGCGACATCGACCCGTTTGCCAGCGGCTAGAGAATCGTGCAGGGAAGGCGCGAGTGTGGGCTCTGTGCCAATCACCCGACAGCGATTTTGATACCAAGCTGAGATCCCCGCAATCAGCCCACCACCCCCGACCGAAACCAGCACCGTATCTAGCTCAGGGACTTGTTGTTCTAACTCCAGGGCAAGGGTGCCTTGCCCTGCAATAATTTCGGGCTGGTTAAAGGCATGAACAACCAGCCCGCCGGTTTCTAGCGCACGTTCCTCACTTTCTTCTAGGGCATCAAAATAATCAGCACCGGTAACAACAACTTTTGCACCGTAGGTTTCTAACCGCTTTACTTTGGTAGGCGATGAAATGGTAGGCACAAAGATTTCCGCTGGGTAGCCTAACTCGCGAGCAGCATAGGCAACTGCCGCGCCGTGGTTACCGCCAGAGGCAGCGATCGCACCTACCGATGGCACCGTGTTTTGCAACAGACGACTCAGCGCACCCCGAGCCTTAAAGGAACCCGAATGCTGTAATAGCTCTAGCTTTAGCGTGAGGTGAGCCGGAATGCCAAAAGTCCCCTTCGCCAGCGAAATGGTCGGCGTTTTACGGATGTAGCTTGCGATATGTCCGTGAGCCTGGGTAATCAGTGGCTTGAAATCTGAAGGCGTAAGATCGTTAGCAATCATGTTTTGAGCCGTGATGTTTTATCAGTCATGTTTTAGCAACAGAGAAAAGAACAAACAGCTGTTGAACAATCTAAAACAACTGCATACTCCAAAACAACTGAACCATCTAAAACAACAAAGCCGCTGCCTTAATTTGATTAAAGGCAACGGCTTTGAAGCACTATGACGTAATGCTAGAGATTAGCACTCTGCATTACGTGAGCCGTGTGTTGTTGTCAGTCATCATAGAAAGCGTTTTAGCGTATTCCTGAAGCTCAACCTTAACGGGCTTAATGTTCCAAATTTGATCGCAATACTCTTGAATAGAGCGATCAGAAGAGAACTTACCCATACGAGCCGCATTCAAAATAGACATCCGCACCCAGGTATCTTGGTCCTGATACACTTTGCTGACGCCTTCTTGACAGTCCACATAGGCCTGGTAGTCAGCTAGGACCATAAACCGATCTTGGTTTAGCAAGTTGTCGATCAGTGGCTTGAACAACTCGGTGTCACCGCTAGAGAACACACCAGAGCCAATCAAATCAATGACAGCGCGCAAGTCAGCGTTTTGCTCGTAGTACTTACGAGGGTTGTAACCACGGGCCTTGAGGTCCGCCACTTCGTGGGCCTGTAGGCCGAATAGGAAGAAGTTGTCATCACCCACTTCCTCACGAATTTCTACGTTTGCCCCGTCCAAGGTCCCAATAGTGAGTGCGCCGTTCATCGCAAACTTCATGTTGCCAGTACCAGACGCCTCAAATCCTGCGGTCGAGATTTGCTCGGAGAGATCAGACGCAGGATAAATTGGCTGGGCATTAGTGACGTTGTAGTTAGGATAAAACACCACTTTGAGCTGATCGCGCACGTCAGGGTCGCGGTTCACGATGTTACCGACCGACGTAATCAGCTTAATGACCAGCTTAGCCATGAAGTAACCCGGCGCTGCCTTACCCGCAAAGATAAAGGTGCGCGGCGTGATGTTCATGCCAGGGTTCTTCTTGAGCTTGTTGTACAGCGAAATAATATGCAGCGCGTTCATCTGCTGACGCTTGTACTCATGGATCCGCTTGATTTGCACATCGAACATTGAGGTGGGATTCACCTTGATGCCCGTGGCTCTTTCAATGCGGACGGCAAGGGCTTCTTTATTAGCCTGCTTAATCTGTCGCCACTCCGTCCGGAAGCCAGGGTCATCGGCGAAGGCTTCTAGCTTTTTGAGCTGGTCGAGGTGAGTGGGCCACTCAGTACCAATGCGCTGATTGAGCAGACGGGTGAGCTTAGGGTTACTCAACACCAGCCAACGACGAGGCGTAACGCCATTGGTCTCGTTAATGAACTTTTCGGGGAAGAGTTCGTAGAAGTCTTTGAGGACCGTTTGCTGCAATAGCTCGGTGTGGAGCGCGGCAACGCCGTTGATGTGGTGGGAGCCCACGCAGGCTAGGTTAGCCATGCGGATGTAGCGCGCGCCGCTCTCGTCAATCAGCGACATGCGCTCTAGGCGAGCGTTGTCTTGACCAAACTTGAGTCGGACATCGTCGAGGAAGATCCGGTTGATTTCAAAGATGATCTCTAAGTGACGGGGCAGCAAGGAGCCAAAGAGATCGATGGGCCAGCGTTCAAGCGCTTCGGGCAGGAGGGTGTGGTTGGTGTAGGCGAGGGAGTTTTGAGTAATCTTCCAAGCCGCATCCCATTCCAACTGGTGCTCGTCTACCAGCAGGCGCATCAGTTCGGCGACGGCTACAGCAGGGTGGGTGTCGTTGAGCTGAACCGTGTACTTTTCAGCAAACTGCTCGATGGGGATACCGTCACGCAGCATGATCCGAATCATGTCTTGCAGGGAGCAAGAGACGAAGAAGTACTGCTGCTCTAGGCGAAGCTGCTTACCTTCAAGGTGCTCGTCGTTGGGGTAGAGCACTTTAGAGATGTTCTCGGAGACGATCTTGGAGTTGACCGCGCCGTAGTAGTCACCTTGGTTAAAGGCGTCGAAGTCGAAAGCATCGGGAGATTCCGCTTTCCACAGGCGAAGGGTGTTGGCGGTGTTGACGTTGTAGCCCAGGATGGAGGTGTCGTAAGGCACGCCTTTGACCACGCGATCGCTCACCCACTCAACCCGGTAGTTACCGGCTACATCGGTGTAGGCCTTGGTATGGCCGCCCAGCTTAACATCAGCGGACCACTCAGGCCGTGCGATTTCCCAAGGGTTGCCATTGGCGAGCCATTTGTCGGTTTTCTCAACCTGCCAGCCGTCATGAATCTCTTGCTTAAAAATGCCGAACTCATAGCGAATCCCGTAGCCCATTGCGGGGATTTCTAGGGTGGCCATGGAGTCTAGGTAGCAAGCGGCCAGTCGGCCCAGGCCACCGTTACCCAGTCCAGGCTCTTGCTCCTGTGACATGATCTCAGCCAGGCTCAGGCCCAAGCTAGCCATCGCTTCATCGACGACATCATATAGGCCCAGGTTAATCAGGTTGTTACCTAGGTAAGGCCCCATCAAAAATTCGGCGGAGAGGTACACCGCTGTGCGAGACTTTTGCTCGCGGTAGGCGCAGGCAGAGCTGAGGCCGTGGTGCAACATGCGATCGCGCACCGTATAGGCTAGCGCCATGTAATAGTCATGCAGTGAGGCAATTTCTGGTGATTTGCCTTGGACATAGAAAAGGTTGTCCAAAAACGCTCGTTTCAACGTCTCCGGCGTTACCCCCGTACGGTCATCTTCAATACGGACAGTGGGATGAACCGCAGGGGTGTTGATTTCGTTAGATGGCATAGCTCACGTAAGGAGTAATGGTGGCAAAAATGATGAGATAAGGGCAGGCAGTAAAACGAGGTATGTATTACAGATGCTTGAGGTATGTATTACGGATTTAATAGGCAAGCG
>JBCBDN010000261.1:0-5598 GCA_038529685.1 Cyanobacteria bacterium J06598_1 | reverse complement strand
GGCAGATGTGGCTACTGGTCGGTAGCTTTGGCACGCTGGGCGGTTTTGCGATGGTTCTAATGGGTCTTGGGGTGACTAATTTAATTACGAAGCGAATCACTGAGCTCATGAGCGCGACCCAAAATTTGGCTAAAGGAGATCTGACGGTTCGGCTGCCCGTGACTGGGACTGACGAGGTTGCTGCACTAGCCAATGGCTTCAACGATATGGCAGAGCAGCTCAAGCACCGCGATGCCAAAATTAAGCATCAAGTAGGGGAGCTAGAGCATTTGGTTAGAGAACTTCAACAGATGCCACAGCAGGTACATACTGCAAAAATGGCAGGGTTGGGTCAAATGGTCGCAGGGGTTGCTCATGAAATTAATAACCCTGTGGGCTTTATTTATAGCAATATTACGCCTGCAAAGGAGTACGTTTCGGACATAGTGAATCTGCTCAACCTATACCAGAAACACGTTTCTGCTCCGCCAGAGGAGATTCAACAACAAGAAGACAGTATCGATCTTAGCTTTATTCAGACAGACCTTTTCAGTCTCTTAGACTCTATGCAGCTAGGGGCTCAGAGGATTAAGGAGATTGTATTGAGCCTGAGAAATTTCTCACGCAAAGACGAATCGAAAATGAAAGCTGTCAATTTGAACGATGGGCTGGACAGTACGCTGGTGGTTCTAAACTATAGGCTCAAAGCTCAGCCAGATTTACCCGCTATAAAAGTTGTGAGAGACTACAGCGCTTTGCCGGCTGTTCACTGCTTCGCAGGCGAGATTAATCAGGCTTTTATGAATGTTATTAACAATGCGATTGATGCGATTGACAACAAACTTTTAAAGCAGGCTGATACCACTATTGATTTTTCTCCTCAAATTCGTATTCAAACAGATGCAATTGGTGACGACGCAGTTGTTGTGAGAATAACGAACAATGGTTTTCCGATTCCTCAAGAGATCAGGGGGAGGCTATTTGATCCCTTTTTTACAACCAAAGCTGTGGGTGAAGGGACCGGTTTGGGGCTGGCGATTAGCTATCAAATCGTGACCGAAAAGCACGGTGGAAAAATATGGTGTGACTCAAGCTCTGATTGTGATACAGAGTTTGTTATTCAGCTGCCTATTGTCCGGTCTATTGGGTGACTCATTATGCGGTCCATTGCGTGGTCTTCGTTATGAAAGCTGCTGTCAATAATTGACTAATGTAAGCGATGCTTACAGCGTGGCTGCTAATAGGTGAGGCCTAGCCTATTAGCAGCCACAAGGCTGTACTGATTTGCTTACTGGCTGAATGAAACGGTATTGACGAGCTGCTCAAATTGAGCCACTGATTTCTCGACAATCATTAGGCTCTCTTGCCAGAACTGAGGCTGGCTGAGGTCTTTTTGTAGGTGGTGTTGGACCAAATCTTCTGCGGTCATAGTGCCTGTATCGCGAAGTAGGTTTGTATAGTGCTGGTTGAACTGTTCACTGCTTGGAGTCGACTGACCTGCGGTGGGCTGCTGTGCGTAGATGCCTAGGCTAAAGAGATAGCCGAAGAGATAGGGATAGTTGTAAAAGCCGAGGCCGGAGATAGAGAAGTGTAGCTTGCTGGCCCAAAAGAGATCGTCATATTCGCTGAGGCTCTCTTCGTACCATGTTTGCCAGCTGTCATTCATCATGTGACGCATTTGGGCGGGGCGAACAGCCCCTACTTTGCGGGCTTCTACGAGGCGCTTCTCAAACTCGAAGCGAGCGGGAATATTGACCAGAAAAACGGCGGCGCTTTGGGCATCTTGCCAAGCGATTTCTAGCTTTTGTGCGGGGGTTTGGGCTTTGTTCATGAGGGCTTCGCGGACGAGGGTTTCTGCGAAGATGCTGGCGGTTTCGGCCAGGGTCATGGGATAGCGACACTGGGCGGCGGGCAGGTCTCGCATGACCCAGTTGTGCCAGGCATGGCCCAGCTCGTGCGCCAGGGTAAGCACATTGTTCATGCTGCCTTCGTAGGTCATGAAAATGCGGGGCTCGCGGGGATTGGCGAATTTGGTGCAGTAGGCGCCGGTGGCTCGGTTGGGAGTAGGCGCACCATCTATCCAGCCTTTTTCGGCCATCGTGATGGCGAAGTCTCCCATAGCGGGGGTGAGCTGATTGAAGGCATTAGCAACGAGGGCGATCGCTTCTTCAAATGGAATGTTTTCTGCTTTGCCAGCGGCGGGCGGCGGTGCCATGAGGTCCCAGGGATGTGCCTGCTTTTGGCCGATTGCTTTGGCCATTGCGGTGAGAGCTCGCTGCCCGATTGTGCGCTGTTGATAGGTTGTTTCCATCAGCGCATCTAGGGTGTTGCGAGAGATGCGGCTCTGATGGCAGCTTTTGTCGAGATAGTGAAGCGATCGCTGTGAGGCTCGCTTTTGAGTCTCTTCTAAGCGCCAGCCGTTAATTGCATTGAGTCCGGCGGCAACGGGTCTCTGCTGGGTTTCCCAGGCCGCTCTGATGCCCCTCCAGGCTGCTTCACGGGTGGTGGCGCTGGCGTGACTCAGGAGATTGGCGGCTTGGGCCAGTCCCATTTGTTTTCCTTCGACGGTGCACTTGAGCGTACCGGCTAGTTCGCTGTAGAGGTTGCCCCAGGTGTGTAGGCCGTTGGTGGCCAGGCCGGTGATCAGCTGCTCTTCACTGACGCTTAGCAGCTGATCTTGTAGGCGGCGCTGGTAGTGAACAGAGAAAGCTGTTTCGGTGAGGTCAGGGTTGGCCAGTAGCTGCGTGATAAAAAGCTCGCTGGCGCGGGTCAAAAATACGTCTAGCGGGGTGAGCGCCTGGGTGCGCTCGGCGCTCAGCTGCTGGATGATGGGCATCCAGGTGTTGGCCTTGGGGTCTTGGGTGTCGGTGCTCAGAGCAGTGTTGATGTAGGTGCCAAGGTTGCCCATTTTTTGGCTAAGGGCGGTGCGCTGCTGGTGGATGAGGGCGATTTTGTCGATTAGGTCTGCAGGGTCGTCTGGGCTGACGGTATCGGCAATTTCGGCTAAGAGGGTGAAGGGCTTACAGCTTTCAGTGAGGGCTGCGATCGCCGTTTTAATCGCCTCGACTTCCACTGCAATCTGCGGGTCTCGGGTGCTGGTAAAAAACTGAGAATTGTCCCAAACTTGAGCGTAGGTCACTAGCCGAGTAGTCGTTTGCATAGGGTAGATGAATGAAGTAGAGGGGCGCGTAAGTGGCTATAGAATAGCTAAAAAACAGCTTTAAAAACCGTAACAACCGACGTTGTCGGTGTAGAGATGAGGATGGACAATAGGGCCAGATTTTGGACGAGATCTTGGATCAGAGATCTGGCCCTATTTCAACAGACCAAAGACCAGACGAATTAAAGGCGAGCACCGGGCTATGAGCAGCTTAATCGGCAAACAACTACAGGGGGGCAAGTACAAGCTAGAGGCCGTCCTCGGTCGAGGGGGCTTTGGCCTGACGTTTCGGGCGCATCAGAATTATCTCGATCAGCGGGTGGTGATTAAAACGCTCAATGAGTCTTTTTGGTCGGCTTTGAACCTGGCCGAGCTGCAAAAGCAGTTTCAAGATGAGGCCCGGCGGCTAGCACTGTGTAGCCACCCGAATGTGGTGCGAGTCAGTGACTTTTTTATTGAAGATCAGCTGCCCTACATGGTGATGGACTATATTCCGGGGCGATCGCTCTATGACCGGGTGCTGCCTGCTAACGGTCAGCCTCGCCCGCTGAGAGAAGCAGAAGCGGTGGGCTACATTCAGCAGATTGGCCGCGCGTTGCAGGCGGTGCATGCCAAGGGATTGCTGCACCGCGACGTGAAGCCGCAGAACATCATGATTCATGAGCTGACGGGGGAGGCGGTGCTGATTGACTTTGGCATAGCCCGTGAGCTGACCCAAAATCCGAGTAAAACGCACACCAGCATTGTTTCTGAAGGATATGCTCCGATTGAGCAGTATTTGCCCAAGGCGCAGCGATCGGCGGCGACGGATATCTATGGCATGGCGGCGACACTGTATACGCTGCTGACAGGGGAGATTCCGGTGGCGGCGGTGCTGCGCGATCGCAATCCGCTGGTCCCTTTACGGCAGCTGCGCCCAGACGTGAGTGCGGCAGCTGCGAGTGCCATTGAGCACGGTATGGCTATTGAGCTGAAAGATCGGCCTCAGTCTGTGGGGCGCTGGATTGGATCACTGGGCGGTACCCGCGCTCTGTCAGCTGGTGGAGCAGCTGGTGGGGCAGCTGGTGGGGCAGCTGGTAGGGCAGCCACTACGAGCCGTGGGCCTAAAGGCGGTAGCGCTACACGTGTGCAGCAACCTAATTCTGAGATACCTAATTCTGGGATAAGAGGGCCGGTGGCTACCCCATCAGAATTTCCAACGCGGGTGGTCTCACCAGCTTATGCGCCGGTGTCTTCAGCCACTGGGGGTAAAACGGTTGCGGTGCCGTTACCGGATGAAGCGCGTACGGTAGCTGGCTCGGATGCTGAGCCAAAGGCAGAGAAATCAGGCTGTGGCTGTTTGTCATCGCTAGCGATGGCGACGGTTGGGGTTGCCGCAACTGCCGGTATTTTTGGTTTTTGGCTAACGGACTGGTTTAGCAACTTGCCCAAAGTCTCCTTGCCTGAAGTTGGTTTGCCGGAGGTCGTTTTGGAGGACAAGGGCGATTTGGCAGAAGACGAGACAGCAGAAGATGGTGAAGAATTGCCTGAAGAAGACGCTGACAGCGAGGCAGAAGAGACCCTTGCGAAAAAACCTAAGAAGAAGCCGGTTGAAGCGGAGACCTCGGAAGGCGCAGAGGGCGATGGAGCTGCGGGTGCGGTGCCTGACGTTGCCGATAGTTCAGTGGGTGATTCGACCGGGGGGCGATCGCTGCCGTTAGTTTTGAGCAGCACCGGTAACCCCGCAAACAACAGACCCGGCAATGTGGACACATCGGCTTCGATTCCAGGATTTTCTCCTGGAGACCGTGAAAACCAGATCAGGAGCCGACTGGGCGACCCGACGCAAAGTTCTGTTGTAGAAGGGTTTCAGGTGGATGTGTATGAGCTAGTGCCGAACCGAGTGACGCTGGCCTATGCCTATGAGTCAGGCTCTAATCAGGTGAGCCAGTCAGAAGCTACCTTTTCTCCAGGAACAGACTTTTTAAAGATGCGAACGGCGTTTTCTAATATGACCGGCGGTGCTTCTTCAGAGATGGTGGAGGGTTTGAGATCTGTTCAATCTGGGGCGAGCGATCGCTTTGAGTTTGAAAGAAGAAACTTTAGCGGCGTAATAGAACGTAACGCTTATGGGCATATTCACGTTTACGTGCGGTAACAGCATGAGCGGAATTATCAGAGAATATATATACAGTGACGCCTTTTCTAGGAGACCTTTTGCTGAAAATAATCAGAGAATAAGCCTGCGAGCATAGTCTTTAGAAAAGTAATTAATAAAATTGATCTGTTTGGTCAAAGACTCGGGCATGCTGATGCCGTGACGAGCAATCGTTTTTTGTGTTTAGCTTTTTGTACTGGGCTTTTTGTATCTAGCACTATGCAATCCTACGATGAATACCTGCGGCTAAGTTAAGTTCATTGCGATAAAACGCTATAACGTCTGTCGAGTTGCTTAGGACATATTTATCGGCTGAAATCGT
>JBCBDN010000260.1:0-5619 GCA_038529685.1 Cyanobacteria bacterium J06598_1 | reverse complement strand
TCAATCTAAAAATGCTCGGTGCTAATGAAGTGCCTGTCACTCGCGCTGTGGCAACACTGAGCCGTCAGCTATTTTGCCCTTCTCAAAACATGGCAGACCGGCTAATGGCAGCAACAGCTGTGCATTACAACCTTGTACTGGTGACGGTTGACCCAAGGCTGCTTGATACACCTTCGCTACAGCTGTTTGAAGCGGTTGCCTAAAGTCAGAGACAGGCTCCTGGTACTGAAAAGTTTTTGTCACCCCCCAAATGCCATGCTTGAGAGTCCATAGAAATTCTTGAGTACCTGGCGGAATCATGGAAAGCGCCTTTGGCAGCTGGCGATGAGTGTTCACTCTTCTCTATTTGGATTCTTCTATTCTGTTGCTTCTAGTCGCTTGCGTTCTGCTAGCTTGAGCATGACTTCGGTGTGGGCCTCACGCGTGAGTGGATAGAAAAACACCAGCACTGCCGCGCAGATGACAAACAGCAGCGGTACCGGTCCCATGAATAAGCGGATAGCGTGCAGCGCTGAATCTGGTTGAGTGGGCAGAGGTTCTTCGGGGAGCACTCTGATAAACCCAGCGGCCTTAAGCGCTGCACCGACCAAAAAGAGACCCAGGGCAAGGCCCAGCTTTTGCATCAGCGTCATGAAGGAGTAAAAGGTGCCTTCACGACGACGACCTGTATTGAGCTCATCAAAGTCGATCACGTCTGGTAGGAGAGACCAGGGCACAACGTAGGCAACAGCAACACCGAAACTGGCGACCAGGCACAGGCCAAAGAGAATGTTCACTTGGTTGGGGTAGATGAAATACAGCGCGGCCTGTACGGGGATCCAGATAGCAGATCCGAGGTAGTAAAGGTTCTTTTTCCCGATACGTTTGCTGAGACCCGCACAGACGAACATGAGTGCGATCGCCGGTCCTTGAACCAAGAGCGCCACTAGGTTCTCGTCTGTATTCATCCAAGAGACGGCGTAAAACGGCAGCACGGCTGCTGTAATTTGCAGCGCCAGCCAAGAAAACATATAGATGCCGATGACGAACAGAAAAGGGCGATTGCCCAGCACGTCTTTGAGTTGTTGAAAGAAAGGTGCTTCTTCAACGTCAGCCACTGCGTTGAGTGAGCGGCCCTCGGCGATCGCATTTTGCTTGGTGTAGCCAAACGTGCCAAAGATGCACCAGTAAATTGACAGCACAGAAACACCGCCCCCAAATACGCCTAAGACCAAATAGCGCAGGGCCCGCTGACTATCAGCCGGGAACAGACCGCCCACAATGCCGGCTGCCAGCAAAATAGCGACGCCGCCTGCGACTGAAAACGCCAAGCGAAAAGAGGTGAGCTCAGTGACTTCGTCGTAGGTGCGGCCCATTTCAGCGGTGAGCGCGGTGTAGGGCAAATTGGTGGTGGTAAAAAAGATCTGAAATATTGTGGTCATCACCACGTAGTAAATCAGCTTGGTGGTGTCGCTAGCATCGGCTGCAAACGGCGTGGTCCAAATCAGAAAGTAGGATAGGCCAAAGGGAATAGCGGTGATGAACATCCAGGGATAGCGGCGGCCCCAGCGCGTCTTGGTGCGATCGCTCCACAGCCCTACCAGCGGATCGTTAACGGCATCCCAAACCTTCCCGAAGGCGAGCACTGAGCCCGCGACCAGCGGATCCATTCCAGCGACATAAATTAAGAAACTCAGTAAAAAGAACGCCAAAAACTGAGACGTTAGCCCCGCCCCAAAATCGCCTGCACCGTAGGCGAGCTTCACCGGCAGCGACAGCCTTGGCGCAGGATAGTTGATCTTGGCATGTGGCTGAGGTTCTAAATTAGCCATCAAAAAAACCTGTATAAATAAACATAAGTAATATTCCCAGTCCTTTCAGGCTGATTTCCCAACCAAGTAATGGCAGATCTTTATGTATCCTGGTCAGATTACCACCGAACTATTGAGCAGCTGGCCTTGATGGTACACCGCTCCGACTGGCAATTTAACCAAATTGTGTGCTTGGCCAAAGGGGGCTTGCGCATAGGCGATATTATTTGCCGCATTTCCGACCAGCCGCTGGCGATTTTATCCACGGCTTCTTATGGTGGCGAAGGCAACCGTACCCGAGGCTCTATTACTTTTTCTAAGGACTTGAGTATGACGAGCGCCAACCTGGGCTCGCGCATTTTGTTAGTGGATGATTTGGTAGATTCTGGGCAGAGCCTTGAGCGCAGTATCTCTTGGCTCAAGCACAAGTATGGGTTTTATATTGATGAGATTCGGACGGCGGTGCTTTGGCACAAGGACTGCTCCTGCATCACCCCTGACTATGCGGTACACCACCTGCAGGACAACCCCTGGATTCATCAGCCGTTTGAGCAATATGAAGCGATGAGCTGGGCCGATTTGGCCGCGCAGAAGGGTGCTGAATAGCACGATTTGTGATGCGTGTATTTTCGTAGCGGGGGCCGGCAAAAGTGCTATACACTGAAGCCCGTCACCTTTTGAAGCTCCTCGCGCCATAAATTAGCGCCTTGAATAATACCAAGACCGCCTCGCCTGCTCTGCCGCCTTCTTCAGAAGCCCATAGAAAGGCTAGTCGTAGAAAGGTTAGTAGACTCAATCCTATTGTGCCTGTGAGTATTCCGCCCTCTAAAGATATTCCGCCTGCGCGTCGTCAATCGACGGATATTCCGCTGGCAGAAATTGAAAATATGAGGCTGACGAGTCCTAAGCCTAAGAGACACGGCCTACGTTGGTTTGCAGGGTTGTTGCTGCTCGCAGGAATCGGGAGCGCAGGCTACTGGCAGCGAGGCTGGCTCGTTCCTCGGGCGGCGGGGGCTGTCACTGGCGCAAGAGAGGCGATCGCTCAAGCAGATTTCGCGTTTTGGCGAGAGGACGCTGCTGACGATGTGACGGTAAATGAGAAAGCTGCTGGCGCTTCTGCTGTTCCGACTGCCGAAACATCTTCTACAGACCTCGACAGTGAGATACCGTCTGAACTAGAAGCGCCAGTTACCAGCAATCCGGTGGCGATTGAGGGGAGCGATCGCCTCCTAAACCATCGCCGCTACGAAGTCGCTGCGATTGAAAAACTGGTGGTGCTTAATCCCAGTAGTGAGATTCGGTTGCAGCCAGATGCACAGGCTGCGATCATGCAAATGCTCGAAAAGGCCAAAGCCGAAGGCGTTAAACTCGGCCTAATCTCTGGATTTCGCACCCTGGCCGATCAAGACTACCTGTACTTCGATCTCAAAGCAGAGCGCGGCGAAAGTGCTCAAACTCGGGCTGAAGTAAGTGCCCCTCCCGGCTACAGTGAGCACCACACTGGCTACGCTGTGGACTTTATTGATGAGAGTAAGCCTAATACCCACCTCGAAGAAAGCTTTGAAACCACCGATGCTTTCAAGTGGCTAGAAAAAAACGCGGCCTTTTTCAACTTTGAAATGTCTTTTCCTAAAGATAACGAAGACAACGTTGGCTACGAGCCCTGGCACTGGCGCTACGTCGGTAACCAAGAGAGTTTAGAGCTATTCTACAAATAGCTACTCAATAAATAATGAACCCCACCACGCTGAACCTGCTCGCCGTCTCCGTTTTTGCCTTTACGCTGTTGAGCCTGGTGGGCCCACTGCTCAATATTTCACCCGGTGCGGTGGCCATTACGCTCTCCGGGATTGCAGGCGTTTTTGCCCTCGATCGCTTTGTGGCCCAAGGCAAAGGCGGCAACCTGCTGATTGATCTCGTCTCTAGCCAATCGTCAGACTACCGTCAGCGTATTGTGCACCATGAAGCGGGCCACTTTTTGGTGGCCCACTTGTTGGATGTGCCGGCAGAGAGCTATACCCTGAGTGCGTGGGAGGCGATAAGGGCTGGTTTGCCTGGACTGGGTGGCGTGGTGTTGGATGTCTCTGCGATCGCGCCTGACGTTACCGCTTCTGAAGACGCTGCTACGCCGCTTTCTGCCCAGCAGCTCAACCGCTACTGCATTATCGGCATGGCTGGGATCGCCGCTGAAAGCGAAACCTACGGCACCGCAGAGGGCGGGCAAGACGACCGCGCCCAGCTCAAGCAGCTGTGGAAACAGGCGCAAAAGCCAGAATCAGGATTGGACACACAGCTACGGTGGGCACTCCTACAGGCCCAAACGCTCCTAAAGGCTCAGTCTGCGGCTTACGAAGCCCTTGTGAGCGCCATGACAGAGCGGGCTTCTGTGGCAGAATGCCAGACGCAAATAGAGCAGCATCGAGCCGATGTTGATGCGGGTGCTGCGACGGTGTGATGTTTAAGGCGTGCTCACCACCTGATTTCGCCCGCTCCCTTTGGCCTTGAGCAGATTTTTGTCAGCTCTGTCTAACAGGGCGCGTCCCTGTTCATCATCGTCTGGGGTGAGTTCCGTGAGGCCAATGCTGACGGTGATAGGGATCTCTTTCACCTCCTTAATAGGATGAGTCAGGGTAAACGGCAGCTGAGCGATGCTTTTTCTGAGCCGGTTAGCGATGGTTAGCGCTTCTGCCGCATCTGTATTGTTTAGTGTGATGACGAACTCCTCGCCGCCGAAGCGAAAGGGGGTGTCGTAAAACCGCATGTTGGCGAGTAAGCGTTTGGCCAGCTGCTTGAGGATATCGTCGCCCACTAGGTGACCAAAGCGGTCGTTGACCGATT
Organism: Cyanobacteria bacterium J06598_1; assembly: GCA_038529685.1. Lineage (GTDB taxonomy): Bacteria > Cyanobacteriota > Cyanobacteriia > Phormidesmidales > Phormidesmidaceae > Phormidesmis. The sequence continues at coordinate 991 of JBCBDN010000260.1, read as the reverse complement.
TGAAGTAATCAATGTCAAGCACCATGAGGGAGAGCGGTACATTTTGAGCCCGAGTCAGCTGGATTTGGCTGGGCAGCTCTAAGTCGAAGGCCCTGCGGTTGTTGAGTTGGGTGAGGGCATCTACTAGGGCGACGGCAGAAAGCCAGTCGTTAATGCGTGAAAGGTCGCGGTAGCGCTGAGCGCGTCCTAAGCCGATTTGAATATGGGCCTGAATCAGGCGGCATTGACTGGGTGAAAAGCGCTGAAGGGAGCCATCGTCAATTTTTTGAGGTGATAGCTGCGCAACTTGAATCGATGGCGCGGTGCGGCTCACAGAGGCGTGTTCTAGAGAAGACTGCTGCGTATCTGTGGGAAAGGCTCTTTCTCCAGGGGGAGAGGGTGTTTCTCCGGGGCCTTGAGGGCTAGCTTCAATCGGGTAAAAGGGCAGCCAAAGATAGGCATCTGCACCCGATTCTAGGGCAAAGGCGGTTTGCTCAAACTGATGGGTGAGAAACGCTTCAGTTGGATGCGTATTGCTCCCAATTGTTTCGATGACGACGGTATGGGCAGTGGGCGACGGGCCGAATGTTTTGAAGACCGATTTTTGGGTGAGGACGCAAGCTTGAACAATAACAATGTCGGGTGTGAGGCGCTCTATGAGCGGCAGTGCTGCTACCGCAGAGGTGGTGGCAGTAACGGTGAGCGTGTTTAAGCCCCTAACCTGTGATTGCAACCCTGCTGTAAAAGTGCTATGTCCAATTAGCAACACGCTGTTCATAAAGCCCCAAACTGAAAAGCTCAAAAAATAAAAATCTAAAAAGCTCAACTGGCATTTCGAGCCAATTAGCTGAATTTTTGCTGCTTATTACCCCTGTTTCTATTTCTATCTATAAACCATTCTGCCTGAATACTCATCAAACCATTCTGCCTGAAGACTCATCGCAATAGTGCTAATAGCTGTTATTAAAAAGCACTGAGAAGCTTGTGGGGAAAAAGCGGTGCCTGAAGGTGC
>JBCBDN010000259.1:0-5654 GCA_038529685.1 Cyanobacteria bacterium J06598_1 | reverse complement strand
CTCTTTTTTGAAGACTACAACCTCACTCGCGAGCAGGTGGTCACCGTGGTTGATGGCCGAGACGCCCTGTGGGAAGAGGTGAACTTCGAGATTTCTGCCAACACCGACTTCGAGAGTGATGGCATTCGGGGCATTAGCGTCGATATCTACTATGGCTTGCCGCTATCAACAGAAACAGACGAAACAGAAGCACCACAAGAGTTTCCGGCGACCTGGTCATTTTTGCTAGATTCGCAGCAGCCCAACACCCAGAAAGCCGCCTGGTATAACCCCGAAGTGGGCCACCAGTTTCGCTACCGCTACACGGTTCATTTTGCCCCCGATGCCATCCCTGGCCCCGAGCCCACGCTCACGAGCGGCTGGCAGCAGCACGATAGCCACGTACTAGTGATCAACCCTTCAGAGCTCTATCAAAAGAGAGCTGTTGAAGCCCAGCTAGTGAGAGGATTTCCCAGCGATTTCTATCCACAGGTGCATGTCCATTTGCGCTACGAAGATGAAGAAACCGGCTGGGCTTACGAAGACTCAGAGCTGCTTGACGCAGAAAAAACGCGGTTGCCCTTAGCCTTTCGGAGTCGTCGCGGAGCCGATGCAGCAGTGGACTACCGCTTTAGCTACCTCCGCAGTGATGGAGAAACGGTCGATACTAGCTGGCAAAGAACCGCCAGCGATTTGGTGCTGGTGAAAGATCCACTGCCAGAGAATTTGGAGGTGAGGGTTGTGGTAGCAGGCGATCGCAGCCAAATCGCCAACCTAATTGTTGATTTCAAATACGAAGATCTTGAAAACCAAGTCTTCGAGAGTGGCTCAATTCTGATAGACCCTAGCAACATCAGTCAGCCTCAGCAGTGGAGCATTCCGCTCAAAGACCCAGAGCAGCGGCGCTACTGGTACAGCCAAACCCTAATTGATCTCGATGGCAACGTCATGCAAACCGGGTGGATTCAAGAAGAAAAAACCACCCTGCTCGTCGGCCCAATTTACGTCAAACAAATGGAAGTGCAGCCAGAGCTGATTGGCCCGCCGCTCTCAGCCAACGGCATCGAGCGAATTAAGCTCAATCTGCACTACGAAGACGCGCTCAACGACCATCGCAGTGAGCAGCAGATGATTTTCTCAGCCCCCGGCAAAGGACAGAGCTGGCGGCTTCAGCTGCAAGATGCCAACCGCCGAGACTACAGCTACGAGGTTATCTACATCATGAACACAGGCTTTGAAAGCAAAGTTGGTCCGCTGGCCTCAAAGGATACCTTTCTGGTCATTTCAACCATTCCCCCGGAGGCATAATGGCAACCACTCTCACAACCCGGCCTCTCTCGACGCAGCCACTCACAGAACTGTTGTTTCAAGCTGGATTGCTCGCTGGACTAGGCCCTAGGGCAGACCTGCTAGCCTCAACAGCTGGGCTCATCAATGCACCAGAAAAGGCATCTATCACAGGACGACAAAAATCTTGTATATCAGCCGGAAACTCCCTTATTTTATCGCTGAGAGCCCCCGGCAGTCGCTGCCTACGCATCGCCCAACAAATAGAAGACACTCAGCGCTGGATACACACTCACTACAGCCCTAGCCCTGCACTCAATAACCGTCCAGAGCGCTGGCTCACTGAGTTTTTCTTAGCTAAACCGCCTGTCTCCAACGCGGCTTCTCCAAACGGACTCTCTTCAAGCACAATTCCTTCAGACACAGGTCCTAACAGCTATGCACCCTGGGCAAAAGCGCTCAGCTTCGCTCGAACCCTCAACGCTGAAACTAGGGCGCAGCAGTATCACAAAAAACTGGGGTGTAGAAGTCACCTACTGAGCTTTTCACAAAGGCTCGATTCGAACCCCGGCGGCTGGATTACCTGGCGGCTGAACAAACACTATTCTCCGGCCGCTGCCCTAGCCGACTGTGAGGCCAGCTGGGCTTGGCCCGTTGCCGCGCAGCACTTTCAAACGCTTCTAGGCCGTTCGATTTCCAAATACTGTCGGCCCTGGAGTCTCGCCGTTAACATTTCAGATTCGCAACCTCGCTTCCGCCTAGGGACCACCGTCTGGGCGAGGCAGCCCGAATCAACAGAAAAACACCGCCGTCTGGCGGACACTGTTGAACAAATGGGCGGAGATAGCCGATTTTCAGAAGCGTTATACAAGCTGATTGCAGCGCCTCACCCCGCTGGCATCACAAGTCGGATTGGCCGCGCCGCCGAAATTGAATTTTACGACGGTCAGGCAGTTTCCATGGAGTTTTTTCTCTGTGTGGCAACGTAACTGTTCTATTTCATTCATCCACTTTCCAGGAGAAATACTATGCAATGGCTTCGAATCAGACCCCTACTGGCTAACTGGCCTAGCAACCCCGAGCCCCCCACCTTCGAGATTATGGCCGATGGTAATGGCACGGCAGTTGTCGAGCTAGCCTTCGACCCTCAGGCGCTGCTCGCCCCTGCCAACTATGATGAACATTTGCGCTATTACAGCACCGATGCTGAGCTAATAACAACGCTCACCAACGCGGATGGCACGACTCAGAGTATTAATGTACCGGCCCAACCCATCTCCCTCGCCAACAATCGAGCGAGCTGGACAATGCCCCAGGCGCTCTGGGAGGGCTATCGCCAAGAAACGCTAAAGTCTCTGAACCAGACAACCCAAACTAGCTTTCAGCGCAATCTCTACTACCGCGTCAGAATCACCCCTATCGGCGCCAGCACGGCTCACCAATGGCCCAGCGACACCGTGATTCAAAACGACTTTACGGGCGCGCCTCATATGGGTGTTTTGGCCATGAGCGGCACGCCCAGCGCGCAGGTGCTTCCTGACCAAGCAGCAGTTGAGGCGATGGGCGGCATTCCTGTTGTTTTACCCAATCTGTGGAGCCACACACTGACCTGGATGTGGCAAAATCTCCCTGCGGCAGATCCCAACCGTCAGTCATTGGCTCGAATCTTTAGTCATGAAGTATTCCAAACCGAAATTTCAGACGTTACCTTACGGGGAAAAATCTTAAAGCTTTGGCTGTTTGCGGGTACTCAGTCCCGGCCAAAGCTGTCACAACTGTTGGACAGGCGCGTAAAAATTGGTAGTAATACCACCGCACCGATAGCGATTCAGCAAGATTTAAAGGGGAGCAAAACGCTCGTCGACAATCTCCTAGCACTGCGAACAATCATCCCTCACCCAGATTTGGTGAATGTGACTTTTCCGGAACAAGTGGTGGATGATGTACTCACCGAGATTCTCGACCCTAACGGGCAGGTCAATCAGGGGGCCGCTGGGACCTGTTCACCTACCTCGATTCAGACGTTACTGCTGACGGTGAATGCAGCAGAATATGTACGCTTGCAAATTGGGCTGTTGAGCAGTGCGGGGCAAGCGACTTTGGCGAATGGAGATCGCGTCACACTCCCCCCAGCTATTTTCCAAGCCGCTCGCTATGGAGGAGCCCAAACTCGCCCCTTCTCCGTTCGCACCAATGCCGAATTAGCCTTTCAAGCTGCCCTGCTAAAGTACGCCCAAGGGTCTCGCTTTCCTAGCTATAACCCCGCTGCAGCCGCAAATTCTCCCACCGGCATCAACACAATATTCCAGCGACTCATCCGAGGCGGACTCGCCTCGGATGAAACAGACCGAGCCTTGGAAGGCATTTTCAGCGTCAACTACACAACTCACTACATTCCTACCGGGGTAGGCACCACCCAGGCGGCAGTTCAATCCGCTCAACCCGGTCTTCAAAGCGGCCTGCTAAGAGACTTACCCAACATGCAGCAGCCCTTTCCCATTGCGCTGTACTGGAATCAGCCGTATCGAAACGGCCACGCCGTACTAGCCATCCGCCGGGACAATGGTCGACTGTTCTTTAAAAATCCACAGTATGCCGGATCCAACCCACCAGGTAATGCGATCGCTGGCCAAACGGCCAACAACCCACCTCGCCGCTACGAAGACCCCTCAGCCTCACTAGAATCTATCGCCGAATCGGATTTGGCCACTTGGGTTAAGGGCTATTGGGTCCCTGACCATGCCGTCTGATCAACGCCGCCTCTAACAATAACGACAACAACAACTATCCACTCACTGTCTACGATCAGGAAATACCATGCTTTATTTAGATGCCCCCATCGGTCCTATTAACGGACTGATGATTTACCGAGATTCTGAAGATTCCAATCTATTTCACTACGTACCCGAACGCCCTAGGCTGGCAATGAACGAGGGGGTGCCAGAGTTTGTTTATCTCAAATACAAACGAGACATCACCGACAATGCTGATTTTGATGAAGAGACAAAACAGTCTTTGGGTGGCGGCTTCCTAGCTTTTACCGTAGACCTAGGCATAGATGATGAACAGCTAAAAGACATTAAAGGTGAGCTCAGAAACTTTGCAGATGGTGAGGTGAAGCTAGTGCCCATTCAGTTCCGAAAAGGGGCCGTTCGCCTTTCGACCAGTAAAGATGCTGCCGATGCGCCAGAGACGCCACCGGAGACACCCAAGGGTCTTAACTTCTTTGAAGAGGTGTATGGCACGAGTATGCCCTCATTGTTTGGCTTCAATCGAGCCACCTTTTCAGTCGTGCTTTCACAAGAGGCCGCGACTTTGTTTGAAGCAGCACTACGCGCAGGTATTAGCCCCATTGCCGTTATTTATAAGCTGGAGTTTTTAGCCCTCAGACCTGCCTTCAACGTTCGGATCACCGCCGACTATAAGCGCATTTACACACACCTAGAAACTGAGTTTGGCGCAAAGGCTCAAATCAAAGTGGTCTCCTTAGCTGCTGATATTGGCGTCGCCTTTCAAAAGCTACGAGATGAGGGCGCTGTCAAAGTTGAAGTAAAAAACTTCACCGATGACGACGACCTTCGTAAGCAAGCAGATGAAGCCTTTAAGTGGTTTCAAAAAGAGCTTCTCAAAGACTTTTTTGAAACCGCTTTGAAGCCCCCTAGCTTTATGACGCGTACAGACAGTGGAAGCGGGCCATTAGGTCAGCTGCAAAATCTGTTTGGGGCATTGAACCAGGTGCAGTCTAACGTGAGTGCTCAGCCCCAGCGCGGAACGCCCGCAACAACCCCTGCGACGCCAGCTACACCCCCCACCAGCCAGAGTTCTGGGGTTCAGTCTACAACTGACAGCAATCGGGCTGCGGCTGCAGCAGGAGGTAGCGGTAGCAATGGCGGCAGTACTGGCAGCGGGAACAGCAGCGGTGGTAGCAGTGGTGCGGCTTCAGGGCTATCGCCTATTCAGGTGGCTTTTTCGCTAAAGTTTTACCGTCAGGAAGAACTCAAACATCGAGAGTTTGACTACACCATGCAAGCTGCCGTCGCTCAAGAGATTGCACCTCAAGGGTTGTTTTCAACCATCGTGACAGGGCTCGATCTTAACCGGGCGATTCAGGAAGTCAATCTAGACGATGAATTCTTTAAGCGATTGATTTCTACAGTTTCGTTGGGCACCGATCTTGAGTCAGCAGGTATCAGCACCTTAGCGATTAACTTAGAGTATCCAGGGGTACGCCCAGAAACGGCTCAGCCGCTCCACGTGGATGGCTTTACCTTCCGCCCAGGTGAAACTACACCAAAAACCTTCACCACGTGGCTCAACGACAAAAAAGAGCTAGATTATCGCTACCAAATGGACATCCATTTCAAGCCAGATTCGCCTTGGACAGGGAA
>JBCBDN010000258.1:0-5663 GCA_038529685.1 Cyanobacteria bacterium J06598_1 | reverse complement strand
TCTCAAAGGGGACCTATCTAATCCCAAGCGCTTCGAGCTGTGTTTATAGTCTGCCCGAGGCAGCTTGTACCAGTGAGTTTACAGCGTTTTCTAGCGAGATAAGTAGAGATTGTTTAATCAGCTTGCAGCCTACAGCCGCCAAAATACGCTGACTAGTCACCAAGACGTTCTTTTCTAAAGACCTAGCGCTAGCAGCTGAGCCTTAGCTTTTTGTAGCGTTTCTTGCCATTCGCGATCAGGCTGGCTATCAGCCACAATTCCTGCACCAACTTGCCCCCAAACGGTGGATACAACCTGATTTTCCTGAGCAAATGAGGGCTCACAACGGTCTTCATTCAATGTTTCCGGCTCAAGTGCAGCAGTCGGACTCATCAACAAAGTTCTAATCAAAATATTGAGATCTAGCTGTCCCCTGCGGTCGAAGTAGCCGCAAGATCCATAAAACAAGCTGCGCCGAACCGGCTCTAAAGCCTCAATAATTTCCATACATCGCACCTTAGGACAGCCCGTAATGGTCCCACCCGGAAACAGGGCCGCCACAAGCTGAGCAGGCGAGGCTTCTGGTCGCAATCGTCCAACCACGTTACTCACCAAGTGCATCACGTGGCTATAGCGTTCAATAGTCATGAGTTCATTGACCTGCACGCTGCCCCATTCGCAGACCCGGCCTAGATCGTTACGCTCTAGGTCTACTAGCATGATGTGCTCGGCTTTTTCTTTGCGATCGCTCACCAGCACCTCGGCATTCCGCCGATCTTGCTTAGGCGTGTCGCCTCTCGGACGCGTCCCAGCAATGGGACGCGACTGCGCTATCCCTGCCTCCAAATGCACCAGTCGCTCCGGCGAGCAGCTGACCACCGAGCCCCAAGGCGTTTGCCAGTAGCTAGCAAACGGAGACGGATTAATGGCGTGAAGCTTTTTATAAACCGCCCAGCTAGAGAGGGTCGTCTGCGCTCGAAACCGCAGGGAGTGATTCACCTGAAACACATCACCCGATTTGATGTGCGCCTTCGCCTGCTCAACCGCCGATTGAAACTCAGCCTGTTCGGTCTCAAAGATCAGCAGGGCAGTCGAGTCTTTTTTATCTGAATATTCTTTTTTATCTGAATATTCTTTTTTATCTATATATATAGAGGAAGAATTGTCTTTTGGTAACAGATACCCACTACCAGTAGCGTCTGAGACATGGGGATTCAATGCTGCAATCGCCCGGTTGGAAAGATGTTCTAGCTTTTCTGGCGAATCAGCCACTAGCCAAAGCTGCTGCGTCTGATGGTCAAGCAGGGCAAATTCTTCAGGCTCATACCAAAATGCCACTGGAAAGGGCAGAGTATCGTCTTTCAGCCAGGGGAGTCGTTCAATCTCCCAAGCGAAATCATAGCCAAGCCAGCCGAGCCACCCCCCCAAAAAAGGCAAATCGGCAGGTGGCTGATCGTCACCCAGGGCAGAAATCATCAGAGGCGGCGAGATTTTACTCAACCGTTCTAAAAAAGGAAAGATCTGACCGACGGGTGGCGTCCACATCTGGTCTTGACCGTCCACTCGGCGTGGCGCACCTGCGCAGACAGAGTAGCGAGCGAGCAAGTCTGATTTAGATCGTTCGTTTGTAGCAATATCTTCTGTAGCGACACAGGCGGCAGAATTACTCGGACTCTCTAGCAGTGTGGCGATCCCAGTCGTTTCAGTCTGCGCAGCGCCAGATTGAAATAGATGCTCAAAAATGGACGATCCCGAGTTTTTCCTTAAGGGCTGCGATCGCCAAAAATACTTCAGGCAAGGACTCAACGCTGGCCCATCCATACTGACCTCACCGCTCAAGCCACACCGCCATACATCAAACGGCTCCACCAAAACAAACCCAAACTAGCCAATATCAGCCAGTCCCACCAGTGAAGCTGAAGCTGGTGCCAAACCACTCGATGCGTATCGGGCGTCGTAAAGCCTCGCACCTTCATTGCACTGGCAATTTGAGCCGCGCGCAGCAGCAAATTTTCAATCAGCCGTTCAGACACCATCAGCCAAATCTGAATCGCACCGCGTGCCCCTAGCTTTTTCCATTTGATCGCTCTAGTACGCACCGACCGCACTAGGTTTTGCACTTCTTCTAACACCAGCGGAATAAATCGTAGTGCCAGGGTCAGCGTCAGCGCAATTTCTGTCACCGGCAGTTTTGTCCATCGCAAAGGCTGCATCAGGTCTTCGATACTTTCTGTGATTTCTTCTGGCGCAGTCGTGAGTAAAAATAGCGTCGTTGAATAGATCAGCGTGAAGAGTAGCGTACTGACCTTGATGGCAATCCGCAGCGATCGCTGCGTAATATGAATCGTAAAATTAAAGGGCGGCAGCTTAGCAAATTGCCAATTAATAATGTCATACCGGTAAGCAGTTACATCGGGCACTGCCGGTAGGGTTTCAGGTGGCGTCAGTTCTGTGGGCCAATTATTCAACGAGTCTACGGTAGGCAGTCGCGCTTGCTGAGACACCGCAATTCCATCAGGCAGCACCAGTATCAGCAGTGTCGCCAAAGTACCTAACAGCAGCAACCATCCCATCTGCTGCCGCCACACTCGCAAAGGAATGCGAGCGGTCATCGTCAACAACATCAGAAAAGCCACAATCGCAATACGGTAAGGCGAGCTGGCTAAAATCGGCGCTAGCAAAATACTCAACAGCCATGCCAGCTTCACCCTGGCATCTACCTTATGTAGCCAAGTGACTGGCTGCTCTAAATACAGGCCGATTGGGAGCGATCGCAATAAATCCATTCAGTCACCGTCCTCCCCAAAAATCTCTGATCCCTTTCCAGCGGACCTTTGACTACGCTCAGCCCACCGTAGATAATCACACTCACCAGCCATCACCCCGTTACGGGAGCGTCGTCCCCGACATTAACTAACCGACAAACCTAGCCTAAATATCTCACTTTCGTTGCTCGGTTCGGTCCGCTGCTCGAACTGTGGCCGCGCTCAATGTCTCGTACGCTCTTACCGCGCCACAGCAGCCGAATCGGCGTCCCATCGTAGCCCAAGTTCTTACGAAACTGCTTCTCGATATACCGACGATAGCTCTCGCCAAATAGCTTGGGATCGTTCACAAACAGCGCGAATGAAGGCGGCTGCGCTTTCACCTGAGTTCCGTAATAAATTCGACCCTGCCGCCCTTGGCGAGTCGTTGGGGGCGTATGCCAGCTCACAGCATCTTCTAACACCTCGTTCACCACCGAAGTACTCACTCGGCGGCGGTGCTCTCCTACCGACATATCCACCGCATCCAAAATATTCGGCAAACGTTGCCCGGTGAGCGCACTTACATACAGCCGCTTTGCCCAACCCAAGAAGTGAATCTTCGCTTCGATTTTTTTATCGAACTCATAAATGGTGTGCGAGTCCTTATCGATGGCGTCCCACTTATTCACCACAATGATGCAGGCTCGTCCCTCTTCTTCAATCCGTCCCGCCAGCTTTTGATCTTGCTCGGTTACGCCATCCAACGCGTCGATGACAAGTAGCACCACGTCCGAACGCTTAATGGCTTTGAATGCTCGGTTAATCCCAAAAAACTCTGGGCCAAAGTTCACATTTTTCTTCTTCCGAATGCCCGCAGTATCGATCAGCCGATAGCGCTTCAGGTCATCGCCTTCACCACGAGTCACCACCATATCAATCGCATCGCGAGTCGTGCCCGAAATTGGGCTTACGATCGATCGCGATTCACCCACAAAGGCGTTTAGCATGCTCGACTTACCCACGTTGGGCCTGCCGACAATCGCAACGCGAATCTCTTCGACTTCTTCTAGCTCACTCATTGGCGGCAAATGTTCCACCAGTGCATCGAGCAGTTCGCCTGTGCCGCTCCCGTGAATTGCAGAAACTGCGTAGGGCTCACCCAACCCTAGCTCCCAAAACTGAGCCGCCTGAATAATGCCCTCATCTGGAGACTCACACTTGTTCACCGCTAAAACAACGGGAACGTTTTGAGAGCGCATCCAAGACGCAATTTCTTGGTCACCTTCAGTGGGACCCAGCTGCCCGTCCACTACAAACAGCGCTGCCGCCGCTTCACTCAGCGCCGCCATGGCCTGCTCACGAATAAACGGCAAAAATTCAGTATCGTCATCAAAGACCAAACCGCCGGTATCTACCGCCAAAAACTCACGGTCTTTCCAAAACGCTGCCTGGTAGGTGCGATCGCGCGTCACCCCTGGCTGATCAAATACAATCGACTGCCGCCCACCTGCCATTCGGTTCACCAGCATAGACTTACCCACATTGGGGCGACCAATTACAGCAACAACAGGAAGAACCATGAGATGAGAACCAAACAGAGCGTCTGGTAGAGCAAAGAATCATTCTACCTTTGATAGCCAGGTTTCGACTACGCTCAACCCTCAGTGATCAACCACGTCTAGCATCAGTCCAAAGCCGCAAGGCTCTGATAACTGAACGTGACCAATTTATACCCGGTGGCTGAGCGTAGCCGTTCGCGGAGCGTCTCGGCCACGAGAAAGTCACAGCACCGCCTTAATCTCTGCCTTCGCATCTTTGCGCAGCCCGGTTGCAATCCGAAACAGCTCTTGCCCCGTGTGCAGATGGCTGTCGTCATAGTTGTAGGTGAACCGCTCAATCTCTTCTAGCCCGTCTTCTAGCTGGTTTAGGCAGTAATACACATTGGCAGCGCCACGCGCTACCGCTGCTGGATTCGGCATGGACTTAAACTTCTTTTGCGCTTTCTCTAAGCTTTCCTGACACGTTTCCAAATAGCTTTGAAAAGCTTCCATCAGCTCATCATCAAAGGGATCGGCAGACAGGGCTCTGACTTCGGCTTTCAAAGGCTTAAGAATAGAACCAATCAGCCTATCGACTGGGTTAAAAACGCCCCGTAGCCACTGTTCTATTGTGGTGCTATCGGCTGGGCTACTGCGACGCTTGCGATACTGATTTTGCGAGGCCACGGTGCGAGAAGTGCGATCGCGTCTTTTCTCCTTCTCTACCAGCTCACGCTCAAGGTCGTACCGCTGACGCGCCTGTACATCGCCCAACACCTCGTAAGCCGCATTCACCGATGCAATTTTGTCTGTCGTTGCACCTTTATTTTGGCTGTCGGGGTGAAACTGTTTGGCTAACGCCCGATACGCCTGCTTCACCTGCGACTGGCTAGCGCCCTTCGCGATGCCCAGCGTTTTGTAGTAGTCAATATCGATGCGCGTCTTGTTTCCCATGCAGGCATTTTACCGCGCAATTCAGCGAGTACATTACCCCATCGGCTCTGGATCTTGGAACAAGGGTGTGCTCAAATATCGCTCACCAAAGCTCGGCTGAATCATCACGATCAGCTTACCTTCATTTTCTGGGCGCTGGGCAATTTTCACAGCTGCGCAAAGGGCCGCGCCGCTAGAGATGCCGGAGAGAATGCCTTCTTCTTTGGCTAAGCGTCTGCCGAATGCGATCGCATCATCATCGCTCACCGTCACCACTTCATCAATCAAATCTTGGTTCAATACCTGAGGCACAAACCCAGCCCCAATTCCTTGAATCTTATGCGGCCCAGGCCGCTCGCCCGACAGCACCGCGCTGTTCACCGGCTCTACAGCGACCACCTTAAAGTCTGGTTTGCGCTGCTTAATCACCTCTCCAATACCGGTGATAGTCCCGCCAGTACCCACG
>JBCBDN010000257.1:0-5666 GCA_038529685.1 Cyanobacteria bacterium J06598_1 | reverse complement strand
ATCAGAAAATCATTGATGCGAGTATTAAATCAATCGAAAAAGTGTTCCATGTAGATAGGTCGAATTTACCAAAACCATAGAGATATGATGTCGTTCTTGTTATTTAAACAACGATCATACTGGAGATTAGGACGGAGACCTGGGTACTCGGTATTGAATTTGAATGCGATCGCTAAACCGACTCTCTTTTTTCCGAAAGATATCCTGCCGCACCACCGCTAGTCCTACGCGCTCAAAATGCTTCAGTTCACCTATCGACAGCGGCCAGGGTGGACCATCAGGAACCGTATCCTCCGCCCGTAAGTAGGTCATTACTAGCACTGTGCCGTCTGGCTTTGCTAGGCCAGCGATATTTTCAATTGTTTGCGATCGCACACTCAGCGGCAGCGCCTGAATCGTCCTAAACTCAAACACCAAATCAAAAGCACCCCGCCAATCTGACGGCAGCTGAAACAAATCAGCCGCAACATAATTTACAGCAGAATCAGGAAACCGTTCTTGGGCCCAGGCGATCGCACTCGTCGAAATATCAAACGCCGTCACAGAAAATCCGGCAGCTGAGAGTGCTTCGGCATCATCGCCCAAGCCACAGCCCACCACCACCGTAGAGCGCCCTGCCCCGTCTACAGTATTAGCGGACAACCACTCCGTAAGATAGGGCACCGCTCCCGGCAGCGCCCAAGGGACCTGCCGCGCATCTCCATTAGCCCGTGCATACAGCGGCTCAAACCAATCCGATACCCCACCAGCGCTCTTTTGCGTCATTTAACCCGCTCCCAAGTCAAGAAAGCAAAAGTCTACCAAGTTCTTGCCCGGTCCCTTTTTCAATTCTGCTGTCAAAAGAACGCTGCCTCCAAAAGGAGTCGGCGCCTGAAAAATCTACGCATAAGAACACATCATTCTCCAAAGAAAGAAAAATTGGGCAGATAAGAAAATCTTGAAAACAGTTGCGAAATCAATTTTCTCTGGTTAGTATTGCTAAATCAGTACATAATCAAAAATAGAACTCTGACGGCGTTAGAGAGAAGCCATGATTCAGCAGCCATTACTCACAATTCATCGCTAGGAACAGCAGTCCACTACAAATTCCTAGCCACTATCTTTTCTAAGCAACATTTAGGAGGTCTCACGATGTTCTTTATTTACCCCCCTATTTCACCGCAGTCTTAACGTCTCTTAAGTCTTCTGCATTTAACCGGAACAAAATGACCGCAGCCTAAAAGGCCAATCTTTTAGCAGCTCTTTTGGGTGCCGAGTTTTCTATGGGTCATAGCCTCTACTAAGGCGCTGATGCACCGTTAAATCGCTATGCCCTGAGTGTCTCTTTGGGCCCAATTTTTGGCGATCGCTTTGGCTACTTGTAGTCGCTAAAGCTCAGACTGCATGGCCCCAAGAAAATGAGCTTATTGCTGCTGATAGTTTGTTGCGACAGCTAACATTCTCTATATTTTTTGTTCAACTTCAATAGCGAAGCTAACAGCCAAAACACGTCATTATCAGCACATTTTATGTCCTGATAAGTCCTACTGCATTCAATTTTCAACAGATCCATCTCAGCGGACCCACAACACTTTTCATCTCAGCTTCTACCCAAACTTTCTCTAAAGACCCATGCAAAAATTTCTCAGGATTCTGGGCTATTACCAGAACTACTGGCGCATTACCCTATTCAGCGCAACGCTCATCAGCTTTTTCCAAGTCATCGATCTCTTTATTCCCTACGCCACTGGGCAAATTCTGAATATCATCTCTCAGCAGCCGGTAGATGCCGCGCTACAGAGCGTGATTGAGGGGGTTGCGATCGCCCTCAATCGCCCACCGACTCAGCAGTTCTCTCTATGGACGCTCGTTATCAGCATCGGTCTTGTCACTATCGTACTCTCTCCGCTTCAGCCCTTGGTCGGCGGCTGGTTTAGCTGGGATACCGCCTTCCGCGCCCGTAGAGAAAATGCTGAAACCGCCCTAAAAAAGCTTCTCACGCTGCCGCTAGAATTTTATGACGAGAACAACCCTGGCCGAATCGCGGCCAGAGTCGCCAAAGGACTGTCTAATTTTACCTGGACCTACCCTGGCCTAGTAGCGATGCTGATTCCTAAAGCGGTTCGCATTGTCGGCGTCTTTGCTGTAATCGCCCTGATAGACTGGCGAATTGCCACGCTGGTACTAATATCAGTTGCTAGCATTTTGCTGTACAGCTTCTTTGGTCTCAAAGACATTTCTGCCAAAGAAGAAAAGCTCGATAAATACATCGAAAATACCGACAGCCGCAATTCTGAAATCATCACCAACATTAAAACCGTAAAGGCATTTGGCAATGAGCTCAACGAACTCACTCGCCAAACACAGCGGCTAGACCGAGAATTCAAAGTGCTCGACTACCGGATTCATAAGGGATACACCTGGCTCGCGGCCTACCAGCGAACAGCCGTCCAAATCTGTATGTTTGTTGTTTTGGTAGCGGCCCTGTGGCTTGCGGTTAACAACAGAATCTCTGTTGGCCACTTCATCACCGTACTGACCATCGCGAGTATGGCCTACGCCGAAGTAGACCCCATCTGCGACTTGGCAGAAATGTTTGCCCGCCGGTATGCGCCCATGTCCCGGTTTCAAGAATTCACCGCACTGCCCCCAGGGCGCGATGCTGGCGCACTACTGCCCAACGGGCCTCGCTATGAGTTCACCGGTAAAGTGCACTTTCATCAGCTAACGTTCGGCTACAGCGCCGAGAATCCAGTGTTAGAAGACATTGAACTGCTGATTGAGCCACGTAAAACCGTGGCCTTAGTGGGTCGCTCTGGCTCAGGAAAGTCTACGCTGGTGAAATTGTTGTTCCGCTATTTTGAACCAGATAAGGGCGGCGTATTAATAGACGGCACAGATATTCGGCAGTTAGACGTGAGCAGCTATCGTAAGCGACTTGCGATTGTGCACCAAGAGGTCGATATTTTCAATGGAACGCTAATGGAAAACTTGCTGTATGGCAACCCTGAAGCCAGCTTTGAAGATATCAAAACGGCGTGCAAAATTGCCCAGGCCCACGACTTTATTCAACGGCTACCGAAGGGATATCTCACGACTGTTGGAGAGCGCGGTGTGCGCCTGTCGGGCGGGCAAAGGCAGCGGGTAGGCATTGCCAGAGCGCTGATTGTGAATCCGGATGTGCTGGTGTTTGATGAGGCGACTTCTAGCCTGGACTATGAGTCAGAGCGGGCGATTCAGGTGGCGATGCGATCGCTCTTTGGCACCCGAACGCTCATCATCATTGCCCACCGACTCAGCACCGTTCGCGATGCTGACAAGATTGTTGTGCTCGACCAGGGCAGTATCAGCCAGGTAGGTAGTCATAACGAACTGCTAGCAGAAGGCGGACTCTATCAGAGGCTTCATGCGCTGCAAGCCAGCGGTGAGCTGATTGGCTGACGCTGTTGGCTGGTTTTTTTAGAAGCGACTAACTAACAGACTTAATCAACAAACTCATCACCTCGCCCTGATTGGGGGTAATAATGAGTTTGTTATCGGTAATGGGCAAAAGAGGACTCCACAGAGCGTTTTCAACATATCGCAAGGTGTGCAGCAGATGTATTGTTTGCCGCACACCACCAGGGGTGCCCAACAGAATATGGCGTATGGGATCTCCAGAAGGAGAAAGTACTGTAGGCATTGCAGACAGTTCCGCTAGTGTGCTTGCTTCGTTAGGCAAGTCACTTCCAAGAAGAGTTTGGGTGTTCATTTTTGTGACGAAAAAGATTACCAGAAGAGTGAGTTAAAACAACAATTCAGACAAGATTGGTGTACTCATTCACTTCCTACATAATTGCACGCCTAGCGGACAAATGTCAAAATAATCAGATTAGGCATCAAAAGCTTGATTAGGCCGCCATCAGCTAACCTTCAAACGCCCTTTGATTGGCAATCAATTCTAAGTGCTTAGTCGTTGAGCGATCCGGCGCGTACACACCGTTCTCCCACTCACTGACCGTTTGCCGCCGGACGCCTAGCTCGTGGGCAAACTTCTCTTGCGTTAGCCCCATGTGCTTGCGCAATGCTCTCACCGCAGATTGATTCCACAAAATAGCATCGCCCTTTTTCTCAACGCGATAGTCTGCCTGAAACTTGGCAAACGTTACGCGATCGCGCTCAAAATCCACCGACGCCACATGGTATCCCGCCTGCACCCAAGCCCCTGCCTGCAAAGCGTTAGCACTATCACGATTGCTCCACCAGGCCCGCTTACGCGCAGAAGTCGGCAGTCGCTTTTGCAACAGATTTTCTATTTCAGCAAACTTTAAGCCAATCTCTGCCGCTGGCTGCTCCGCAGAGCAGCGCTGCAAATACTCAAACAAAGGATAGTATTTACTCCCTGCTTTCATTGGGAAGCACGCCTACTTCAGAGCATCCTTCAGCTGTATCTTTGCCGCCTCTAGCGCTTCTGGCAGCTTAGAGGCATCGCGCCCACCGGCCTGGGCAAAGTTAGGCCGACCGCCACCGCCGCCGCCGCACAGCTTCGCAATACCGCCAATGAACTTACCGGCCTGGAGGCCACTGCCAATGACAGGCTTGCTAAAAGCCGCCACCAAACTCACCTTGCCTTCAGAAGGAACAGAAGCCAGCACCACCGCACCGTTATCGCCACCGCCCAGCTTTTGCAAAAGTCTCTCAGCAGCTGTTTTCAGCGCGTCCGGCTCAACGGCCCCTAGGTCCGCCACAATCACAGGCGTTTCGCCAAAGGTTTCAGCCTTGCCGAGCAGCTGGTCAGACTTGGCGAGCGCCAGTTCAGACTGGAGCGCCGTGAGTTCCTTTTGCGTCGCTTTTAGCTCGCTTTGCAAGCTGGTAACCCGAGCGGTGATTTCTTCTGGCTTGGTTTTGAACCGGGCACTCAGGTCACGAACAATTACGTCGCGCACTTCCAAATAGTCCAGCACCGCTGGCCCTGCTACCGCTTCAATCCGCCGAATGCCCGCAGCCACACCCGTCTCAGAAATAATTTTGAACACGCCAATCTCAGCCGTGTTGCCCACATGCGTCCCGCCACACAGCTCCATCGACACGCCAGGATAGTCAATCACCCTGACCTCGCTGCCGTACTTTTCACCGAACATCGCCACTGCGCCCTTAGCCTTCGCTTCAGCAATCGGCATGACCTGCACATCTGCCGAATGGGCTTCTGAAATCCACGTATTTACCTGCTTTTCTACCTGCTGCAATTGCTCAGGCGTCAACGCCTCAGGCGAATGAAAGTCAAAGCGCAGCCGGTCAAAGTCCACCAGAGAGCCCGCCTGAGAAATCGCATCATCTACCAGAGACTTCAGCGCCGCCTGAAGTAGATGAGTCGCCGTGTGGTTTGCCTGGGCGCGTCGCCGACAGGCCCGATCAATTTTGGCGCTGACCTTTGCCTCACCAGTTAAGGTGCCGCGCTCCACCGTGCCAAAGTGCACGAAGAAAGCACCTTCCTTTTTCACATCTTCTACTCGAATCACGAGGTTATCGCCTGAGAGGTAGCCGCGATCGCCAATCTGCCCACCAGACTCCGCATAAAACGGCGTTTGGTTCAGCACCACCTGCACCTGGCTGCCCGTTTTCGCCTGCTCTACCGACTCGCCTTCAACTAAAATCGCCACAACCGTACTCTCAGCATCGCTTTGCTGATAGCCCACAAAATCAGTCGC
>JBCBDN010000256.1:0-5740 GCA_038529685.1 Cyanobacteria bacterium J06598_1 | reverse complement strand
GAGAGATATCGGCTGCGATCGCAAAAGCAGGCATCAGACGGGTTTTCTCAAATGGATTGACCTGAATCGTGGTGCCTGCGATGCGATTTTCTGGCAGCGTTGTGATGTCTTGGGCGGTCTCTGCAAGTGAAACCTGAAAATCTTCAGCCCGCCAGTCTACCTGGAGCACACCGTCTACTGCCTGGGCGACCTCTGCCATCCGCACCAAGTCCACATTTTCTTCGGGCTTTAGTCCGCCCAAATAAGTTTCCACTGCCACTCTGACCTGATTTTGCAGCGTCAGTTTCTCTGCTGCGGTCGCCGTCAAAGACACCACTAGCTGCAATGCGCCATTGATGTTCAGCGTCCGGTCATAAATAAACAAATTCCTGAGCTGGGCCTGTTCTACAAAGCTCACCTCAACAGTGTTGCCGTCAAATGCGGTCATCGGCTGCCAAAACTGGGGTAGCAGCATCACCTCAGCAGCCAGATCGTCTTGAAGCTTCTCCTGAAGATCCGCCTGAAGGGCATTGCGACTGACTACTTGCCCAGGCGCTAGCCTGCCAAAATAATCTTGAATAATCTGTTCAATCTCCCGGCGAGTCTCCGCTTTTTGACTGTCTGCCGCGCTTAAAGAAGATGCTTTCACCTGAACATCCACAGGCAATGGCTTCGTTTCCGAGGCGACTCGAATATGGCGTGGGACAATTTTTTCTAATACGTCTACACTAAGCCGATTAGCGGTAGCCGACTGTACTGACGGCACCCAAAAGTCTCCTTCATGGCGGTAGCTCACTAGCTCAGCTTTGATCACATCGTTTGCTAAGGCAGGTTCTAGCAGTTGCTTGGTGAGCTGCGATCGCAATAGCGGCTGCCCCATCTTCTGCTGATTCAGGTAGCCAATAATGCGCTCTTGCAAAGCGGCTTCTAGGGCCAGCCGAGCCTCGGCAGACACTCGCTTGCCTGGCACCAGCTCCAGCTGAAAAGTCGCATCGACAAACACGGACTGGGCGGGTTTGAGCAAGACATAAATGCCCGCAGCCCGCACTCGGTCTATTTCTTGATGCAGCTGTGCCAGCAGCGCTTCATCCTTAAAGTCCACGCCATCCACAAAGACATCAATCACCCCAAAGTCTTTAAGTACCAGCGGCTCTAGCGACTTTATGTCTAGCTCAATGTTGGGTATAGCCGCCGCCTCTTCAGTGCTGCTATCTGGGCTGCTATCTGGGCTGCTATCTGCGTCCGCTGCCACCACCGCCTGCTGCCACTGTGCCGTTTCCGCTTCTATTTCAGTTGCGAGTAGCTGGCCTGCCATCCCACGGGTTTGGGCAATTACTTCAACCTGTTGTTTAACCACATCTCCGACTAAGGTGACGCTAGCTAAGGTTGTAAATTGACGCTCTCTGTTTAAAGTTGGCTGCGTGAGGCGCAATTCTGTTCCTTTTGGCAAGGTCACTGCGGCCCGGCGACGGTGATCGTGCCGTTCAATTTCGACCCGGCCCCGCGCGTAGTGAAAGTTTTCAACTACACGCACTTCAGTTACCCCTGGCATACTCAGCAGGGCATGTTCAATAGCGGTGGTATTTGCACCGCTAGCGGCAATGAGGGCTGTTTTAGCGCGATCACGCAATTCTTCATCCGTTTCTCGCTGCTTGCCCACAAAGCGCACGGGCTGTTCATTCGTAATGGCCTTAATGCCAGGCAGCGGCTGGGGCATCACCTGGATGGTGTCAGCAGCCGTGGCCTGCCCCTCCCCTCGGTGCACGGCCTGCACCCGCACCTGTACCGTTTTTTCTGTTTCTAGTAAGGCCGCCGCTTCAATGGTTTCAAACGATTTCTTAGGAGTCTCTTCCGTATCTTCGGCAGTAGTGACCAAAAATCCCTTGGGGATATCTATCACCTCATCAATGCCTAAATCTCTCTCAAAGGTGACCAGCCCTGTGGCGTAGTCCGGCTCGCCGCGCTGAATGCCCAAAATCGCCACGACTCGGTCGAGCTGATAGCCTGGCGCGGTATCGACAAAGGCCGAGAGATACACCCGCTCCATTTGTTCGTACAGTAGCGCCAGCTCATAGGAGAACGATTCGTACAGGGTGCGAACCACGCTTCCTTCGGCAAAGTCAGTGAGCGTTGACGGCGTGCGATCGCGCATTCCCGTCACAATCTGGTCAAATTCTTTCGCTTTAAAGGTCATAACGTTTTCTCTCTTTACCCACCTAAATTCAACGAAAAATCCAACGTTAGTAGCGTTTCATCGTCAACTGGCTGGACGGTAATAGTCATCACTAAGGTAGTGCGAGCCTCTATTGTGGGAGACTGAGCCGTTGGTCGAAACTGAATGTCAATAATTTCTGAAATGCGTGGCTCCTGGGCCAGGCTTTCTCGCACGTATAGCTCAGTGCGGGTGCGGGTGCGCTGGTTATTCAATTCTCCAATGAGCTGATAGAGCCGCGAGCCATAGTCAGGATGGCCTAGTGCGGTGAGTTCGCCCTGGCGGGTGTGCAGCCGGTTTAGTAGGGCCTGGGTCAGGTTTTCACGGCCATTGACCACAGCCAGATCTCGCTGCCGATTTTGCAGATCGACGGTGTTACGGTCAGTGGTGACCTGATTGGTTTGTCGTCGGGTGAGGGAGAGATCTTGCGAGGAAAGCATGGGTCAGCGCCTGAAGATGAAATAATGATCAGAAGATCACGAGGCCATGTTGGTATATACACAGAGGCTTTAGAAAATATGCAGCGTGATCAGATTAAAACCCCATTTGGCGTCTAATCTCTTTAACGGTGTCCTGAGAAAAGGTAATATCGGCGTCGGAGAGATCTAAGGGGCCAGCAATTTTGCCATTGCCGGAGAAGGTGACTTTATTCGTGACCGTGACTTCGCCGGAGACCGTGACATTGCCGGAGATGTTGACGTTGCCCGATACGGTCATATTGCCTGAAATAATGGTATTGCCAGCAAGTGCGATCGCGCCAGAGGCATCAATTGTTACTTCTGCACCGCCGGGTGCCTGCATCGAGATCCCGTCTGGAGAAACCTTTAAAGTAACGGGCGGATTTCCAACAGTGACAGTGAGTGCCTTAGATACATTTAACGGCGCAGTTGCTTTAACCTCTGCATTTGAAACCTGTAGCGCATTGGCTACCTGAAGGGGTACGGCTGAGGTCACAGCAGTATCGGACACGGTTAGCGCATCCACATCTTTGGCCGAAAGCACAACGCCTTTGTCTTTTTCCAGCCGGACTTTGACATGGCCAGCATGGGTCTTTTCAGGGCAACCGGCATCAGTGCCATTGCAGTAGCGATCGCCCTCATGGGGCTCGACGCGGCTGGGCTGATTGTTTGGGCAAATAAACAGCTCTAAATAGAGTGGGTCGCTATTGAGATCTTCTTTAATCGGAGCCGTTTCGGGGACGCCGATATAGGTATAGTCGCTGTTTGCGCCTTTAATTCTAACCATGCTTTCACCGTTTGTTGTGAGACTCTATGACTAATGCGTTTTACTGAGTTGCGATCGCCTTGCTAGAAGACTCCGGCTAAGTGGCTCAAGTTACCGACCCACCCCGTCGCTACGCGCCACCCCTCCAGAGGGGATTTTTCCCGGCTGTGTAGCGTGAAAACCGTCATAGATCGACTTTATCCTCATCTCCTGAAGTAAATCCCCTCTTGGGAGGGGTGGCCGGAGCAGGGCGGAGGTCGGGGTGGGTCCGAAACGTATGCCACTAGCCAATTTCAACATCTCTCGGACTTATGTGTACACAGGAGCCTTTTTCCTATCCCATCTTTCTCCTATCCCACCTTCGTATTCCTCAGCTTGGCCTGAATAGAATTCAGTTTCTCTAGGGGCACCATAATCGGACAAGGCGCACCCAAATTTCCTACGTGGGTATGGCTGCTAAGGATAATGTCATCACTGTCTGCCACGGCATTACCCGGCGCTCGCCCGCCGAGCTGCACCGAGCCGGTGGTGGCATCGCCTACTTTCACTGAACCTAAGCTTTTTACGGTGACATTGTTGCTAGCCGCATCCAGCGTAATGCCACTGCTATCTACTTTTATCTTGCAAGTGCCATTGTCGATGGAGACATCTCCACCAGAGAGGGTGATGGTGCACTGTTTATTCTTGAGCGTAATGTCTCCATCTTTTACTTCTACCGTGCTCTCTTCATCCTTACTGGCCAGGGTGAGCACGCCCGCTTGATCAATTTTTAGGCTGCCACCCTCTTTGAGGCTGTGCTGCAATAAGAATTCATTTTCTTTATTAATAGGAGGCTGATCCGGATCGTTATAGAGCCGTCCGATAATAATGGGCGCATTGATATCACCCCCCACAAAGGTTACCAGCACCAGGTCTCCCACATTGGGAATATTGACCATGCCCATGTGGGGCGTGGTAACGGGCACTTTGCGCAGCTCAAAGTCTTGTCCATCTGGCTGTTTTTTGTTCTTCAGCTTGAGTGAACATTGGTAGTTGTCTTTATCACTGCCGCTGGCATGGGGAAACACCGCTGTGACCATGCCTAGCTCAGTGGTGTAGATTTTGCGGGCCTCCTGTGCGGCCACCTTTTGCATTACACCAACAATTGATGTTCCGGCACTTGACATTCCGGCACTTGACATCATCAAATCTCCTCCCAAGCAATATCGGTACAAAAGCCCTGCCAACGGCTCAGGCGCTGGGTCACGCCCGTAATTTTGAAGGTGCCATTTTGTTTGCTAGAGGGAAGCTTAGAAACCTTGATAGCATCGCCCAGGCGAATGGCACCATCACCGAGTACGCTCACCTGACCGCGAGCTTTTTGGCGGGTGCGTTGGAGGGTCGCCTGGGCAATTTTTCGGGCGATCGCCTGAGTGCGAGCTGTCGGATCACTCTGACGCACTAGGGTGATCGATTTTTTGCCAGCGGCGGCTTGCACCTCTTTTTTGGTGAGCCACGCATAGGCTTGATTGCCCTGACCCTGGCTGGCCGGACTTTCGCCATATATTTCTACACCGGTTGTGGTTGTCAGGGGCTGGGTTTGGGTAAAGCGCAGCAGGTTGTTGCTGTAGGCCACCTCGTGCGTGAGTGCAGCTTGGTAGCGAGCAAACACAAGTTTGTCGGCGCTGTTGGCATAAAAATCAAACCCACACTGTTGGGCGAGGGTGCGGATATGGTCATAGGCACTGAAGCGATCGCCCAAGGCGTAGACTGGAAAGGAAAGTCCGCTTTCTACCCTTTGTAGCTTGAGCTTAAACCGCGATTGGGCCACATCTTTCACCATATCCCCGGCACTGGAGTGCTCGTATAGGGTATTGATGCGAGAAGCCGTCAGCTTATGGAGGGACGAAATGGCGCGAACAGTGGTTCGCTGAATGCCCCAGTCAATAGATTGAACAATGCCGCTAAAAATTGTCTCTTGCTGCTGGCCATAGCCCAGTTTCACGGTTACCGCGTCATCTGGCTGGGCAGCAAGGCCCTCTTTATCATCTTGAGCAAACACCAAACGACAGCTATTAAGCGGCATATTCAAATCAGCATTAGTCAAAATCTCTTGTAATAGTGGGCGATGAGTTGTTGTATAGGTGGTTGCCCCTATGGTGACGCTGTAGGTGACAGGTTGCGCTTTCATGACGAGCCTCCTGCGGTGAGCGGCATTGCGGCGACCACACCACTCAAGGCTTCACCCATCGTGTCAATGCCTTCTTCCACTTCTGTATTCAATCGATTCAGCGCGTCGAACAGTGCATCAAACAGTTGCCGTAGGCCCAAGCTCTCTAACACATC
>JBCBDN010000255.1:0-5742 GCA_038529685.1 Cyanobacteria bacterium J06598_1 | reverse complement strand
AGCATATTTTGCAAATTCTGGATCTGAGGCTCTCTCTGGACAGTAAAAATTTTTATGCTTCTTGAGGAGCCCCTTTCCCAACCCAGGTAGCAGCATTCCTCCACCAGCCCAAATGACAGGGCAACCTTCTGCTGATTGCAGCGCATCGGCGAGAACATTCGCCAAGCCGCGATCACGCCACATGCCCACAGCCTGCTTATAGATTGAGGTGAGATCGTAGCCATCGCAGTTCTTCATCGTCTTAGGAGATCGAATCGCCTGAAGTACTTCGTACGCTTCAAACGCCGTATGATACTCAGCGGCAGCTAGCTTGGCAACAATCTCGGCAAGCGACCAAACGCCATGATGATCGGTCTTGAAATCGACCAGCGACCCATCGACATAAAAAGAGGTGTTGACTGTGCCACAGCCCAGTTCTACGACCTTTACACCCCCTCTATTCATATTCTTGATCACGGAACCTGATATCGTCTTAAAAGATTTGGCTCTGACGATACCCCATCCCTCCTGCTCAACAGCTATGACGTTAGTTTTTACCTTGGCCTTCTTCGTAGGAGTTTGCAACACCAGGTCTTTGCTCAGCTCTTGCCTGAATAGCGTCTGGTCAGCGGTGCCGTAGTAGGGAGAGCTACACACCAGATTGACCGCATAGTCTCCGACTGATATCTCTGGTAGCAATGAGAGCGCGATCGCGTACAGCTTCTGAATTTGTTCCGCTTTACCCCGGCGACTTGCAACCGTCTGAGTGCTGCTCTCTCTAGAGACATAGCCACAGCTAAAGGTTTCTGTTTTTCCTTCTGAGGTAAGGCTAATAGTATTGTTGCCCATTCCAGCTACTGAAACTACGCTGGGCGCTGAGTATCGTCCAGTCCCTGACTGCACCTTAGTGTCGCCGTTGCCCGGATCAAAACCTAGATTAATTTCTACAAATGCCATCGTTTTAGATCTCCAAAATAGTTGCAAGTGTTGAACAAAACAAAAAACTGCTGACGTCAAATGACGTACCCGTGACGTTTTCTCTTTTAGTGAAAAGTTGAAAGAGAGTCGGGGAACAAGAAACTCAAACAGCGAGGGGAAACGGCTTCCCCAGGGTTTCCCCAGCACTTCCCCAAGGGCACCTACCCTCTTTGATCCGTTCCCCAACTTCCCTAACTCTTCCCCTCCTCAAAAGCCAAAAAGCATTAGCCAAATCCATTGGGGCGATAGATGACCAGTACGTTGCCACCGTTTGCTTTAGGTTCTCCATCCACAGTCGTTAACGTGATGCGACCTTCAGAAGCTTCTGCCACCGCCCTAGCCAATCGATAGCAATGGGGCCGTAGAGCGTCGCGCTCTTCCTTGTTGAAAGGTCTGAGTAAAACAGCTGCGTACTTGGATCTCAGACCAGATAGGCGCTTTTGAAAATCGTCGCTGCTATCTAAGGCTCTTAGTACTCGCATCACCAGAGCGGCTAACGGCTTACCGGCAATTGTTTCTTCGCCGACTTCGGCAGTCGCAACCGATGAAGCCGCAGTCGCTGGTTCAACCTGATCGGCAAGTTCATTTATGGAATTGACAGTGGGTTCGGTGCCATCTGGTAAGGAGACATCTGCTAGATTAATCACGCGGATATGATCTGTGACTAAGACTCGCTGATTATCTCGGTCGTAGGCGCTGTAGTTTTTAAGCACTGGCATGGGCCGTAGCTGCCCAGAGAGATAAATCGCTCGGTTGACTGGCGACTGCTCAGCGATCGCTTGCAACGCTTCAGGGCTGTTTAGCGATCGCGGGATGACGCCGCACTGAGCGCATTTGTTGAGAACATCAATGCCTCGGCCATCGTTGCTGAGCAATACAACCTTTTCTAAATTGGTGAGGATGCCGCCCCCGCCTCGCAAAATGTCGTTCACCTTAGGAGACTGGCTAATTAGAGTGATGTGCTTATGCTCGCCGTCTAAAAGAGAGACCATCGCCCGCAGGCTCGTGAGGATATCTTGTAAGGCCGTCTTCGCGTCCTCATCGCCATCTGTTAGCTGCGCCTGGATGTAGTACCACTCATCTACGATTAGCTGTACAGGGGTTTTGGGTGGCAAAGAATCACACAGCGCCCGGTAATGCTGCATGGCGTTTTTAAGATGGGTGCTGATCTCTGCGGGTGAGCACTCCGCCGCGCAAAAGCGATAGGCAGCAATCTGAGGATGGGCAAAATATCCGGCTTCGTCTTCAACGCCTTTAGGATCGATCCAGAAGGCAATGTAGCGAGGGTCAGCGGCGGCTCTTTCTCTTGTTTGATTAGCCAAATACATTCCTTTGCCACCACCGCCCACCGCGATGATGACAGAGGACTTCGGTTGAGCCATGTGGCGCAAGATAACCTGTTCGTTACTTTGTTGTTCTCCTTCTCGCGTATGGCTTCTCTGCGTATGGCTTCTCTGCGTATGGCCAGGCGGTAAGCGATCGCTCAGGTATTGAGACAATGGGCCTGATAGCGCTGTGTCAGATACGGGCACCGCATCTACTTCCACGGCGTTGTTGCCCAAACGAGTGAGCGGGCCAGTAAGAGAGGTTTCGGCGGCTTTAGCATCTTCCAATAGCCCTGCTGCAAGCAGATCGTCTAGTGAATGCTGCTGCTCTTTTTCGTCAGCGGAAAGCAGTAGCTTTTGAGCGACGACGCTGAGCCGTTGGCCGTCGTCTCGCGCTTCTAGGCAGCTATCAATCACGCCTTCTACGCCGACCATTTTGATCAGGCGAATTAGCTCAGACTCGCCCAGGCGATGGGCAAAGTTGTTGGTGCGCTGTATGTATTCAGATTCTGCGCCTTTGGTCACAGAATCTTTGATTAGCGATAGCACAAACAGACCGCCAATCGTGCCAGCAACCAGCGCACCTACAGGTTCAATCAACAGCAGAAAAGAAGCGGCACCGGCAAATAGTTTCCAGGTTGAGCCGCTGCCTAGATCTTTTTCAGCTCGCTCTTTTATGGCGCAGATACGAGGAAAGTCAACCTCACGAATTCTCAGCTCTCGCCCGCTGCGTACAGAAATCATCGTCACAATATTGTCTCTTTTTCTAGAGGTCTGCATGGCAATTACTCACGGTTGCGCGTCCATACCCACTGGCCAACAACAATGGCAGGCAGTGCGATCGCTTCAAAGGAAAAAAGCATGATGGCAAGCTGAATTAAGTTGTCTCCATTAATGCCGTTGGTGGTGCCAATACTCAGCGCTCGGCCTACCGCTCGCAGCGAATCGGCTGGGGGATAGATTCGCAGGCCAATTACCAGATCCGCGATGTAGGCAATGAGTCCTAGCAACAGCGACCAGCGGACAAAAAAGAAGGGAATGCGGCGAGACTTGCGAGCCATCCGACGGGTGTAGCGATCTGAATCCCATTCGGTGCTGGCCGTACTGGAAAAAGAGCCGAATTCAAACCGGGTTGATTCTTTTAGCGCGTTGGCATGGGCCTTGCGATCAAGTCCGATTAAGATCCATAGGATTTGCAGTGACTGAATTAGCGCCCAAATAAGAATGGCACCGATGGAGTTGACCGCGCCTTCCCAGGCTCTAATGGCATTGCCAATAAGCGGCAGCTTACTCACCCAGCCGGAGCCGTCGTCATAGCTCATCACTAGGTAGTAGGGCGCAATGTTGATAGAGGCGACTTTTACTAGAGCAACGATTAGCCCCAGCAGCATGAGCCAGGAGATAAAAGTCAAGATAGGGTTATCGCGCACTTCTCGGCCCAATTCTTTGAGGGTGGCGGTGGCTCTTTGACGGCGAGTTCTGCGATCGCGATCGCCTGATACTCGGCGGTTGTGATCGTCGTAGGTGTCTGTATTTTGCATGGGTCATACCTCTTTTGATGATGATTTAGTGCTGGGCGGTGGCTTCAGGCAAAGCTAGTTGACAGCTTTAGGACGCTGAGCATCAGGGTGCTGCGATAGCACGTTGTCTACTAGCGCTTTATCGGTCGTGGTTAAAAAAGAGAGGGCGACGGGCAATGGCGATGAGGCGTTAAGGTATGCCAGCACTGCGCTGTTGCCATAGGCATCGCAGACGATCATCCCGGCAGGAAGGACGTGGCCAGGGTTAATATCGGCGGTGGGGTTGCCTGCATAGAAAGCGGCGTAGTCGCCTTTAATGACGGGAGCGCCTTTTACTAAGGCGGTGTAGAGGCCTTGGTCATCGAGATTAAAGACCAGCTCGCAACCGTCTAGATAGCGCGCTCTGGCGATGGGTTCAGCTTCTTTGCGGGCCAACTCAGCAGCATCTATCAGGGCAATTTTCTGCATGGTGGCGCTGTAGGCTTGCTTTTCGGCGGCGCTCTGCTGCATGTAGGCGCGGATGCTGCCACTGTTGGTGGCAAGTAAGCAAAGAGCAACGATGGCACTACCCATTTCGAGTTTGTTGTCTGCGATCCATTTCGTTTTCATAGCCAAACGTTTTGTGAGAGTTTTTGAAAGCGTTTATTACGGCGAATCTATGAGATCGCCTTCTGGGATATGAGCAGAGGTGGTCGCCAGCATTGAGCAAGGAATTGAGCACGAAATTGAGCAAAAGCAAGTGGCATATAGCTGCTCGAATGCGTTGAGTGCGCCGAGGGCTTTGAGGATGCGATCGCTCATACGGCCTTCTGCTGGATAACGGCGGCATAGCTCGTCGGCAACTGACGGTTGAATGCTGATGGCGATCGCACCTTTTGATGAGCTGACGTCATCTGTGCAGGTCGCTGTCTCGGTCCTCATCTGCACGATCGCAGCTGTAGGCTCGGCTATTTTTCGCGCTGACATGTAGCGATAAACGGCGACAATTTGCGCCTGCTGTTCGGCACTGAGCGCTGTGTTGCCGTGAGGATTTGACCAGCCTGAAGCTTTAGCGATCTCGATTAGCTGAATCGTTTTTGCGCCCGTTTGCTCGGCGAGCTGGTGAAGTTTCATGAGGAGAAGTGCTCCTTGAACTGAGTGAGCAAAGGTTGTGGGATACGGGAGGCTAGCCACTCGCAGGCTTCATTTAGGCTCAAGCGAGGGCTACAGTCGGCCATGATGTAATGGCGAATTTGCTTGGGTGATGTTCTTTGGCTCTTGTAGTGAGCTAGCTCTGTGAGGACTGCCTGCTGGCGGCGATTGAGCGATCTGCCGTCTAGCTTTTCGAGGAAGTCTGGATGGCCAAAGTCTTCGCGCAGTAGGCGGATATAACCGCGAATGGTGCGCTCGTGGCGGTTGAGGGTAGTGGCGAACTCAGCGACCTTGGCGTAGCCGTCGCTGACAGGTGATGGGTTGACGGGTAATGGAGCAATAGGGGCTGGGTTCATAGCTAGGGTTTAGGCGGTGCCGTACTTTGACCGTGGATCTGATTTTGGAAATAAAAAATGATTAGCGCTGCGTGAGGGCGGCTAAGGCCAGTGGCTTTTCGACGGGATGCTCGCTCATGGGAAAGCTGCGTTCGGCGTTGAGGTCGATTAATGGAGCTAGCTGACTGCTGAGTAAGGCAGCAGCGTCAGAGAGCAGTGGGTAGAGCTGATGCCAGAACGTTGGGTCAGGGCCTTGGAGAGCGATGGTGGCTGTTTCTAGGGCGTCGTTGAGGGAAGCGATCGCGCTGAGTTCGTGTTCGTAGTCGGTGGATTCTTCGGGGGTGAGGTGGGCGAGGTCTAGGTAGCTGAGGTTTCGGGTGATCCCGTCTAGGTCGGGTGGTCGTTGATTAGTCATTTTCTGCATAGTTCATCAAGGTTCGGAACTTGTTTGCCAAAATGCTAGCATAAGTTCAG
>JBCBDN010000254.1:0-5764 GCA_038529685.1 Cyanobacteria bacterium J06598_1 | reverse complement strand
TTCTCTACTTTTGACTGGGTACTTTCTAACGACTCACTATAAAACACAATGAGCGCGCTTCCTGATTGGGTGGACACAACCTGCTCAGACTTAAAAAATCCCCCATCTAAGCCTTCGTCAGAAAAGGCCGTATATTCCTCACCAAAATCCT
Source organism: Cyanobacteria bacterium J06598_1 (assembly GCA_038529685.1). Lineage (GTDB taxonomy): Bacteria > Cyanobacteriota > Cyanobacteriia > Phormidesmidales > Phormidesmidaceae > Phormidesmis. The sequence continues at coordinate 5,613 of JBCBDN010000254.1, read as the reverse complement.
CAAAGGTCCAACCAAAAACTTCGCTAAAGAAAGCTTTGCTGGCTTCTAGATCTTTAGTCGGGAATTCGACATAATTTATTTTCTCGTGAGCGTTCATAACTATAAACTCATCGCTACGACAGGGAAGGAAAACATAAAGAAGGAAAACATAGAACGTTTTGATTCGTTTTCCAAAAGAGCGAATATAATACGCGCTGATTCGTTTGAATTTTCCTGCACGTCACCCTTTCGCTCACTATATTACAGTGCTCTACTCTCTACAGATCGAGTCACTGAGCTTTGAAGAGGCCAGTCTCAAAACAGTTGGCATCGTGTCTAACCCCCCGCTCAAACGGCTCATCAGAAAAAGATTGGTTTAAGAACAATCAGGAAAGGCTGATCATCTTCTTAAAGAACTCAAGTTTGCTGGCATAGGGCGGATAGCGCCAGTCCAAATCTAGCCAAAAAGGCTTTTTGAGGATGCTCTTTTGATGAGAGAACGTGTCGAAGCTATGTTTGCCGTGGTAGGCACCGATGCCGCTATCGCCCACACCACCAAACGGCATCCCCCAAATCGCCAGATGAAGGATCGTGTCGTTAATGCATACGCCACCCGAAGAAGTAGAAGAGAGCACCTGCTTCTCGAGCGCTTTGTTTTGGGTAAAGAGATAGAGCGCTAGGGGTTTGGGCTGGCTGTTGATCAGCGCGATCGCGTCTTCCACCTTCTGATAGCTCAGCACCGGCAGCACCGGCCCAAAAATCTCTTCCTGCATAATCGGCGCATCCCAAGCCACGTTGTCTAGCACGGTAGGGGCAATAAACCGAGTCGCGCGATCGCTCTGCCCGCCGATGACAGTTTCTTCACCTTGTAGCAAGCCAGCGACTCGATCAAACTGGCGATCGCTCACCATCCGAGACAAATCATCACTCTGCGCTGGATTCTCTCCATAGGTTTCTCCAATCGTCTTTTTCAAAGCCGCCACAAAAGCCGGCCTAATCTCTTCTTTTACCAGCAGATAATCCGGCGCCACGCAGGTTTGCCCCGCGTTCAAAAACTTACCCCACACAATCCGCTTAGCAGCCACCTCTACCTTAATATCGGCATCGACAATGCAAGGGCTTTTGCCCCCTAGCTCCAGCGTGACCGGCGTGAGGTGCTTGGCCGCCGCTGCCATCACGATTTTGCCAATGCGAGTACCCCCGGTGAAAAATATGTGGTCAAACTTTTCGGCTAGCAGGGCCTGTGAGGCTTCTACACCGCCTTCTTTTACCGCGACATACTCAGGAGGAAATGTGGATGTAACTAGTTCAGCCACCACTGCCGAGGTAGCGGGGGCAATTTCAGAGGGTTTGATAATGGCACAGTTACCAGCTGCGATCGCGCCAATCAACGGTGAAATCACCAGCTGAAACGGATAGTTCCAGGGCCCAATAATCAACACACTGCCCAGCGGCTCCGGCTGTACCCACGCCGATCCTGGCAGCTGTGCCAGCGGCAAGCCCACTTTCTTCGGCTTCATCCAACCTTTCAGCTGCTTGATCACATAGCTCAGCTCAGCGAGCACCCCAATCTCAAAATAGCCCTCAAATTCGGGCCTGCCCAAGTCATCTTTTGCCGCCTGAACGATCGCTTCTTGGCGCTCTAGGATGGCGCTTTTGAGCTTCTTGAGCTGCGCCAAACGATAGTCGTAGGGCTTGGTTTGGCCAGTCGCAAAAAAGGTCCGCTGCGCCTGCAAAAGGGCATCCGTATTCTGGCTAACGCCTTGATCAGTCGGGGTAGAAAGGGCTGTCATAGCGAAAAGTCGAGAGGTCTACCTTCATTCTAATTCTCGATATGTTGATTTGCACTACAGCCAGTTTCCTAGCAAAACGTAAGGAGCCCAGTAGCGCGGATGCTGATAAATCGGATTGGCACCATCGGTAATAAATTTGAGCTGAGCGTTCCTAAGTGCCTGAGCTTTTGAAAGGTCTGGCGTTTGCAGCGCCTCATAGAAGTGATTAGAGAATAGCGCCCCCGTCTCATCGTCCAAATTCCACAGAGAAGCGAGGGTGCTGCGAGCTCCCGCCTGAACGGCAACACCTGCTAGGCCCAAGGCCGCGCGCCGATCACCAGCGGCCGTCTCGCAGGCGCTAAGAATCAGCAGCTCAATCGCGCTTTGGCGAGTTTGCTCACTTTGCCGCAGGAGCTGGTTGAGTTCGCCCACTGGGATGGGTTTATCCCAGGCCAGGATAAAGGTGTCGTTGGGGTCAGCGCTGAACTGTCCATGTGTGGCGAGGTGCACCAGCGGAAAAGGCGTATTGTTGATTAGCTCAGTAAGGTTAGTTTGGGTAAAGGCTTCGTTGAGCAGGACACGGCTAGGCGTGTTCTGTTGAATTTGATCCACTTCGGCTTTCACAAAGGGAAGTTCAGCAAACCCATGACGCGGTTCGCTGAGCCCCGCGATTACCGTAGCGAGTTCGTTGTTTTGTAGCGGCTGTGGGTCAACCAGCTGAAGACCGGGGGCAAGCGCAAGGCTGTAGTTTTCGATGAGGTAGTGCTGGCCGTCGTAAAGAGCAGCCATAGGAATGTTACGTAAGAAGCCGTCAAGGACAAAAACGAGGGTGTCGATATTGTGGCTATTAAGCTCAGCTTCAGCGGGGCGAATAAGCCAGTCGTAGAGCTGGGCGGCTTCGGTTTTAACGGCGTTGAGGGTGAAGGGTAGGCGGAGGTCTTTTTGAAACTGAGCGAGCTGGGTTTCTAGGTCGGTTTGGGAGACCGGGACGGTGTATTGCGTAAGCGCCTGATTGGGCAGTTTGAGAATGATTTCGAGCCGGTCTGGCAAGATAATGGGGTAGAGAACGGCAGTGGGTGAGGCGGTATTTTCAATGATTTGGTCAATTTTTTGGCTGAGCGGGACGCAGGGCTCTTGGAGATAGTTTTCGAGTTCAGCAAGCTGAAGCGACTCAATGGCGTCTCGAGATTTGGCGAGTTTTTCTTCTGTTGCAGATTGGCTGAGAAGCAAATCCACCCACTCTCGGTAAACGGGCTCTACCTGTTCTCGAAAGTTAAAGCGAAGATCGGGTGCGATCGCAATTAAATTCCCTCTCAACAGCTTCAAGTTTTCAACAGAATTTTCGTAATAGGTTAGGGCCTTATCCGTTTCGTTTTGCTGACGAAAGAGCTGAGCAAGCCGCCACTGCCACCGGTAGGCAATATCGGGCGCGTCGATATCGGTGGCGACGGTAAGGGCTCGCTGAAAGGCACTTTGGGCGTCGGGGAACTGTTGTTGTTTTTGGTAGAGTTTGCCGAGGGTGCCAAGGGCGTAGGATTGGGCACGAGGGTCGCTGAGGGTTTTGGCCTGCTGAATAGCGATCGCAAGGCTCTGAGCAATGGTCGCCGGTTCTACTGTTAGATTTGCGAGCTGTAGCTGAGCGAAATCTACACGGGCATTGAGCGTAGTGCGGTCGGCAGGGAGAGTGCTGAGCAGGGTTTGGATTTTGGGGTGGAGGGCAGTGTTGGTAGGTTGGAGACGGAGGTGGCTGAGGTGCGATCGCAGCTGTAAGTGAGGCGTTGTCGTTAACGTAGCAGCAGTCGTGTAGTGAGTGAGCGCAGCGGCTGAATCGCCCTGAGCTTCAAGCGTGTGACCAAGGCTGAGGTGAAGGGTAGCGGTGGGCTCAGCAAGGTTGAGGGCGGATGCTACATCCAGTCCATTTTCCAGTGTGGTTTGAGCGGCGTTGAGGTCACCAACGGTGCGCTGAAGGTCACCGAGAAGCGTAAGACCAGACACTTTGAGTTCAGAATCGGGGTGCTCAGCGATCGCAGGGTTTAGGTCGGTGAGGGTGAGGAGCGCGCGGCGATAGTAGCCAAGGGTTTGGAGGTCTCTAGCCTGAATGAGCTGATGGTGCAGCGTGTCTTCTGAGACGGCTGGTGTAGAGGGGGCGGAAGAGAATGCTGGGAGACCAAAAGTAAGAGTGAAGAAAAAGGAGAGGCAAAAGCAACAGACGCTAACGATAATTTTGAGGCGTGAGCGAGTTAGCCGCGCAGGAAAATTGTTTTTCTTCATAGTTTTAACGACAGTATCAATGACGGAATCAGTGAGGGCTTTATTGGCGAATTTGGGGCTAACTCTGCTGAACGCAAGACGAGTGATGCCTGCTGGCTGTCTGAACAGATGCCTGAGCTACATCTGGTTCAAGCAGAACAACATTACCTGCACCGTCTCGCTGCCAGCCTTTAGCTTCTATTAGTGTTGGAAAAGCCTGTGTTGGAGAAGCTTGAGCGCTACGCTCAGCTGAACGGCCATCGAGAGCAGCAAGACTGATAGATTCATTACGAATAATATCTGTAGGGCTAGGCGGCGCACCGCCTTGGCCAGTAACCACGAAGGCACTGCGTCCTTGGCTATCCGCAAGGCAGCGCTGAGCAACCGGATACGGATCAGCCGTATTGTCTGGCAGCTCAAGATTATTTTGCACCGGGTCAGGCTCAAGATTGTTGATCGACAGCGTGCCACTGCGACCTAACTCAGAGCTAGCATCAATATCATTAGAGAGATTGTCGCCAAGGGCAGAACGGGCATCTAAACCGACGATACTGCGAGCGGTGATGTCAATATTGCCACCCGTACCCGAGAAAGCGTTAGCAATAATATCGCTGTTTTCATTCGGCAAGGCCAATATCAACCCGTTAGGCATATTAATAGTCACGTTACCCCCATCGCCGCCAGCATTTTCGGTTCCAGCTGTCGCAGAGATCAAACTGTTGTTCCCCAGAAAAATATAGTCTTGAACATTAAAGTTCAAGCTACCGCCATCTCCAGCAACAGATTCGGCTGTAATCTGTCCATTGTCGAGCGTGATGCTACGGGCCGTGATGTTAGCATCTCTGACAGTACCCAAAGCAGGACCCTCGCTGACAGCCGCCAAAACAGCGTCCGCACTAATATCCAAATTATCAGTTTCAAGCCCCTCAGTTTCAGGCCCCTCAGTTTCAAGACTATTAGCCATCAATGCATTATCGTCAGTGCTCACAGTGATCTGAGCACCGTCTCTTACCGACAAAGTATTAGTCGTTATGCTTAACCGTCCTGAATCTCCTGAGCTTTCTGTTCGAGCAAATAACCCACTGGGTCTAGTACCTCGACCAGACAAAACAATCTCATCAGCATCTACAGTCAAATCTCCACCCTGACCAGGACCATCTGTGCTAGTGAAAATAACGCCGCCATTTTCCACGACTAACCGACCTGTTTGTATTTCCAAAGGTCCAGCGTTTCCAGTTATAGAAAGTGGGTCTGCGCTCTCCGGGTCTCCTGTAGCTGAGACAATTTGGCTCTGAACTTGCTCAAACTGACCAGTTACAGTAATCGAGTCAGAGACATTCAGAGACAGCCTACCACCGTCACCGCTCCCAAAAGTTCTCGTATTAATCCGCCCACCCTCCTCAATTCGAAGGGCCCTTGCATTAACCTGAATCTCTCCAGCATTCTGACTTCCTGCGGTTGCAGAGATCAACTTACTCACTCTCTCATCAGATAGCGCACCTGTAATCAACACATTTTCACTGTTTACCAGCAAATTGCCACCCAAGCCATCTCCCCGTGTCGCACTAGATAGCTCAGAACCGCTGCGAACAAACAGATTCTCTGCATTCAC
>JBCBDN010000253.1:0-5797 GCA_038529685.1 Cyanobacteria bacterium J06598_1 | reverse complement strand
GTGAGTACAACTTTATTACGCCAGAGCTGCAATCGACGCAGCTGTCTGAACAAACGACCCATCTAACGACAGAGCGTTTGGCCCTAGACCAGCAGCTGGCTGAAGTGCAGCAGGTGTTCAACAACTTGCAGAGCCAGTCGGGCACGCTGGGGGCGCTTGATGCTGCGCCGATATATGAACAGCTGCTCTCAGAGCTGCGGGCGGTAGAAAGTAAAATTGCCCAGGAGCTGACGCGATTTTCTCCGAATAGCCTATCTATTCGAGTGCTAGAAGAACAAAGAGCGAATCTGTTGCCACTGCTGCAACAGGAGGCGCAGCGGGTGGTGGGGACTAAGAAGGCACTCGCGACTAATGAGTTTCAGGTGATGGCGGTGCAGAGTGATGCGCTCTTGCTCGCTGAGCAAGAGACGACCGAAGGCATGAGCCAGCTGCCTGCGTTGATTCGTCAATACACTGACCTGCAAAGAGAGTTAGAGATTTCTACGCAGGCGCTGACCCGCTTTAGAACAACGCGCGAAACGCTAGAGATTGAAGCGGCTCAAACAGAAATTCCTTGGCAGCTGATCGAGGTGCCTGTGCAGCCAACAGAGCCGATTTCGCCCAACCTGAAGCGGAGTTTGTTGCTGGGCTTAGTGGCTAGCGTTTTGGCGGGTTTGGCGGCGGCGTTGCTGCTTGAAAAGCTCGATAATGTGTATCACTCAGTGGATGAACTGAAGGTGGGTACGAAGCTACCTATGTTAGGGATGTTGCCCCACAACAAAGCTTTGCAGGATAGTCGTGCTCGAGATCGAGGTGCGATCGCCGCTATGTTCGACAAACTCTCTGACGTTCGTTTCGGTGGGCGTGCCCAAGCGAACTACTACGGCTACGGTGGCAACAGTGAATCTAGCTTTTTGGAAGCGCTGCGGGTGCTCCATACCAACATTCGCATGCTGAGCTCTGATCGCCCGATTCGCTCTATTTTGATCAGTTCAGCGCTGCCGGGAGATGGTAAATCGACCGTGTGCGCCAGCTTAGCGCAGGTGGCAACTGCGATGGGACAGCGAGTGCTAGTGGTGGATGTAGATTTGCGTAAGCCCCAGGTACACGAGCGGCTAGGTGTTTCTAATGCTTTAGGGCTCTCTAACTTAATCGCCGACGATTTGCCCTTGAAAGCGGCCATTCAGCAGGTGGACCCTAGTGGTCAGCTGTTTGTGCTGACTTCGGGTAAGGTGCCGCCCGATCCGACCAAGCTATTAGCGTCTCAAAAAATGCATCATCTGATGGGTACATTTGAGCGCTGCTTTGACTTGGTTATTTACGACGCACCGCCGACAACAGGGCTGGCTGATGTGAGCTTGATTGGTCAGCGAACGGATGGCCTGGTGCTGGTGACGCGGATGGGTAAGACGGACCGTACGGTGCTGACTCAAACGATTGAAACGCTCAGCTTGGCCCAAATTCCGACCTTGGGTATTGTTGCTAATGGCGTTTCGCCTGAGGGCCTAGGCGGCTACCGTTATTACGGCTATGGCCAAGATGAAGCTCCTGAAGAGGCCGAGTTTGCGACCGTTTCGGCGGCTAATTTGGGATTGGATACGCTGGAGGACAATGCTAATTTCTAGGACTACAGACGTTGAGCAGGTAAATGCGAACATTGGGCTGTCGGCTGCTGCCGAACGACAGGTTTGTTGGCAGCAGCCGTCTGTTGTAAGGGCTGGGGTTAACCAGTCTCATTTAGCCATTTCAGATGCCCCTTCCAGTCGCCAGTCAGCTTTCTCGTTTCTGGTGTTAGGAGATACAGATGCAGGACTGTGGGGAGATCACTCAAGTCGTGATGAGGTAGCTGCACAATCTTTTTCACAACAGTTTGCAAAACAGGTTTTAGCCCATTCGAGAGAGCATCGATTTTTGCTGCATACCGGCGATGTGGCTTATCCGGCGGGCAGCTATGAGAATTATTTGACGACTTTTTTACGGCCTTACCAGGACCTGTTGAAGCGTTTGCCAAAGCATGCTTTTTATCGGAGTGACGATGTTGTGTTCAATCGGCCGCTGCTAGCGGTGCCAGGTAACCACGACTATGCGGATGATCGGGGTATGAGAAAGCTGTGGCAACAGCTATTGCGCAAAGCGTGCGATCGCCTGCGTCAGTCTCTGAATATTGACCTTGGGCACTACGGCGGACAGGGGGGGGAAGCCTATGGGCAAACGTTTCTAGACGACTTAGCAAAGCTCTCCCCAGAGCAGCTTTCTCGGCATCTGGCGCTCCACTACACCGCAAAGGTCGACAGCCTATCAGATGACGTTTGTCTGAACTATCAGCCGGGTACCTTCACCCGGCTGCCCAATCGATACTACAGTTTCCGCTATGGCGGAATTGATTTTTTTGCGCTGGACTCTAATACCTGGAAGACAGATGCGATGGCCCCAGGGTTTGATCAGGCTCAGCTAGACTGGCTAGAGCATTCGCTAATGCGCTCTTGGAACAACCCGGAAACGATGGGACGCATCATTTATATGCACCATTCTCCCTACACGACAGAATCCTATCACTGGCAACGCCCAGAGACGCTATGGGTGCGCCGCCACTTACGGATGGTGCTAGATAAGGTCACCCGATCAGGCGTAGCTCCAGCTGGCTTACCGCTGGTGGACTTGGTGATTAGTGGTCATGCGCACTGCTTGGAACATTTGAAAACGACGGCGATTGGTCATGGAGATGCTGGCATTGACTGGGTGGTGTGCGGCGGTAGCGGTGCAGACGTTCGCCGGCAGCGTGGCGGTGATGACAGCATTTTAGAGAATGTTGTCTGTCAAGGGCGCATGAGAACGCAGATGGTGGCGAAGTCTCAGTTTTATGCCGGTAGGCATGGACACAGCTACAAACAACAAAACTTTCACAGCTTTATTCGAGTAGATGTACAGCCCCAGCGGGCTCAGAAAATAACGGTATGTCCTTTTGTTGTGACGCCTGTGAATAGCTCTGTATACAGCTCTGTATATAGTACTGCGGGCAATCGCTGGCAGACGAAGGCGATCGCACCTCTATCGATCGGCTCTCTTTCAATTAGCCCTGAGAAGACTCAACCCCAAAAAACCGTCCGAGTTTAGCGTTTGTTCTATTTTGCTGGGAAGAAAGCATCAACCTTTTTTAATAATACTGATTATTCTTGATGCTAGTGGGGAAAAGTAAATACGTAGAGACAGTTGCTACAGACAGTTGCTACAGACAGCTGCTACAGATAGTCGCCGCAGACGGTCGACACAGTCGGTCGCTACAGACAGTCGCCGTGAGGTTTCTGATGGTTTTCACGCCAGCGTTTAGCCGTTGTTGGCTGGCGGTTTAAATTTATTTATAGGCAAGAAGATATGGTGCTCGAAAGTCCTCTCGCTCGAAATATTCGAGTTTTGAAGAGAACCCACAAAAGCGCGGCTCGTACGCCTACAGGCTCTAGGCCCCCGGCCCTAGAGCTACTTGTACTGACTCAGTTTTTCCCCCCAGACTTTGCCGCCACAGGACAGCTGATTGAAGAGCTAACGGCTCATTTGGGTCAGCAGGGTGTGGATGTGACGGTGTTTACCGGGCAGCCAAGCTATGCCTTTGCCAAGGGAGAAGCGCCAGAGAATGAGGTGAAGGGCAATGTGCGTGTGAAGCGATCGCGCGTCAGTCAGATATTCTCTCATCGAATTCGGGGTAAAGCGTTCAGCGGTGTGCTGTATACGCTGCGGGCGATTATGCATTTGGCCGTGCGATCGCGTCATTATCAGGTGCTGCTCGTCACCACCGCGCCGCCTTTTCTGTCTGTAATTGCTTACCTTGCTCATCTCTTTTTCAAGCTGCCTTATGTGTGCCTACTGTACGATTTGTATCCAGATGTGGCGGTAGAGCTAGGGGTGGTGAAGGCCAATCATCCGATTGCCCGACTCTGGCGAACGATCAACTGTCAGATCTGGCGCGGGTCTGCCGATATTATTGTTTTGAGTGACTCTATGAAAGCGCGCATCGTAGCGCACTGCCCGGACGTTGCTGCGAAAATCTCGGTGATTCATAGTTGGTCTGACGACAAAAAGATTGTACCGATTGCCAAGCAAGACAATTGGTTCGCTAAAGAGAACAAGCTTGTAGACCCCTTTGTTGTTCTTTACTCTGGCAACATGGGCCGCTGCCATGATATTGACACTATTTTTGATGCGGCCCATCAATTAAAAGACGACCCGATTTTGTTTGTATGCATTGGTGGTGGCGCAAAGCGTAATGCGCTGATAGAGGCTGTCAGTGCAGCGGGCCTGAACAACTTTCGGTTTTTGCCCTACCAAGAGAAATCGGTGTTGCCCTATTCACTTACGGCTAGCGATGTGTCTTTGGTGAGTGTAGCCGCTGGGATGGAGAGCCTGGTTGCCCCCAGTAAGCTTTATCCTGCGATGGCTGCCGGACGACCAATTGCGGCGATTTGTCCGCCGGAGTCTTATTTGAGAGGGCTGTTAGAGGATGCGCAAGGGGGTGCGGCGTTTGCGAATGGAGAGGCGATCGCGCTAGCAAACTACATTCGTCAGCTGTCACAAAACAAAGCCGAAGCAAACCGGATCGGCATGGCTGGCCGGCACTATATGCAAACTCACTTCACCCCCGAGCTGATCGCCCAACAGTATCTGGGCGTGCTGAAAAAAGCGCCTGTTTGTTGTTCTGTATCAAAACAAACTTTGCGTACTTAGACGCCTACGGTTGGTAGATTTAGGCAGCCACGCTTTAATAAACGAGTCATGAAAAATCTACGTTCTCGTTTGCTAAAAGGGCTAGGGGCTAATGCCTTTGGCCAGCTTGCAAGCATTGTTATCCAAGTGATTAGTGTCCCGGTGTTTCTACAGGCTTGGGGCGTAGAGCTATATGGCGAATGGTTGATTTTGAGTACGGTTCCGGCTTACTTTGCGATGAGCGATGTGGGCTTTGCCAATGTCGCGGCTAACGAAATGACAATGTTGGTAGCAAAAGGTGAAAGAGACAAAGCTCTGGAGATTTTTCAGAGTACGTGGCTGTTTATTAGTTTCACATGCTGTAGCATTTTTGGAGTACTTTTGCTTTCTGTTGGTAATTTACCCTTAGAGCACTGGTTAAATTTACACCATCAAACCAGGCAGACTGTTAGCGTTATCTTTTTATTGTTCACGCTGCATATTTTGGTGAAGCTACAGAGCGGCCTGTTAGAAGCGGGCTTTCGCTGCGATGGTAACTACGCTTTAGGGGTGTTTTCGACCAATATTGTTCGGCTATTTGAAAATTTGGCGATTTTAGCAGCGGTGCTGGCGGGGGGGTCTTTTATAGAGGCGGCGCTTGTTTTTGTAGGGTTTCGGGGGGTTGGGTTTGTGCTTATGCGGCTGAAGCTGCGCCAGCTGAGCCCCTGGATTCGTTACGGCGTTGGGCGAGCAAAGCTGACTACTATTAAGCGGCTGGTGAATCCGGCGATGGCTTTTATGGGATTCCCCTTGGGGTATGCCCTGATTAATCAAGGGTTGTACACAGTGGTTGCTGTGGCGTTGAATCCGGCTGCTGTTGTGGTGTTCTCTGCGCTGAGAACAATCTCCAGGCTGGCTTTTCAGGTCATGGTGATGGTGAACAGCACGGTTTGGCCAGAAATATCGGCGGCCTACGGCACGGGCGATTTGCCGCTGGCGAGAGCCCTACATCACTATTCTTGCAAGTTTTCAATTTGGCTATCGGGTGCGGTGGTCGTTCTGCTGGCGTTTTGGGGTGAGCAGATTTTGACGGTGTGGACGCAGGGCAAAGTTGTGATGGACTTCGATGTGTTTTACATCATGC
>JBCBDN010000252.1:0-5807 GCA_038529685.1 Cyanobacteria bacterium J06598_1 | reverse complement strand
TACTGGGCTTCCGTCTTTATGCTCCTTATTCACGTGGGCTTTTTAGCCTACGAAGGCGGCGCCCAGTAGTAGTAGGATTCCGAAACAAAGGTTGCTAAAAACGCTTGCGATTCGGGAGTCATAGGCCGCTCCTGTACGGAGAATAGTTTGTTTGTGAGGTGTTTTTTGAGTGTGCAGTACTCAGTCAAGCCAGTGTTAATTGAGCCATCAGGGGATCGCTGCGATCGTCTTTTGGCTTGTGTTGTATGCAGTATGTAGGATGCGTTAGAACAAAGTTGTATTCAACAATACTGAACGATGCTTTAAACTTTTCAACTACAACAAGCGTGCTTACTCCCATGATTTTTAGGTGATGGCGGCACATCGTTTGCTGGGTTTTCATCAAAAAAGTTTAGCGGCTTCAGCTTAAAGCCTAAGGTTGCGACAGGCATCACTGGCCAATCTTCAGCCCGAGGAGAGTGGCTGTGCGCAAAGGTGTACCACACAACAACATCGGTATTTTCTACCGAGCGGTCGGCGGCGGTCCACTGGGGAAGCCCTACGCCGCCAGGATTTTGATTGGGGTAGTCGCCAGCAGGGAAGTTCTCGTCTTGGCTGTAGGGCGTTACCCACAGGTGCTGGGTCATATATTTGGCCCGGTTGGTGACGCTGGCGTGGGGCCTTGCCATAGGGAGTGTGTTCTCCCCTGGCATGAGCTTGTAGGCGGTGGGGTATCCCATCGCATTGGTTTTAGAAGGGTTCACAATCTTCCAGTAGCGATCTTTCATGGGGTCGATCAGTCGCTGGGCGGCTTGTTCTGTCGGCAGCAAGGTGGACTTGGCATAGAAGGCGTTGCCGTAGGGATTGCTCTCTTCTTCTTCTGGAACAATGTCTACTTCGTAAACAGAGTTGTTTTGCCCGTCGATGTTCATGTCCATGCGGACGTTGAAGATGTGTTGATGGATGGGGGCGCACAGCTGCGGTGCGACTAGGGTGCCGTACTTTGGCAGTTCTCCTGGCATCACGGCAGCGGTGCTCAAGACGCCTGTGAGCTTTACTTCGTATTGAATGGTGCCGTCCTGGTAAAAGTACCAGTAAAAGCCGTATTCGTAGTTGCCAACGGTGGCAATGAAGGAGACGACTAACCGGCGCGATCGCCTGACTTCTGTCTGCTCTGTGCGCCAGTCTACATGTTTCCACAAAATGCCAAAGTCTTCTTCATGCAGGCAAATGGCATTCTCAATTTTGGCGACTTCTCCTTTAGAGTCCGTCATGAAGCCGTCGAAGTAATAAATTTCGCCCAGGCAGTCGCAGCCTAGGGTCAGCGAGTTCGCCAAGGAGCCAATGCCATATTCCCCCACGTCAAAGGCATTTTTGCGGTGATGGTGTGGCAGCGGGTCGCCGTAGGGAACGGTCATTTCTGCGAGGGAGGCGCGGTAGAAAATAGGCCGCTCTTCGCCTTGGTCTGTGTAGGTGACATCATAAAGAACGAGCCCTTCACGGGGGGTGAAGCTCACTCGAATTTTCCACTTTTGCCAGCGAATTTCGTGATCTTTGACCTGAAAGCTGGGGCCTTCAGGTTGAACAATCTCCAGCGGCTTGATGTCTGTGCGATAGTTTTCAACATATTCGGGGGTGTAGTTGCCGTCTTTGGGCGGCAGTGGAATGACGCCGTAGTCTTCCACCCGAATCACTTCCATTTTGTTGAGGTCAACCACCGGAATCACCCCTTCAATCGGGCGAGCGTAGCCGTGGTCAGTGGGATTGGCTTTGACCCAGCAGAGGGCTCTAGAAAGCCGCAGACCTTCTTCCTCTGCAATGCCGTAGTGGCCTGCGGACCAAGGGTCGACCATGACCAGGTCAGGGTTGGTGATACCACGTTTGGCGATCGCAGCTTGAAAATCAGGGTTGGATTTAACGGCGGCCTCGCATTCAACAAACTCGTCGAGCATGATACCGGGCTGCACGCCGGGAATGTGCTGCCAAGATGTCACGGTGCCATCGGTTAAAGAGATAACGGCTTCGTAGGTTTGGGCGGTGGCATTGTCGAGCAGGATGATGAAGGCTTCTCGGGTGATGCGATCGCCCGGAGTGAAGCCAAGTACGATCTGCTTTTGGGGCTCTTTGAGCGTGACGGTATTAAAGCGAAAGCTAGTACCGAGAGACTTTTGCTGGCGGATGATAGCGACTGCCGCTTCGATTTCTTCAGGGGTGAGGGGTTCTAGTGGATGGCTGACGGTGGCTGCTGTTTCGGTGGCCGTTGGGGCTTTTGGGGAGACTGTTGCTCTTTCTGTCGCGAGGGTCATGGGGCTTTCCGATGAGGAGATTGGTCAAAAAATAGAGAGGAGTGGGTCAAAAAATTAAAAGAAATGAAATAGAAGAGATGAAATGAAATAGAAGAGATGACCAAGGCCAAGACACGTGTGGCGGTCTCACCTATGCCAGCACCGCCGATGGAGAAGCGAGCGGATCATCACAGTAATTAGCGAGATGAGGACTCCGATAGCCGTCCTCTCGCCACAAAACAGGGAAAAAGCTTTCATCCATTTCGGTACTGCCCACTCGCTTGTAGCGCCCGTAAATGTATCCGGGCGGATTGCTGGCATGAAACTGAGCATTGGACGGAATCGTGTGCAGGCCAATGCTGTGAAAAGTGCCTTCCGTACGTGTGGTTTTGCACAGTCCGTGCCAGGTGCGTCCGTGGTGGAAGGCGCAGCCACCCACCGGTACATCTACAACGACGAGTTCAGGTTCTTCTACACCTGCATTTTCTGCGGCCTGAAGCATGGCCCATCGGTAGTCTTTGGTAGGGGCATGGAACTCTCCTTGAACCTGGGCCAGTGGCCATTTGTGAGATCCCTTTACATATACCAGCGTGCCGTCTGCGGCGGTCGCTCTGTCCAGTGCTACCCAGCAAGTCATCATTTGAGGAAGACTGAGGTAGTCGATGTAGGCACCGTCTTGATGCATGGCGATCGCCTTGGCACCGGGCGGCTTCATCCACAGGCTGTCTTGACCGATGCGTGCCCCTTCCCAACCGGCAAGCGTAGCGGTGAGGCGACCGATTTCGGCAGAGAGCACCAGGCTGGCAATCGTACGGTCACATTTCCAAGCATTGCACATCTCTCTGGTAATGTCGGGCAAGCTCATACCCGGTCGCCAGTGCCATTCGTCCGGATAAATGCCGGTTTCAAATTCTCCATGAAACAGCGGCTCCATCCGGCTGGCTAGCTGCTGGCTGTAGTCAGGCGGAAGAAAATTCTCAACAATTAAGAACCCTTCGGTTTGAAACTGCTCAATTTGTTCGGAAGATAGCTCAATAGGTTTATAGCTCATGGCATAAAGATGCTGCCTTTAGAAGACTTCTCTATTTGACAAAAAGTGAAAATAGAACTCTACTTGTCATAATAAGTTTTCTTCTTTGAGATGGTGTGTTCTTTGTTACCGTTACCTGAAGAAGTCATCGAAAGAAGACAAAGCCAGTACTTATAAGAGGCTAGAGATATGGAAACAGCAACGCAGCCGAAACCCGCTCTAACCGTAGAGTCCGGTGTTCTCAATATTGTGGCCAGTGACTTTGATGCGCGGCCTATGAGCTATCTGACTAGCGAGGGTGATCGCGCTGGATATGAGCCCGAACTAGCCCGCGCCGTTTGTCAGCATCTGGGTCTTACCCCGGTCTGGCACAATCTCCCTATGGCCGACTTTTATCGCTGCCTAGCAGCCGATAATGCTTCCTCTCACCAGTACGATGTCGTGTGGTTCAATCAAGCCATTACGCCCGAACGCCAGCAGCAGGTGAGGTTTACTCAGCCTTACGGACTGTTTGATGAGGCTGTTTTGGTGAAGCTCTCTAGTCGGGTGAGCTCCCCTGCGGACCTCGCTGGCCAGCGGGTAGGCGGCCTGGCCGATAGCACTAACATCGCCCTGGTAAAAGACTTTCCTGGCGCTGAGGCCGTGCCCTATCCTGGCAGTGACAAGGTGTTGCCTGAAATGCTGGCCGCGCTGAGGGCAGGTGAGATTGACGCGCTCATTGATGATGAGCTGGTGCTGCTAGTCGCGGCAGAAGAAGATCCTTCACTGCGGCTAGCCTTTAGCCTGCCGACCAAAGCACGCTTTGCGATTGGGGTTGCTAAAGACCAGCTGCTGTTGCAAGAAAAGCTAGACGCTACGCTTGCGATGTTTATTGAAGACGGTACCTTGGCAGCGCTTTGGAACAAATGGATCCCTTGGCGACCTTTTCCGCTCTCGTAGCTCTCGATACAACCTTGTTATAACAAAGTTGGCTTTACTTAAATCAGTATCCACGTTGACCCCACTGGAGTATTTGAAGTGACTGGTGTTATTGTTCGCCCTTCCGACTCAAAAGAGAGTATTCAATCAGCTGTTACAGATCTGCAAGCCTACGTCGCGGCAGCGGGCCGAGATGAAAAGGTCAAGCAGGTTCGCGCCAAAATCGACGAGCTGGGCGTGCAGTACATTTACTACCAGTTCATCTCGATTACCGGGAAGATTACTGGGAAAGGCGTGCCTGCCGACCATTGGGAAGCGACTGCTCAAGGGGGCATTCAGCTGGTGTATGGCGCGACGGTAAACCTGGCGATTAACCGTCAGCAGCAGTATTTGGGCTATGGTCCTGAGTCGGCAGAGCTGGTCGCGATTCCTGACGTGGATACGTTTTGTCAGCTGCCTTGGGACAAACGCGTCGCTCGGGTGTACTGCGTGTGCTTTCGCAATCGAGAAGAAGAAGAGAATCCGGGGGCGTTTCTTACCTCTGACTGTCGGGGCAACTTAATGCGGCTGCACGACGCGTTCCAACAGAAGCACGGGCTTCAGCTGCGGCACGGCTGCGAGCCGGAAATGATGTGGTTAAAGAAAGGTCCTGACGGTAAGCCCGACGGTGGGGTCACAAAGCCGAACTGTTACCATATCGATCAGTTTGAAGAGTTGCGTCCAGTTTTCTTGAGGGTAATTGAATACTCTCGGGCGATGGGTCTAGATATGATTCAGGGCGACCATGAAGATGCGCCGGGTCAGCTAGAGCTGAACTTTATGTACGATGATGCGCTGCGGACGTGCGATCGCCTCACCACCTACCGGCAAATTTGCGCCCAAGTCGCCCGCGAGTTCAATCTCATCGCTTGCTTCATGTCTAAGCCTTTTTTGGGCGTATCGGCCTCGGGCTGTCATCACAATCTCTCTCTGTGGAAGGGAGGAGAAACCGCGATAAAAATGTTTGGCATGGAGAGTTTGCCTGGAATGGAAGGCAACTATACCTACCATAAGGGCGGCGAAAACACCTTTATGCCGGTACCGGGTGAGTCGCCTCGGGTGCCTGGACCGGTGGGGTTGAACTGCATTGGTGGTGTGATTGCTCACCTCGGCGCGCTGACTGCCGTGGGGTGTTCTACGGTGAATTCTTATCGTCGTCTGTGGGATGCTGGATTTTGGGCACCGGTTTACTCTGACTGGGGCTATCAGAATCGCACCTGCGGCCTGAGGGTATCTGCGCCGGGTCGTTTTGAGTATCGCGCGGTGGATTCGATGGTGAATCCGTATTTGATGGCAGGGGCGATGCTGCAAGCCTTTGACGATGGCTTGAGCAATCAGCTCGATCCAGGTGAACCGGAGCAGCGCAATATTTATGAGGCGATGGAGGCCGGAAAGCAAACGAAAAAGCTGCCGATGTCTCTGGGTGAGGCGCTAGACCGACTGGCTGAAGATGAGGTGATTAAGTCGGCCATGCCAGGAGAAATGTACCGGCTGTACGACGAGTACAAGCGAATCCATTCATCTCGCTTGTACTCGTCGTACAGCCGGTACATTTC
>JBCBDN010000251.1:0-5848 GCA_038529685.1 Cyanobacteria bacterium J06598_1 | reverse complement strand
CAACTGTGTTTTGATAAGACCTCTGAGTGAATAGCCGCCAACGTATGCAAGTACAGAGTCCCCCCGATACCCAGCCATCCGGCCTTAGTCTGCTCGATCAGCTCAGTGTTCCTGAGGGTCTTCCTAGTGAGTGCTCTAGAAGGGCCAAAACACAAATAGACTTACTGCTGCTAGCCATTGAAGCGCTCGATTTGGGCGGTGCAGAAGCGATGCTGGCATCTGCTAAAGAATTAGGGCTAGACGAAGTTGTGCGTGGTCGGGTGAATCTATGGCTGTTGCGTAGCAGCAACCCTTTACGCCGCTTTAGCCAGCGTCAGCCAATGTCTTTGGAAGAGGGCAAAGCGCTGGTGCTGATCACTTGCTTTTTGTCGCGCCGTTTGACGGTGCTTATTCGTCAGCTGCTGCTTGGTTATCAGCAGCTTAGCGATCAGGGGCTCTCTTTTGACCATCATTTCCGACTGTCAGACTACTTGGCGCGGTTTCGCTCTCACTTTCGCGCTCGTATGAATGCCAAGCGCTCTGGTGTGATTGCTTACAGCACCGATGAAAAATTAAACGAACTGGCCATTGAGCTGCTAACAAAGCTGCTGTTCTGTACGGGGACAGATGGTGCAGATCGGCTCTGGACAAGTCTTTTTGATGGGGAAGTATCATGACCATTCGGCGTCAGTATCAGCTGCCTAATTGCAGCCTAATTTTGGATGGCTTGAGTATCGATCCGTCCCCCGGCAGCGAAAATACGATGTCACTGCTGGTGAATGCAGAATGTCGGATTAGTGGCTTGGAGCGATCGCTCAACGGTGGCTACAACTTTTTTGCAGCGCTTGTACGGGCGGTTAGCCAGTACGGACAAGAGGTGCTCAGCGGCTTCGCCCATCCTCAGGTGTTAGAAGGTGAGCCGCTGCTCGTGCACATCAATCCAGGTGATGGCCCCTATCACCACTTGGTGGTGCAGCCAGAAATCGCTGACCTCGGAGAGGTCGGCGATAGCCGTGCGATCGATATCAAACTGTCTTCTGTGCAGCTATACGACTTAACAGAAGCCGTAGATCAGTTCTTTGCTGACCAGCAGACGCTGCCTGAGCTAGAGCCTGGACTGGCGCCTTTGGCACGCCGATTTGTCCGTAGTGATGAGCCGCTGAGCGATCGCGCGATTCCGGTGGCGCTTGGGGTGGGCGGCCTAGTGGCGGCAACTATGGCCTTTGGCATGCTCCCTTTACCTGAGATGAGAGATCCTGCCCTAGATGCTCGCGAGCCGGTAGAGTCTGTTGAAGTCGCTGCCAATGATGAACCGGCTACTGCCGGAACTGACGCGCCTCCCAGCGGCAGTGAAGCTAGCAGCGAAACGGCTGAAGACAAGGCTGAAGACAGGGCTGAAGAAACTGCAGCTGTCCCGACTGAAGCGCCTGGAGAGACAGCTGCTGGAGAGACAGCTGCTGGAGAGACAGTTGCCGAAGCGACTGATGCTTCCGAGAATGACGCTAACGAAGCACCTGTTGCGGCTAATGCGGTCGACAGTGATAGCGACGCTGAGGACGCTTCTAGCGAGCAGACTTTTGATAGTTTTGATGACTTCAAACCAGAAGACACAACAGAAGATAGCACCGAGCCGAGTACTGTCGCGAGTGCTGGGACTAGCGCGGGCGCTACTACCTTTGAGAGTGAGCCGCCGGTTCAGGTCAATCGGTTTGCAGATGTGCGATCACTCAACGGCGCGCTAAAGCAAACTATTGTTGATAACCGCGATCAGCCCAGATTTGGTGATGCTATTAGCTATCGGGTTCGGGTCAGTGAAGACGGTACCGTTACGGGCTATGAGCCGGTCGACAGCTCAGCTGAAGGTGCGATTAGTGAAACACCTCTGCCGAAGCTGGTGGGTAGTTCAACGGCAGAGTCCGCCGCTATCGACTACCGTGTTGTGTTTACAGAGCGCGGTGTCGTAGAAGTGAGCCCCTGGTGGGGCTGGAGCTACTACGAGTAGGCACAAAAGCTAAGCCTGCGATATCTCTTAGTGAACGACTAGTAACGATGCACTAGAATAAAGTCTTGGTTTGGTCCGACGAGTGCGGCTAGTGAGCACGATGGCTAGCTTACGCTCGGGCCGAGCAGAGTAAGATCAAGCAAAAGAGGGCTGGTTTGTGACAAATGAACCGGATTCAGTGGGCTCAGGCGCTAACTATCAACACGCCAAGCAGTCTCCCAGAGTCTCTCCACCAGAGACGGCGGCGGCAGGGTCGCCCCCATTAGGTGCACCTTTCCCCTCAGACACTGGGAGGGTTCCGCCGCCGGCTCGCTCGGTTGCTAATGCTGCGACTCCGCTGAATCGAGGATTTGGTGCCTACGGCTCTCAGCCCCATAGGTCAACGGCTGAGACCGCTTACCCTCAACCCCCGATCAGTCGCCGCGACCATCCAGGTGGTTTGCCATCAGCGTCGCCCACTCAGACACCTTCTGCCCAAACGAGTCCTCAGCGCGGCAGGTTTTCCTGGTTTTTTCCTTGGCGCACTCAAAAGCCTAATGCCCCCTCTTTTCTACCTGCGCCAGAGGTACCTGCGCCAGGGGTACCTGCGCCAGATATACCTGCGCCAGAGGTTCCCTACTCTTTAGATCTCCACGGCTATTCCCCTGGCACAAATGGGCCAGGGGCGGTTCCACCGCTAGCGACGCCTCCTCGGCTATGGGAGCGTCAGCCGTACAGTGCGATCTCATATCTTCTAATGGCCAGCGCTGCGTCTACGACGGCTTGGCTATTGGGTATTTTGATTGCTCAAATTCTACCCGGCAGCTTTGAGAATCCGCCCATTCAGGAAAGCTTTCTCCGTAAGTCTGGTCGATTGACTCGCCGTTTGTGGCATGTCTCAGAGCTGTGGCAAACCCCAACTGCCGAAACTCGCATTACAGCAATTCCGCTGCCTGAAACAGGCCCTGTTATTTCGCCGTTGGACCTATCCCCGATTGAGCGTCAGCCCCTGATAGACGAACTCAATGCGGTGGAAACGGAGATTTTGACCCTGGACCGGCGGCTGCAGGGTATTGAGCGACGGCTAGGCAAACCGCCCTATCAAGGTGTTGCTGTTGAAACCCGCGTTAACACCCTGCGTGCGGCGATTGATCCACCGGTACGTGAAGCCGTAGAACCCGACTATGAACCCGTTACAAGTGACTCAAGCGCGGCTCTCTTAGAGGTCGCTGAGCTAAAAATTACGCTGCCGAGTGATGCGCTTTTTTCTCCTGGCGCGAGCGACTTGAGAAATGCAGTGCTGCTGAGGCAGGTGCTCGATCAGCTGGTGAACTACCCCGATTCGACGATTTCTGTGCGCAGCTACAGCGATGATCAGGCGGATGCGATCGCCAGCCGAGAATACACCTTGGCCCAGGCGAATGCGATCGCCGCCTACCTAACGCAGTCTCTGCCGACGGCTCATCGCTGGGTCACCGTTGGCGTCGGCCAATCTCAGCCTTCTGTAGACAATACAGAGGCTATCAGCCGCCAGCAAAACCGCCGTATCGAAATCCTAGTAGATACGCGATAAACTAACTCGGTTTAAGGATCGTTTCAAACAGCCCATACTCGTCTGGTCAGGACTGATCAATCCCGCTCTTCCTATGAAAATTGTTTTCTTTGGGACACCACAGTTTGCCGTCCCCAGCCTTCAACGCCTTTTGGCTCATCCTGACTTTGACGTGCTTGCGATTGTGACCCAGCCAGACAAACGTCGAGGCCGGGGGGGCAAAGTTTCTCCTTCCCCTGTGAAAGCGGCTGCGGCAGATAGTGGCTGCCCTATTTGGCAACCGGCTCGGATTAAAAAAGATGCCGAAACGCTAGCTAAGCTGGATGCTTTAGAAGCCGATGCTTTTGTGGTGATTGCCTATGGCCAAATTTTGTCTCAAGAGATTTTGGATATGCCGCGCTTAGGCTGCGTCAATGCTCACGGTTCGATTTTGCCAGAATATCGAGGTGCTGCGCCGATTCAGTGGTGTATTCATGACGGCGCGGTCGAGACGGGCGTGACCACCATGCTGATGGATGCAGGTATGGATACGGGGGCAATGCTGTTAGAAGAAACTGTTGCGATTGGACTAACAGCGCAGGCTTGGGACGTGGCCGAAAAACTCTCTGCTATCAGTGCGGATTTGCTTGTTGACACTTTGCAAAAGCTTCAGCAGCAGATGATTCGCCCAGTGCCTCAAGATGACGAAAAAGCGACCTATGCACCATTGATCCAAAAAAGTGACTATGAGCTGGACTGGCAACGTTCTGCTGAGGCTCTACACAATAAGGTGCGCGGCTTTTATCCCAACTGCACGACTCAGTTTCGCGCGTCGGCCTTGAAAGTGAGTAGAACCTTTCCGCTGGGCGCTCGCTATTGGTCGCGTTTACCCGCTGAGATGTCGGCGGTGGAATCTTTGTATGTAGCCGCAGAGATCGCTGAATCGGCTGCGCCCGGTACGATTGTGGGCCTGCTAAAAAACTACGGTCCGGTGGTGCAAACAGGCGAGGGGCATTTGTTGCTGTGTGAGGTTAAGCCAGCGGGTAAGAAGTCACTCTTTGGCTGGGATTTTGTTAATGGCAGTCGTCTGGAAGTGGGTGAACGTCTGGGTTAATAGATAAAAGCGGGAACGCTAGCGCAGGGTTTATAAAAATGGGCTAGTACCGTTAATGGCATCAGATTTGAATCAAGACCAGCAAGCGCGCTTGGCCTATGAGACGCTGCTCGCTAATTGCTGTCACTACGAAGGGATTTTGCCGTTGCTTACTCAGCATCGCCCTTATTTTGAGTCATTGCCGAGCATTCGTAGGCTGCAAGAGAGCATGGTGCTTATCCCACTGCCGAATGTGCGCAGCCGCGAAGTGACTGAAATAGCCGGCAAAATAGATGCGCGCGATCGCATTCGCTTACTGCCGTGCGATATTGCCCTGATGGTGTGTGACCCCGAGTGGCAGATCAAGACCGGGATCGAAATTGTGCTGTTTATTCAGCGACCGGGAGAAGATTTTTCTGATTTGATCAATCGCTGGCGACAAACCCAGGTGGAGTTAGGACAGGGCGTAGAGTGGTTGATGCCACGGAATTATAGACATTTGCTGGCAGAGGGGACTGCTGAGCCTCATCCTTTGTTTGTGGTGTTTGTTCCACCACAAGGTGAGGTGACCGAGACGGTAGATCTTACTGAGCGCGCGGCTCGGATTATTCATGGGTTCACAGGCGCGAAGCTACCCTTTGCGACTGCACCGATGGGAACACCTCAAATGCTGATGCCTGTAGACGGTTGATCCCTACAGATTTTTGATCTCTAAAGATTATGAGTGAACGTTTCTGACGACTAGGTAGCTGATAGAGAGGGAAAGGATGGCGATCGCCAGCCCAATCAGGCTCACACCCGATACCTTCTCCAAATCCAAAATAATAATCTTCCTGGCTACTGCCGTCAGCGACGTGACAATCACCAGCTCGACTTGAACCACGTGCTTTTTTAGGTAAGCCGTAATATTTTCTAAAATCTCTAGTGCAATGAGCACGCTCAGAAATAAGCCGAAAATATCGAGCAGTGTTTTCCTGAAGAAAATATCGGCTTCAGGTTCAAAGAGGACTTTGGTGAGATAAATCATTAAGTCGACCATGACGACGATAATGACAAGCACCATCGCAACCGAGAGCAGCTTGGAAACGAGCCCTTCAAATCGGCCTAAGTTGCGCAAGAAGCCTTCGTCGCTAAAATGAGTGCGAATGAACTTTTTCAAGCCGATGCCACCACTGAAAGATACCTTTCTATAGTACAAGCTCAGCCAGTACAAGCTCAGACCATGAACCTGTGCTGACGCTGCTGAAATGGATAGGCCACCGAA
>JBCBDN010000250.1:0-5855 GCA_038529685.1 Cyanobacteria bacterium J06598_1 | reverse complement strand
AAACCCAAAGCGTTTTCTTCCCTGCCACGCTCTCATCATCAGCACAATCACTCCTCACCACCGCACTCCACAAAAATCCACGCAAACGCTTCCGAACGGCAGCGGCGATGCTCAGCACCTTACAACAGCTCTCTGAAGACACCGAAAATTTGCCACCGCCTGCACTGCCAAAAGGGCTTTCTCAGTCGTCACTTTCTCAAGCTACGATCGCTATCCCCTCCCACGGCATCTCTGCCCCCATCGCATCTCTCACCACCATTCCCCAAGGCTGTTGCATAGCCACCGATCGGTCACTGCACTTACTCACTCGCCGCAAAGAGCTGCTCTCCATTGCTCGGTTTCGCCAGCCCTGTTGGATTACCGTCTCGCCCAACGGCAAATGGTTTGTTGCAATTTCAAAACAACCTACAACAAACAAAATAACAACAGAAGTACCATCGACCAACAAAGCCATTAGTCAGCATACCGTTAGTCAATATAGAAAAAGCAAGGGAATGCTAGGCTCTTTTTCTGCCCGGTCAGGGCATCAGCGCCGCCGGTTTCTAACCCTGACAGGACCGCTGCTTACCGCACTGCGATCGCACACGCTCCAACTCATTGGCCTCGACGCTCGCCACTTCGCACGAATCAGCACCAACAGCACTAAAACTTACATAGAGTGCTTCACCCGAAGAGGCCAGTTCGTCGGGCAAATGTCACTTAACCTACCGTTAAGCCAAGTCATACCCACCGCAACGCCATACCAATTTATTGGGCTAAGCACCGCAACAGCGCGCGCCCCTGCCACCGTTGTTATAGTCACGCTCAAGCCCTTTCACGTTCAGCCCATTCGGCTACCCATTGAGCCTCAAAAAGTAAGCGCACTTCCCTGGGGCTACCTTGTTAGCTATCAGCGAAACGCCCTACTGCTAGACCGTTCGGCTCAAGTGCTTAATCGCTTGAGCGAAGTTCCTACAGGTAGTGCGATCGCCGCCATAAACGCCCACAATCTTCTAATCGCCAGCACTAAAACCGCCGCAAAAAACGACCTTTCTCTGCTAGTAGCCAACGTAAAATCACTCAACCTCGACATCATCTTTTAGGCGCTAGCGAATATACTCCACCCGCACATCAAAGCCATTGTCTTCCAGCAATCGTCTCCGATCTTCCGCCTCATCCTCGGTTGGGAAAGCCCCCACCTGCATCACCGATCGCCCCTCAAAGCGCGACCGAAACGCATCCGGAACAACCTCTCTAATCGAATCTTGCTCAAACGGATCGCCCGTCTCTACAAACACTCGATAGTAAAGCCCCAATGCCTGAGCCTGTGATGGCGGCGCGGGAGGAGAACCCGCACCACCACTAGGCGGTGCAAAGATACTACTCGACCCACCGCTGCCGATCGGAATAGATGTATTAGGCACCGCCAAGCGATTGTTATTTACCGGCGCTGTGGGCCGAGCCGATGGTCGGGGACGACGCTCTGACGGTCGAGAACGTGGACGACGATTTCTAATCAGAGAGCCCGAATCTGGGTTCTCTCCTGTCACCGCCCTAGGCCCTAAGGCCAAACCACCCTGCAAAGCCTGCAAAGCCGCACCAGAAGACCCCGCAGGAAGCGCCTCATCAGTCGCTTCAACAGATTCATCCGCTGCCACCACAGCAATCTCGACAGCAGAATTTTCTGGCGTCTCTGCTGTGACAGGCCGCGAAGAAGAAGGCAACGATATTGGCCGCAAGGCTGCGGGCTCTCGGTTAATGTCTCTAGCTGGCGGCGCGCTTACAATAGGGCCTCTATCAGCCTCTCTGGCAGGCGGCGGTGTGCTTACGACGGGCTCTCTAGCAGCTGTCGACATAGGCAACTTATCCGATCCGTTTTCCACCGCAATCTCTACCAGCGGCGCAGCAGAAACATCGCGCACCCCAGCGGCCACTTCTACCACTTCATTGCGAAGATTCCCTACAATCTGATTGTCCCGCATTACCGGCTGCGCATCACCAATGAGTACAAGCCCCGCATCGTTATTCGTAATACGATTGCCCACAATCTCTGGCATCGCCCCATCCAAAACGCGAATAGCATCTCCGGTCCCATCAAAAATATTGCGCTGAATGTTGGCACGCGACGTTCCAAAAACAATCAGACCAGCTACCTGGTTACCCGAAAAGTAGCTACCGTGCACACGAGGTGAACCACCGGCCACATAAATACCTGTCTGGCGATTGCCCACAAAAGCAGTCTCTAAAATGGTTGGACTTGCTGACTCAATCCAGACACCATATCCATCTGGGTTTGAGACCGCAATTTGAGCAATCCCAGCTCTATCAGCCGCAATAATCGCGGCGTTTTGCTGCGAGCGAGAAGGGCTATCAAAATTGCCGCCCCCTTCAATAATGGCCGTCCGTTCGCTAGATCCTGGTGTCCCTTGAATCGTCACTCCCGGCTTGAGCTGAAGCGGAAATACCTCACCCGTCCCTTGAGAATAGCGACCCGGTGCCAACACAATTACCGTATTCGGCGGCGCAACTTCTAGCGCTCTCGTCACCGTTCTCAGCGGCTGTGCCTCAATGCCATCAGCGCTATCACTGCCAACTTCCGAATCCACATACAGCGTCTGAAACTCAGCAGCTTGCTCAGCAGAGGTAGGGCGATTGGCAATGACGCGTCCTGACGATGCGGGGCTTGCAGCAGGCGCCACCGGGCTCTGCGCTGATGCAGAACGGGTCGCAAGTCCAGGCGCTAGCAAACCAGCGACCGCTAGCATCACACAGGCAGACTTGTCCAACATTTTGATCAACATACGCAACCCCGCTTTCGCGAATAAACCCTGAAAATATGGTCTGGATGTATAGTCTATGAGAGTGTCAATTTTGGGCCAAATTTCGTTGATAATATCAATTAAATTTGACTTTTAGATGTCTTTGAAATATGCGGTTTTGACCTGCTTTTGTCAAGCCTACGCCTAGGCAGGCAGCTACGTGCGATCGCAACAAAAAACAAATCATAAAAGAAGTCAGAAGAGCGCACCGATAAAATAGTCACAGTTTTGATCCACTGCGTCTTAATCGCACTTTGCCTTTACAGCACTTCTTCCTTACCGCACTCCTTCTCCACCGCACTGTATGACTTCAACTGTATGACTTCAAGTGATATCCCTGATGCTGTGAAAAGTTCAGTAGAGCGTTCAATGGCCACCAAAGCATCTAACGAACTGTTAGCCAATGAACAGTCAGCCAATGAACTGCCAGCCAATGAACTGCCAGCCGATTCATCAAACTTTTCACATACAAAGTCTTCCCTAACCGCTTCGCAAACTTCCAGCTCAACGTTCGTCCTTACTGACACCTCGGAAGATCAGGCATTGCTTCGCATTCTAGATGCCAATTTAGACCGAGCCAGAGAAGGACTGCGCACCGTCGAAGAATGGTGCCGTTTTGGGCTGAACGATCAAACCAAAACAGCTCAGATAAAAAACCTGCGGCAGACAGTCGGCCATTGGCACACCCCTACTATTCGCGCTGCTAGAGATACCCCTGGAGACTTGGGCACTACACTCACCCATCCAGAAGAAACTCAGCGAGCCAGTCTGTCAGATGTTTTACAGGTAAATCTAGCTCGCACCCAAGAAGCGCTGCGGGTGCTAGAGGAGTATGGCAAGCTCTACAGTCAGCCAATGTCAGCAGCGTGCAAGCAAATGCGCTACCAGCTCTACACGTTAGATAGTCAGCTCATGGATCCTTTTCTATCGGAGGCACTTTTGACCAACGCAGCACCCAGTTCAATAGCACACAGTTCAATAGCACACAGTTCAGAGCGCGATCGCCTCATGCAAAAGCTCACACAGGCCCGCACGTACCTAGTCACCTCACCCGTCCCAGACATCCTCGGCGTCGTTGAAGCCGCACTCAAAGGCGGCATTGCTATTGTTCAGTACCGTGAAAAAACCGCAGACGACGAAACCAGACTTCACCTCGCCCAACAAATGAGAGCAGTGTGTCATCAATACAACGCCCTGTTCATCGTCAACGACCGGGTAGATATTGCCGCTGCTGCTGAAGCCGACGGTGTCCATTTAGGTCAGCAAGATTTGCCCATGCCCGCCGCCCGCCAGATTCTGGGTCCTAATAAAATCATCGGTCGCTCCACCACCAGTCCGCAGGAACTAAAGAGAGCCCTAGACGAAGGAGCTGACTACATCGGGGTAGGCCCGGTCCATGCCACACCGACTAAACCCGGCAAAGCAGCCTCCGGCAACGAGTATGTTCGCTACGCCGCGCAGCACGCCACCATGCCCTGGTTCACCATTGGCGGCCTCAATGCAGCTAATTTGGAACCGACACTAGCAGCAGGTGCCACCCGAGTTGCTGTTGTCAGAGCCTTGATGGAAGCCAAGGATCCAACTGCGATCGCCCAATCCCTCGTAAAGCAAACCCAACAATCCTCCCAATAATCCTCTAAGCCTCTGAACATCTCCTAAACATCCCCTGAACATCCCAGGATTAATTCTATGAATAGTTCTGCTGACACCTCTACTCACCCCATCGAACTCCAAGTAAACGGCGAAGCTAAAAGTTGCGCACCTGGAACCCGGCTACCTGACTTTCTCACCCAAGTCGGGCTAAATCCTCGGTTGATCGCAGTGGAATACAACGGCGAAATTTTGACGCGATCGCTCTGGCCAGAAACAGAACTCCAACCCAACGATCGCCTAGAGATAGTCACCATCGTCGGTGGCGGATAGCTTACCAACGGTGGCAAAGCTGTAGATCTCGGTACGGCAATCCCTTCCTTAAGACAGGTGTGTGGCCTAGATCCGAGCCTTTAAAACGCGTTAAGCTAATACCTATAAACAAAAGCAAATAAACCGATACAATAAGCGCCATGATTGCCAAAATGAAAGCTCTAAGCCCTTTATCTCTAAGGGCCTTATCCACGGGCAAATCATTCCAAAAAGCCCTAAAGGCGATACTCAAGTCTTGCTTTGTGTTCTCACTCGCAGCCCTGCTGATATTTTCTCAAGCAGACGGTGCGCTAGCAGCTCGTTCTGGCGGCAGAATGGGTGGCGGCAGCTTTAGAGCCCCCAGCCGGTCTTACTCATCGCCTAGTCGCAGAGCGCCTTCTAGCTACAGCGGTGGCTACAGAGGCGGTTATGGCGGTGGCTACTACCCTGGTGGCGGCTTTGGCTTCCCCTTCATCATGCCGTTCTTCGGCTTTGGTGGCGGCATGGGCGGCCTGTTCGGTATCTTTATTGCGATCGCAGTTGCCAACTTTCTTATCCGCAGCTTCCGTGAAGCTGGTGTCGGCGGCGATGGCCTCGAAACTACCACCAGCAACCCCGTCGTCTCCGTTGCGCGTCTTCAAGTAGGCTTACTCGCCCAAGCCCGCGAACTTCAAGAAGAACTCAACACCCTAGCCAAAACAGCCGACACCAGCAGCACCGCTGGCCTCACCAAAGTTCTGCAAGAAACTACGCTTTCCCTACTGCGCCATCCCGAGTACTGGGCCTACGCTGACATCGAAGCCGATCAAACCCGCCTCATGGCTGCCGAGCAAGCATTCAATCAGCTAGCCCTCGCTGAACGCAGCAAGTTCACAGGCGAAACGCTCTCAAACGTCAACGCGCAGCTCTCCCAGGCAAAAGCGAAAGCAGCCCTTGGCAGCACTGGTGAGCTAGCTGAAATGCAAGCACCCGGTGAGTACATTGTCGCCACCGTTTTAGTCGCCACTCAAGGCAAGCTCAGCTTACCGGCTTCAACCACTTCCCC
Source organism: Cyanobacteria bacterium J06598_1 (assembly GCA_038529685.1). Taxonomy (GTDB): domain Bacteria; phylum Cyanobacteriota; class Cyanobacteriia; order Phormidesmidales; family Phormidesmidaceae; genus Phormidesmis. Next base: position 110 of record JBCBDN010000250.1, on the reverse strand, counting down.
AGAAGATGTCCGTCAAGCTATCAACCAAATTGGCGCAGTCTCTGGTGAAAAACTCATGGCTGTCGAGGTTCTATGGACCCCACAAGTATCAGGCGAAACGCTCAGCGCTG
>JBCBDN010000249.1:0-5880 GCA_038529685.1 Cyanobacteria bacterium J06598_1 | reverse complement strand
GTTGGCCGGTTCGACTACACCTCTGGCATCCTAATCCAGACAGACTTAGGCGCTGAGTGCTATGGCAGTGAACCTGTTCATGTTGCCGATGCAGATGGCAAAGGCTGGCTTCTGGTAATGGTTTATAACGCTGAGGCAGACCGCAGCGAGCTGTGGATTCTGAATGCCAAAACGCTCGGTGAGCCCATCTGCTGCCTTGCACTTCCGAGTGTAGTACCGCTAGGATTCCACGGGACTTGGCAGGGTAAAGAATGCTAACTATTGTTCTTGAAGAAAGTCTAATATTCTCGTGAGTCCATCACTAGTCGTCTGCCGCTTTCTGCGGCCGCCTCACGTGACGGGTGCACTTCACCGTCATCTAGCACCGTAAACTCGGGGGTAAATACCCAACAGCGATAGCCATATTCGCCGAGGCCAATCGCCACGCGTCCAATAGCAATTACCCAATCTGGCTGGGTCAATACATCGACAAGTTCACAGTTTTGCATAGGAATGAAGACTAGCGAGCCCGAGACAACAGGCCGCAAACAAAAGGGCTAGCGCACTAGGTTTAACCATCGCAAAATAAGCCGCCATTCGGTTCACTTTTAGGCTCAAATTTATCTTTGGTTTATCTACAGCTCTGATGTGTTGGCGGGCGGTATAGATTGCGCTAGGCTTAGACACATTTGCATCAGCAGATGAGTCTTACGAGCCAACGCACCCTAGCCCAATGGGTTAACCACTCAAGTTTAGCCACACAAAACCAGCAAAAGGCCCTACCGGGCAAGAAAACTAGCCACAAAAGCTAGCCCAAAAACGCTAAAAACCGAACCTAAACAAGACTTATATATTTTATGGATGTCAATTTAGTGCATGTGTACTAAAATTAGTATAGCGAATTTACTGACGAACTTCATCTGACTCTTTCGTTCAATTAACTCTCCGGGAATACCTATGGCTGCTAACGCCTCTTCTGAAAAGCAAAAAGCTCTTGATTCTGTGCTCACCCAAATTGAGCGCAACTTTGGAAAAGGGTCCATTATGCGGTTGGGCGAAGCTAACCGAATGCAGGTGGAAACCATTCCGACCGGAGCCCTCACCCTTGATATGGCACTGGGGGGCGGCTTACCCAAGGGCCGCGTCATTGAAATTTACGGTCCAGAGAGTTCGGGTAAAACCACACTGGCTTTACATGCGATCGCAGAAATTCAGCGTCAAGGCGGTGTCGCCGCCTTTATTGATGCAGAGCACGCCCTCGACCCCTACTACGCCGAGAACCTAGGCGTTGACGTAGAAAATCTTCTGATATCTCAGCCAGACACAGGTGAGATGGGTCTAGAAGTGTGCGATCAGCTTGTCCGATCTTCGGCAGTAGATTTGATCGTTATTGACTCAGTCGCCGCCCTCACGCCTCGCGCTGAAATTGAAGGTGAAATGGGCGACTCACACATGGGTCTTCAAGCCAGACTCATGAGCCAAGCGCTAAGAAAAATTACTGGAAATATCGGCAAGTCCCAGTGCACAGTCATCTTCCTCAACCAGCTGCGCCTCAAAATTGGTGTCACTTACGGTAACCCAGAAACCACAACAGGCGGTAACGCCCTCAAGTTCTACGCCTCTGTCCGCTTAGATATTCGCCGGATTCAAACGCTAAAGAAAGGCAACGACCAGTTCGGTATCCGCGTCAAAGTCAAAGTCGCCAAAAACAAGGTTGCGCCACCGTTCCGCATTGCAGAATTTGACATCATCTTTGGCGAAGGCATCTCTATCTTGGGCTGTTTGCTGGATATCGCTGAAGAGCACGACATTGTGGTGCGCAAGGGCGCCTGGTACAGCTTTGAAGGGTCAAACGTAGCTCAAGGTCGCGACAACACTATCATCCGCATGAAAGAAGACCCTGAGTTTGCCGCGAAAGTGAAAGAACTCGTGATGGCCAAAATTAAGCCGGAGGCCATTCCGATTGAACCAGAGACTGAAAGCACGTTCATAGAACCCGTTGAGGTAGATGTCACGGCTGAAGCCGCTGCTGAAGCAAGAAGCACGAAGACTACCGCTAAAACAACTAAAGCGAAAAGCCGCAGTCGATCTAAAAAGTCAGCTGAGTAGGGCTATTTCTATTCCAGAAAAAGCGTTAAACAGAAGCCTCCATCCCTGATTGCTTAGCCTCAGGCATAACAAAAAGCCGTGCAAGATGTTGCACGGCTTTTTGATCCTCAAAAATAAAGTAGCGATAAACAGTCTTTAAAGTGATACCTATCACTGCACTTTGAGGCTGCTCATTAATCAGTGGGATTAATAGAGTGGAAGCAGTTTCTTGAAATCCACACCATGCGCTTTTTACCAGCTGGGCTTAGTTTGACCTTGTTAGTAAGTGTATTTATGCTGCCGGAGCATGCCCGGGCGATCGCACAAGAAGCAGATCCTATCCCCACAACCATCGAGCTGCCGACCAGCGAAACGCCGCCCGCACCCAATGCGCAGCAGCTCATACAGCAAGGCCTAGCCGCACAAGAAGCAGGGCGCTATCGTGAAGCGGTTTCAGTTTGGCGATTGCTGCTGAGCACCCAGCCCAATAACGCCACCGCTCAAAACAGCCTAGGGAACGCCCTCGTTGCTCTTGGGCAAATCGATAATGCAGAATCGGCCTATCGCAGCGCTGTTCGGATTGCGCCCGATGAAGCGATGGGCTACTACAATTTAGGGACTTTGCTCGCAAAGCGCAGCCGAATAGAAGAAGCGATCGCTGCCTATCAAGAAGTCATCAGAATTGACCCCAGCGATGTAGACGCCTATTACAACATCGGCTTTTGGCAAGCCAAACAAAGCCGGTTTGAAGCAGCTGTGGAAGCTTACCGCAGCGCAGCGCGGCTCACCCCAGCCGACGCCGAAATCCACTACAACCTAGGCGTTGTTCTCCGCAGACTCAGCAGAAACGACGAAGCTGAAATCGCCTTTCAACAGGCAATTTCAGCAGACCCCAGCTATTTAGACGGGTATCAATATCTCAGCCTAATCTTGGTCGATCGAGGACGCCTAGAAGACGCAGAACAAGTGTTACGCCAAGGCATTGAACAAATGCCCGACAGCACTGAGCTGATTTATAACTTGGCAGTTGTACTGCACAGGCAGGGTCGTACAGCAGAGTCGCAAGCGCTTTATAACGAAGCAATCGTACGTGGCATCTAGCTGCAGCATCTGTCGAGTTGCCAGGACAATCAATAGACGCTCACTAAAACGCTACTGCTGAGCAGCCCGCTTTGTCATGTCATTGAAGGCCAAGCGAATTTGCTCTATTCGGCGGCGGTTTACGCCTAGGTCAGATTCACCCATACGAGCCGCCGCACGCACCTGAATCACTTTCTCGTCTTTTGGAAAGTAAAACTCGGTATCGTCCACAAAGCCCATTAGCCGGCTTTCAGACTTAGCAAGAATGTAGTCGTCATTTTGCGTAATCACTTCAGTACGAGGCACCACGCTCAAAATATCGAGAATGCTGGCACGGACTGTGGCGCGATCGCCTTCGTAATAAATAGGCGCAATAGAATGCTCCTCATCTGCACCCTGACTCACCACACAGTTAGGCGTAGCCGGACACGCGGCTAAATGGCTATCCGTCACGCCAATATTATCGGGCTGCGTCCCTTCAAAAGCACCCTTCAATCCGGGCAGCACAGCGATATCAGAAGAGAACATTTCAGAAGAGAACATCAATGGACTTGCCGCAGCAGAGAGCGGAGCACCCAACATTACCAACACCGTCAAAACAATCGTTAACACACCAGACCAAACAGACTTCACGATGATTCAACTCCTTATGTAAGACTTAACCATACCAACTTCCTATCAGCCTGCCACAGATCACTTGAGGCGAGCTTATTAAGGGTGAACCCAGTGATAATCGAATTTTCACCGCCAGCTATTCCTTGGCCAACACTTCCGTCTGTGGACCTCTCCAACTCAATCGACACCGTTGCCACCTTTGTCAGCCAAATACAAACACTGGTAGCCGCTGCAATTGGCCACCCAGTATTAGCGGTAGTCGCACTCTTGCTTGGCATTGGGTTAATACAGCTCGTCGGGGACTTAGTAAAGCGAGTCCTCAAGGCGCTCATTACTTTTTTGCTGACGCTACCGCTTAACTTGAGTCAGTGGCTGTGGAAGAAAGCAACTGCAACCACACCAGAACCAAAACAGAACCAAATCAATCAGCTGCTCGCCCGGTTAGAGCGCCTCCATCAAGAACAAGAACAAGTCACAGCACAGCTCAAAGGACTTCTATCATCCGAGTTGACTGCTCAAACAACTCAGGAGACAGGTAAAGGAAAGAACGTAGATTCCCAGATAGCATCCTCCCAGGCAACGGCGCCTCAGACCCTATCAGTCTCTCCAACCACTGTTTGCAAGTCTGAGCAAACACCCAACGCTTCAGAGACAACAACAAACATCAATCAATAAGTAGGTGGTTGCAATTAAACTAAGCATCTTGCACTGGCCCCCGACCCCGATTTCGGGGAAGGTCGCGAATTCAGAAGACTCAGATCGCTTGTCCAGCAATGTTTTGGACGTCTTGCTTCAGAGCCCCGCCCAAAGATATCAGGTGGGGACGGGGGCTTTCGGCGACTGTTGTCTATGTTCTAAATAATTGGACTGCTCCACTTAATATCGGCAAGCAGCGCAGCCAGGCATAACCAACCCAAGCACCACGTTAGTACTGCGACAGATCTAGTTCTACCGTTTTGCCCGAGGTCGGTTGAATCAGCTGAGTTTTTGTGCCCTGTTTGCATAAAAGCGATCGCACCTGGTCTACACCGCCCTTGGTTGTCAGCGTCGGTGCAATCAAACCGTCATAGGTCACATTGCCAGCTGCCGCCGTTGGCAGCATAACCTTAGGATTCAACAGCTCAGCAATCTGCGGCGCTGCCGCCGAACCACGCACCACGGGTGCAATCCCCATCAGCACCTGGTCAGCCATTGGTGTAATCGCCACATCCACAGGCTTCACCTGCTTTAGATGCTCGCTATCTGGATAACCGTGAGGCTCGTAATACAGCCGGACCTCTTCTGAAACAAAGCTCAGCACATAGGCATTTTCCTTTGCCGTTGGCCCCACAGGCGCACCCACAAACGCCTCGACTATCAGCCGAGCGTCCTCCCCCCAACGCAGCTGCTCACCATGCGCCACTGCCGTCACCGACTCATAGTGCAGTGATTGCGCCACCTTCGCCCCAGACACCGAGGCCACGACAGGAATTGAGCGGTCTAGCGTTTTCAAAGTCTCCGGATGAGCGTGGTCAGCTAGTCCCTGAGAAAGCAAAATCAAATCGATATTTTGAGGAATATCAATAGGCTTAGGTCGCTTGCCGCGTACCAGCCAAGACAGATCTGCAAATACTAAGTCTCCCACCAGCCAGGGATCCACTAAAACACGGAGGCCAGCCGATTCAATCAGCCAGGAATTTGCATCAAACCAAGTGAGCTTCATAGGTATTTGCGGGCGCTTTGCTCTGCGAACAGACAACTTCTTTACTGTGCCGAACTTTGAAGCATTAGGCCAACAGTCTATAGAGATGTTCTAAAGCACAAACTATCACGCACAAACTGCTAGGGCAGCTAACACCATGAACCCTTGTCAAAGGCATCGGCCATTAGACCTCGGTACCGCAGTTCAATACAGGCAGTTCAATACAGGCAGCTCAATACATAAAGATAACTTGATAAAACAGACTAAATAAGCGGCCAGAAAAGCGTCAAAAAAGCGCTTATTTTTTCTTTTCGCCAGAGTATAAAATCATTCATTTTGTCGCGTTACGAATCAACTATGTTCGTTTTGGCTGGGTATAAGTGCGAACATAACGCCCTTACTTATTCAGGTAAATGCACCCGCACAGTAAGCTTTAC
>JBCBDN010000248.1:0-5988 GCA_038529685.1 Cyanobacteria bacterium J06598_1 | reverse complement strand
ACCCTTTGACCATCGGAATGGTTAGCCAGCTTTTGATCAGCGTTTCTATTAGGGCCAACTCAATAACACCGTGAGGATACTGGTTCAGCAACTCGCCAAGGTAGCTGTCGAAGGCGGTGGCATCATCGCCGGATAGGCAATAGCTCTCGACGATATGTCTGACGCGATGGTGGCTGATGCGCTGCTGTAGGTCCATGAGTTTCGCGTAAAACACCCGCGAGGTGCTTTAAAAATGCATCCTATTTGTAGATCTTATACTTTGGGTGACGGTCTTACGGATTTGCTTTATATAGCGCAACCTGAAGTCGTCTGAAAAGGATTGGATCAAAGCTTAATAATAGGTTAAAGGGAGTTAAAGATGGATGCTTCTTTGGTGCTGCGGAACTGTCAGATGGTGGACCAGGCTGGGTTGGTTGATATTGCGATCGAACAACAAACCATCACCGCGATCGCCCCCAACCTGCCCATACGCGGACACACTGAGCTAGCGATCGAAGGGCGGCTAGTAAGCAGTCCATTCGTGGAATCGCACATCCATTTGGATTCGGCCCTGACAGCAGGCGAGCCAAGATGGAATGAAAGTGGAACGCTGTTTGAAGGGATTGATATTTGGCGCGAGCGAAAGGCCAATTTAACCCTAGAAGAAGTGCGATCGCGGGCAATCAAAGCGCTAAAGCAGCAGGCGAGCTATGGCGTTTTGTTCGTGCGCAGCCATGCGGATGTAAGTGAGCACAGCCTGACAGCACTGAAGGGGTTGCTGACCGTACGAGAAGCTGTGAAAGACTGGATGACCTTACAGGTGGTGGCATTTCCACAGGATGGGCTGTACGGGCATCCGAAAAATGAGGCACTGATGGAGGAGGCACTGCGGCTTGGTGCAGATGTAGTGGGCGGAATTCCGCACTACGAACTGACGAGGGAGGACGGGGTGCGCTCGGTGCAGCGAATTTTTGAGCTCGCACAGCAGTACGACCGGCTGATTGATGTGCACTGTGATGAAATTGACGATCCGCAGTCGCGTTTTTTGGAGGTAATGGCCAAAGCGTGTATTCGCAGTGGAATGAGTGCGGAAGTGACAGCAAGCCATACGACAGCGTTTGGCTCTTATAACGATGCGTATGCGCTGAAGCTAATGGGAGTTTTGCGACGGGCAAAGCTAAATTTCATTGCGAATCCGTTGATCAACATTACGCTCCAGGGACGGACAGATACGTATCCGAAGCGACGAGGCGTCACGCGAGTAAAAGAGCTTTGGCAAAACGGGCTGAATGTGAGCTTAGGTCATGACTGTATTCAAGACCCTTGGTACAGCCTCGGCACGGGGAATTTGCTAGCGGTGGTGGAAATGGCGGTGCACGTGTGTCAGATGACAGGCATGGCACAGATGGAGGCTTGCTTCGACATGGTGACAGCGGGGGGCGCGAGGACGCTAAATTTACAGGAGAAATATGGAATAGAGGTGGGCCGGGGGGCGAATTTGATTGTGCTGGAGGCGCGGAGTCGGTACGAGGCGATTTTGGAGCGGGCGGTGGTGAGATATGTGGTTTCACAGGGGCGGGTGCTGGTGGAGACGGTGCCAGCGGTGGTGAAGTGGCAGGAATGAACGGCAGGTGACTATGCGCTTTTGGGTGTCGTGCGAGTCTAGGAGGCTCTTTTTCTAAGGGGTTTGCCCTTTGTTTTTGGATGAAAATGCTGGGCAGAGTTTTGGGGTGGTAGTCTATTATGAAGAAATGTTTTTGCGGGTTTTTGCGTAGACTAAAGCTTGCCTGAATCTTTCTTACTCTTCACTTATGCCTTCCCCTAAAAAGAAATCGACGGAATCGACTCAGGATAAATCCGCATCTGACGCTACAACGAAGGCAGCAGCAAAAACGACAGCTGCTAAAACAACTCGGGCGAAGAGAGCAACGTCAGCAGGAAAGACTAAGGCTAAGACCGAGACAAAGAAAAAGACTAAGGCTAAGACAACTCGAAAATCTGCAAAGGCGAGACCAGCAGCTCATGTAGACGGGCTGAGTGTGGATGAGAAAGGCGCGATTGATCTATCGGATAAGAAGAATCTGATTCGGATCAGCGGAGCACGGCAGCATAATCTCAAAAATGTGAGCCTGGACTTGCCGCGCGACAAGATGGTGGTGTTTACCGGAGTTTCGGGCTCAGGAAAGTCTTCGCTGGCGTTTGATACGATTTTTGCCGAGGGGCAAAGGCGCTATGTAGAGTCGCTAAGTGCCTATGCCCGACAGTTTTTAGGTCAGGTAGATAAGCCGGATGTAGATGCTATTGAGGGCCTCAGTCCGGCGATTTCGATTGACCAGAAGTCCACATCGCATAACCCACGCTCTACGGTGGGGACAGTAACGGAGATTTATGACTATCTGAGGCTGCTGTATGGGCGGGCGGGCCAGCCGCACTGCCCGAAGTGCGACCGGTCTATTTCGCCACAGAGTATTGACCAAATGGTGGACCAGGTAATGGAACTGCCCAATGGAACGCGGTTTCAGCTGCTGGCTCCAGTGGTACGTGGCAAAAAAGGAACCCATCAGAAGCTGCTCTCTGCCCTAGCAGCTGAGGGCTTTGTGCGAGTCCGGATCAATAGCGAGCTACGAGAGCTCGGCGACAATATTGAATTGGATAAAAATAAAAAACACGATATTGAAGTAGTGGTAGATCGTCTGGTGAAAAAGGACGACTTGCAGGAGCGGCTGGTGGATTCTCTGAGTACGGCGCTGAAACGCTCAGAGGGGATCGCGATTATTGATGTGTTGCCTGCCAAGAAGGCTGAGGACGATAAGAGCGAAACACCTGAGCAGCCAGACGATATTGTATTTTCAGAGAATTTTGCTTGCCCAGAACATGGGGCGGTAATGGATGAGCTATCGCCTCGTCTGTTTTCGTTTAACTCACCCTATGGGGCCTGCCCGAACTGTCATGGATTGGGTAGTTTGCAGCGGTTTTCGGCGGATTTGGTGGTGCCTGATCCAAATGTACCGGTGTATGCGGCGATCGCACCCTGGTCAGAAAAAGACAACACTTACTATTTTTCATTGCTCTACAGCGTCGGCCAAGCATTCGGCTTCGAGCTGCAATCCACCTGGGCCAGCCTGACAAACGAGCAGCGCCATATAATCTTGCATGGCTCCACTGAGAAAATCTACATTGAGACAGATTCTCGCTATGGCCAAGCAAAAGGCTACCAGCGCAAGTACGAAGGCGTCCTGCCCATGCTGCAACGGCAGTATCAGGAAGCCTCTTCTGAAACCTACAAACAGAAGCTAGAGAAATATCTGATCGATCAGACCTGTGAAGTTTGTAACGGCGCAAGGCTAAAACCAGAGTCCATCGCCGTCAAAATTGGGCCCTACAACATCAAGGACTTTACCAGCGTTTCGATTCGAGAATGTCGTGACAGAGTTTATGAACTCGTCGGAGAAAACGGCGAAGCGCCCAAACTCACCGATCGCCAAATAGCCATCGGTGAACTGGTACTCAAAGAGATTAAAGCAAGACTCACCTTTTTGCTAGATGTGGGCCTTGACTACCTCACCCTCGATAGAACCGCGCGCACACTTTCGGGCGGCGAAGCCCAAAGAATTCGATTAGCCACGCAAATCGGTGCGGGCCTTAGCGGCGTACTTTATGTACTAGACGAACCCAGTATCGGGCTGCACCAAAGAGACAATGAGCGATTGTTGAATACGCTTCAGCGCCTGAAAAGTTTGGGTAACACGCTCATCGTGGTAGAGCACGATGAAGACACCATGCGAGCCGCTGACTACATTGTTGATATTGGGCCAGGAGCCGGTGTCCACGGCGGACAGATTGTGGCCCAAGGTCAACTAGAAGACATTTTGAACTGTGAGGAATCGCTCACGGGATCCTATCTCTCAGGGCGTAAAAAGATTGACACCCCAGCCGAACGGCGCCCCGGCAACGGTCGCCATATTCAAATTCGCGACGCCCACTTGAACAACCTTTGCAACATTGATGTCGACATCCCGTTGGGCAACTTCGTCTGCATCACGGGCGTTTCCGGTTCAGGCAAATCCACGCTGATTAACGAACTGTTGTATCCAGCCATTCGCCACTACTTTGGCAGCAAAATTCCGCAGCCCAAGGCAATGGAACCCATCAAAGGGCTCAAAGCCTTAGACAAAGCAATCGTAATTGACCAATCTCCCATTGGCCGCACACCTCGGTCTAACCCGGCTACGTACACTGGCATCTTCGACGTGGTTCGCGATCTCTACACCGAAACCATTGAAGCCAAAGCCAGAGGCTACAAGCGCGGCCAATTCTCTTTCAATGTAAAAGGCGGACGCTGCGAAGCTTGTGGTGGACAGGGCGTAAACGTCATTGAAATGAACTTTTTGCCGGATGTGTATGTGGAGTGCGAGGTGTGCAAAGGCGCTCGCTATAACCGAGAGACACTGCAGGTGAAGTACAAAGGAAAGAACATTTCAGATGTGTTGGAAACCACTGCTGAGGAGAGTTTGAAGTTCTTTGAGAACATCCCGAAGGCGGCCGCTCGCCTGCAAACGATGGTCGATGTGGGCTTGGGATATGTGAAGCTTGGACAGAAGGCGCCGACACTATCGGGCGGCGAGGCCCAGCGCATGAAGCTAGCGAGTGAGCTAGCCCGCAGGTCTACTGGCAAAACGCTGTATTTGATTGATGAACCAACGACGGGATTATCTTTTTATGATGTACACAAGCTGCTGGACGTAGTGCAGCGACTGGTGGACAAGGGTAATTCGGTGATTATGATTGAGCACAATTTAGATGTGATTCGGTGCTGCGATTGGGTGATTGATCTGGGGCCTGAAGGAGGCGATCGCGGTGGCCAAATCATAGCCAAAGGGACCCCTGAAGATGTCGCCGCTGTGGAAGGTTCCTATACTGGTAAATATCTCAAAGAAGTCCTCGCCCAGCACCCATCCCAAAAAGGCTAATCGCCATGATTGCTAGCCCTCTGCAAAATTACATGACTGCCGATGAGTATTTGGCGTGGGAGTCGCGCCAGGAGACTCGTCACGAGTATTGCGATGGCCAAGTGTTTGCGATGGCAGGCGGGACCAAAGACCATGATAAATTGGCATATAACTTTCGCAGAGCGTTAGAAAATCGGGTTGACGAGCAAGGCTGCGAGATGACTGGCTCAGATGTAAAAGTAATGGTGAACGATGGTCGATTCTATCGCTATCCGGACTTAGCGGTTAGCTGCGATGAGCGAGATCGACAACATGAAACCTTTTACGAGTTCCCGAGGCTAATTGTAGAAGTGCTTTCTTCTAGTACTGAAAAGATAGATCGGGGTGATAAGTTTCAAGACTATATCCAAATTCCAACACTTGAAGAGTACGTGTTAGTAAGCACCAAACGAATGCAGATAGAATGCTTTCGTCGAGGAGAAGGGCGAATGTGGCTGTATTTTGCCTACAGGGAAGGTGAGACCGTCGAAATCGCAAGTATGGGTGTTGAGTTTCCAATTGAGCAGCTATATAAAAACGTTCAACTGTCCACTATTGTTGACAGCGTGACAGCATAGCCACTTTGCCAAAGTGAAGCTAGACATCTACTTTATCGAACTCTGCAATTAACCTTTGGTAGCTGTCAGTAACGGTTTCGAGGTCATAAACTGCTGGGATCGTCTCAATGGATAGCACTTTGAGCTGGGCAGTGCATTCGCTAGTTTCGATAATGAGGTCGGTGGGAACGACTTGCTTGTGAATACCTGTAGAGACTGTGGCACCCAGGGTACAGAGGGAGGCGATGGTGGTGGTGAAACGCCAGTCGCCCATGATCGGTTCGCCGGCGATCGCACTTTCCCCTGCAATAAACGTGGCTGCCGCGCTCAGCAATAGGGTCGCAATGCTGAAGCGCTTGTCGGTATTCATGAGTTTGTTTTTGCGCGATCGCACTTTTTGTAGGCTTCGGTTTATTTGCGATCGCAGTCGCTCATGTGGGTTTCCGGCTGGGTTGGGTGGTCGT
>JBCBDN010000247.1:0-5994 GCA_038529685.1 Cyanobacteria bacterium J06598_1 | reverse complement strand
GCTTTGATGAGTGGTGCCAAAGAACTGCCAAAGAAAAAGGACGCAGATATTGCGTCCTTAATGGAGAGGTTATGCAGGCAACTTTGACATCAAAGAGACAGCAGAATCAGCGAAGTGAGCGCGCTCATTCTTGCCAAAAGTTTATTGTTGAATAGACAGCGTATATGGGTGGCTTTCGCCGCTGCGATCACCCACATAAATCCGATACTGACCTTGGTCTAATAGGCCAGGTGCCTGAATAACGCCACCATCGTAATTATGGGCAAATACGCACTCTCTAAAGCCATTAGGCCCGGTAATGAGCAGGGTATAGTCGCCTTCACTTTGCACTTCAAAGTTCAGTGACGCAAAGGGTTCGGTGACCCGAATTGTTTTACCATTGCTGCGGGTGATGTTACCGCAGGCAGACTGATCGTTTCCACCTGATCGCCCTCTGAGTTCTAAAGGCGAATTAAGCGGGGTTTGAATGGTCTGTGCGTTGACTTCAGAGCCGAGCGCTAGCACGGTTAGGAAGGGTAGAAAAAGGAGCGGAGAAAATCGCATGGAACCCTCTTTGGGCGAAGAGTAAAGGAAAAAATAAAAAAGAAACTGTGCGCAGCTAAAAGGTTCAATGATCTGATAGGGGCTAGCCGATGAAAGCTGAGTGAACCTTTCGCAGATTTAAGCGTAATCAGTTGTTGAACAGAACAGACTTAACAGCGCAAATTTAACAGGAGCTATGTGCTTATATTTAAATGGTAGCTGGGCAGGAATGGCATCCGTGATGAAAGCTGTGACACTTCATGAAATGGCGTCAGCACTAATACGGATAATGGATTCAGGCGTTCAAGAACTTTCTGTAAACTAGGTTTAAACCCACCGTCATCAAGGGCTCCTTCCGATGCAAAGAACTCGACTGAATACGCTGGTGACACAGGCGACGTTGCAATTTCGGCAGTGGGTGTTCAACCCGTGGCGACGACTGTCTGTATTGGTAATTAGTGTGCTGTTTGGCAACTTCTTTGCGACGGCTATCTCCGCAACGGCTGGTCAAGCTGCCAAGCTGGACGTGACGATTTCAGCAATTCTAGTGATCTTTGTCGAGATCATTAGCTGGCTGTATTACCGGTTTGCTCCCCGGCGGGACCGTTCTTCGCAACAGCTGAGTGACGGTGAGCGCGGTGCGTTGTCTTTGGATGCGCAGCCTTCTGGCTCTGGATTTGGCTCCTCTGATTTGGGTCAGATAGATTTAGGGCCAGTGCGATCGCGCTCTACCTTAGCCGAAGCTCTCAATGCGTTCAAACTCGGTATGATCTACGGATTATTTGTAGAAGCCTTTAAGCTGGGCAGCTAGTCCGTTGAATCTGACGGTCTCTCAATCGATACAGTGACTCTAATTCGACAGGCGTGTGAGCAGATAGCGAGACCTTGCCTCAATGGCGCCCCAGTCCTCTCTTTGGACTTCGGTTTTGGGAAATAAAGCGGAAGAAAGGCCGACTGCGATCGCCCCTGCGCCAATGAGTGCAGGGGCTGTTTCACTCGTGACCCCGCCTGTTGGTATCAGTGGAATAGGGCCTAGTGGCCCTTGCAAGCTACGGATATAGTCGGCATTACCTAGCACTGCAATTGGAAAGACTTTAACGCTAGCAGCGCCTGTCCGCCATGCGCAGATGATTTCTGTCGGTGTCATTGCCCCTGCAATCATTGGTATTTCTTGCTGAGTCGCCTGCTGAATCAGTGAAGCGTCTGTATGGGGCGTGAAGCAAAACTGGGCTTGAGCTGCGATCGCGCGCCCCAAATCTTCCTGCGTCAAAACCGATCCTGCCCCCACCGTACAGTGGGGCAGGGCTTGACGAATTGCCGCCGTCATATCGGCTGGGTTAGCGTTGTTCGTCCAAGTGACTTCTATCAGTCGAAACCCACCAGCAGCAGCAGCCTTAGCCATCGCAATTCCCTGCTCTAGGGTACGCGCTCTAACAATGGCGATGGCTCGGTGTTGGCGTACCAAGCTTAGCCATCGTGCCTTTACCCCGTTGTCTGAGTCAGCCATTTAGGCCAAACGCTTTCTCAGAGAGTCTGCTCGGCGCTTAGCGGTTTCGTTAGCTGGTTCTGTTGCTAAAGACTTTTCATAGGTCTCTAGTGCCTGTGGCATCAGCTGTTTGCGCTCATAGGTATGGCCCAAGTTATTGAGCGCGGTAACGTAGTCGGGGCGAATCTTGAGCGCTTCGTTGTATTGGCGAATTGCTAGGTCGAACTGCTCTTGTGCAAAGTAGGTATATCCCAGTGCGTTGTGCACCAGTACAGCGTTTTCACTTTCTTCTTCAGGCAGTTCTTTTAGCGCTTTTTTGAGATAGATAGCGGCTTGCGCGTAGAGCTTTTTATCGAGCAGTAAGCTGCCCAGCTCGTAGTATTCCAGCGCGGTGCCTTTTTCTTTGGTGAGTTTGGTTTGCAGGTCGGAAAGTGTGAGTTCTGTGCGGCGTGTGACCCATACCTGCCGCACTACAAAAAAGGTTGCTACGCTTAGCAGCGCCAGCAAAATCCCTAAATAAACAACTAAATAATTGCCGTTTTCCATACCAGTTTTCTGACCAGACCTATTAACTAAGCCTTTCGCCTTTGATGCCGTGACTTTTACTCTCTAGGCATTTTATAGTACTTATCTGGAGACTTGTGCCGAATGGTTAGCTTTATTCACTCAACGTAGTTGACTTGGGATTAAGCTTGCGATCTGAACCGCTATTTTGCAGCTCCTCTCTCTGTAAGCGTCCTGATTGTAAGCGTCCTGACGGCAAGGCCCAAAAGACGGCTCTTTCTTGTAGCCATTCTTCTGCATACCAAGCTCGGATAGCTTGATTAACGGCTGTTTGTAAGTCTCGGTGCTGGGAGCCTTTGGGCAGGGCGATGGCTAAAGGCTCTGCTGAAATTATGGTGGGTAGCACAGTATAGTTTTCTAGTGGCCCTAGAGACTGTGTCCAACCGGTTAGCACAGAAGCATCGCCAGCAAAGGCGTCTACCTCTCCATTTTGTAGTAGTGTTTGGCCCGCTGCATAAGAGTCAACGCTTACAAGACGCGCACCTGGAAGAATGTAGCGAACGTGGGCGACTGCGCTTGATCGATTTAGAACCGCAATCTGTCCTAGGCGTAGATCCTGTATCGCTTGAATACTGTTTGTTGAACTACTTTCGCGCTGGGGTTGCGATATTTGAGGTAGGGCTTCTGCCAGGGGTCTGACAATAAAGGCAGTGCCGTCGAGATAGTACGGGTCGCTAAAGGTGACGAGGCGGCGGCGAGGTTCAGTGAGGGTGATGGCTGCGATCGCCAAGTCCACACGATCTTCTAGCACTGCCGTCAGCCTATCTACATTGCTCAGCGGTACGAATCGAACGGCATTCTCATCGCCCAAGAGTTCATCGGCCAACCGGCGAGAGATATCAATCTCAAAGCCGCTCATGTTTCCATCTTCGTCAGTAAAGCTAAGGGGTGGGCGATGGGGTTTGACACCGACGATGAGATAGCCGCGATCGCGAATCTCATCTAGCTCAGCTGCGACCGCTAGCTGCGAACTGGCTATTTGCAATCTGCCTGTAGCCCCCCTAAAATCACCAGCAACAAAATCACCAACAAAAAGAGGGGGCAACAGCATCTGTGCCCCCATCCCTATGATTAATCCTGCTAGCAGCTTGCGTAGCATGACTTTTCTCAGCTACTTACTGCTGGCCTGAGCGACCACTTTAGCGAAGTTTTCAGGCGCCAAGACAGCGAGCTGTGCCAGCATCTTTCGGTTGATTTGAATATCTGCTTTTTTCAAATCGCCCATGAGCCTGCTGTAGGTAGTGCCGTTCAAACGAGCTGCCGCGTTGATTCTGGCAATCCACAGACGGCGGAAGTCGCGCTTCTTACGGCGACGATCTCGGTAAGCATTCCGCAATGCTTTCATAACTTGCTGATTAGCGGTGCGGAATAGCTTCGAGTGAGAACCTCTAAAGCCTTTTGCAAGTTTAAGAACTTTTTTGCGGCGTTTGCGAGCTACATTACCGCGCTTAACACGTGCCATGATCTAGTTTTCCTTTGAAGGTGAAATCGAGTCAGTCTTTTTAGCTAAAACGTTTGTTAAGGCTAATCAGGACGTTAGAGGTAGGGCATCATCAGCTCTACGTTGGGTGCATCTGTTTCATGCACAGTCGTCGTTTTAGAAAGCTTACGCTTACGGTCTTGGTTTTTGCGCTCTAGCAAGTGACTTTTGAAAGCTTTGCGACGCATGATCTTGCCACTTCCACTGCGGCGGAAGCGCTTAGCAGCGGCGCGGCGCGTTTTTAGCTTAGGCATAGTAATAAAAAGTGTGCGGTTTAGCAAACCCAGAAATTAACCTTTGGCAACCTCTAGTTTGCAGTCTCTAATACTACACCACTATTGACATGTAACGCATCCGGTAACGCATCCGCAATGACCGGTCAGATCTCTGGCAAAATAAAACTCTTTGCACGTCTTCTCAAATAATCTATGGCTATCTCTACTCTTCAATGGGACCGTTTTCACCGGGCCCTTGCCAACGGCTCGGCTCTGAAAATCATTAGCGGCTTGACCAATCTGGACCCTAAAAACGTTTCTGACGTGGTCGAAGCCGCTCAGCAGGGCGGCGCAACTTTTGTTGATATTGCTGCCGACGCAGATCTGGTGCGCCTTGTTCGGAGCCTAATTGACTTGCCTATCTGCGTGTCTGCGGTTGAGCCTGCTCGATTTGTTGCTGCTGTCGAAGCGGGTGCGGACCTTATTGAAATCGGTAACTTTGATGCTTTTTACGCTGAAGGACGGCGGTTCGACGCAGCCGAGGTACTCGCCCTGACTCAAGAGACGCGATCGCTGTTGCCCAACATCACGCTGTCCGTGACCGTTCCCCACATTTTGGCGCTAGATGAGCAGGTAACCCTAGCTGAAGCTCTGGTAGAAGCCGGTGCTGATATTATCCAAACGGAAGGCGGTACTAGCAGCACACCAACCCACAGCGGTACACTTGGCCTCATTGAAAAGGCGGCGCCTACTTTGGCAGCGGCCCACGCAATTTCTCATGCGGTGAACGTACCGGTTTTATGCGCATCGGGTATTTCTGATGTGACTGCGCCAATGGCGATTGCCGCAGGTGCTGCTGGTGTCGGCGTCGGCTCCGCTGTGCACAAGCTGAACGACCCACTCGCAATGGTTGCTGTAGTTCGTAGCCTCGTCGAATCTATGGCGACTGTAAGCACGGCTCAAGCGGCTTCTCATACCGCTAGCTAGTTGGCTTGATTCAACACTGCCTACCTTGTGAGTGTTGTTCTAGGTTGAGCAATCATTATGAATCGCCCAACAGCGTCTTTTATTGGCCTGGTGTTGGGCGATTTTTTATTAATGCCGACTCGTCATCAATTATCTACAGAGACCTGAAATGACTTTTGATTTCGTCAATAGTAAAAATAGGCTGAAAGTTAAGCCCTTCTTTGTCGTAAAGCTTTTTCCCGCCTTGCTGCCGATCGACCAGTGCCAAGATGTCTTTGACCTCATAACCGGCAGCACGAAGCCGTTCTACTGCCTTCAATGCAGATGCACCCGTGGTGACTACGTCTTCTAAAATGACGATTGCGCTTCCGGCAGGTAGTTCTGGCCCTTCAATGTAAGCACGAGTGCCGTGTCCTTTGGCCTCCTTACGGATAATGAGTGGGGTCACAGGTTTGTTTTCATAAGCGCCGGCGATGCTGACTGCGCTCACCATTGGATCTGCACCAAGGGTGAGCCCGCCAACGCCATTAGTGCCTGCTGGCAGCATCTCTAGCAGCAGCCTTGCGACCATCAGGCCTCCTTGGGCGTGAAGTGTGACCTGCTTGCCGTTGATGTAATAGTCGCTTTTTTTCCCAGAAGAAAGTGTAAAGTCGCCCTCTTTGTAGGCCGCCTGACAAATCAGATTGAGTAGCGCTTGGCGTAGTGTGCTCAAGTCGGCTGTGGGGAGGTCGGCACAGGATAGGTCAGTCGGCAAAATAGAC
>JBCBDN010000246.1:0-6016 GCA_038529685.1 Cyanobacteria bacterium J06598_1 | reverse complement strand
GATTCCTAACGTAAATAGGAGTGGCGAATTCTCTGATATTGGTAATATTCTCGGTCAGGTGAAATCGTGTAATCAACTTAAATTGTGATCTGAGTTTCCACATCCGCACCTGTTTTTGTCTAGTGTCAAATAAGACCTGGTACTACTTAGTCTCTTTAAAGAGCGCTGAGTAACCTTGAACCAACCCTCATCAGCGGACTGGAAGCGAGCGGTTAGGCAAGAGAGGCCAATGAGACAAACCAGTGAGACAAAGTTGATGATAGATAGCGACGCATGTCATCAATTCCTCAGCGGCAAAACAGCGTCAAGGGATCAGAGCTAGGTTAGCAAAAGAGGAGTTCGATTGATGGTGGTATCAGTACGCGGCAGCAGATTAAAACAGACTCAGACAAACACACAGCAGCTAACAAACAAGTCCAAAAAGATTTTAGGTAGCTTAGTCGGTGGACTGAGCATGCTCAGCACAGTCATGCTGGCAATACCCGCTCAGGCACAGAGCCTGTTGACAGAAAAACCCGCCTCTATCGACAAGTCAACACTCCAGTTTGAACAGGCCCATTACGAGCAGCAGCGCCTAGAAGCCCAGCGAGTGGAAAGCCTACGTATAGACCAGGCACAAGCAAGATTTAGCCGACTCAGAGCGAGGCTTCTATCTCCCTCGAGCCGCATTGAAACCGTCGTTTCACCGGCTAGTGGCACCTATCTATATGGCCAGCAGCCGGTACATGATCAGCCAAATACGGCATACTTTGTTTTTGAATCCCAGGGAACCCATGTAGTGGGGGCACTATACATGCCATCGTCTTCCTTTGATTGCGCTGAGGGACACATCTCCGAAGGAAAAATAGCGCTTAGCGTTACTGATAGCTATTCACAAGAACGCTTTGCTTATGCACTTGCGCTTAACGACTCACTGGGAGAAGTCGCTAGCCAAGCCGGAGCCGTGATTGCGCCTCCTAGCATTGAGGGGTTCTATCCCTTACCTATTCAGGAGAGCGATCGGGCCCTATTAGCCACCTGCCAAGCCATATAAAGTCATTTCTGTGAGAGTACGAACTATTTATTCTTAAGAGTACTGTGACAAGCTGCTCTCTAAAATGAATTGGCGTATTCTCGCTTAGCTCATCTTACGTACTCACAAGCAGGATAATCTAACAATAGCCAGAGAATCCTCATTTTATGAATGGTGGACACGAATATTTGGCCGCTACAATAAAAATGCCGAATTCAGCGAGGTGATGTGAACGCAGCCGAACAAGCATTATCAATTGAGCTAGCCAGCAAAATTGCAGCCACTATCGGACTCTTCAAAGCTGAACTGCCTGACCTAAGCGCAGACCTAAAGCCTTGGGCAGATGATCCGACCATTCAAAATCTCATTGATCCAGACTCAGTCGATATTGGATTCCATTTCCCAGGTGTAAGTCGCCCGTTCCAATGCCGTAGTCTCCTTATTCAAATCAGGATGCATCAAGACAGCGACAGTAAGCAGCGACGAGCCATTGGCCTAGAAGTGGCTGGCTTTGACAACTGTGGCCAAAAGTGGAGACTCTCAACCGTTGACGACTGGCGGTTCGAAGGAGAAAAGCCGCCCGAGCCCAACTCTAGGGAATCCCTGCGCAACTGCTGTCGGCAGGTATTTGAGCTATTTAATCATCAGCCATCGGCAGCTTAAGCACCGACCCGCTTTCGGCACCGACTCGCACAGTCAAGGTAATAATCTGAGCATCGATCAGCCGACTCTGTGCGAGCGGCGCACCAGTCCCTGGATTAATAGGGTACGCCGGAAAACAGGCCGCGCTCAGACTCAGCCGTAGTCGTTCACCTGAACACAGGCTAAAGCAAGTAGGATGCAATGGAACGGTGACGGGTGAGGGCGTCTCAATACTCGCAGGATCACTATCTATCCGTCGATAGCCTTGAGTGAGGTTGTACGCGTCCCCTTCAGAGTCAACTCGGGAGAGAATTGCACAGATGTCGTAGCTAGGACTAGAAGCTGCGATCGCAATCACCACTTCCGGTACCCCTACCACCCGCAGCTCAGCAGTCAAAAGCTCGCTGGTATAGGTAAGGACATCACCGCGAGCATCCACCGCTGTCCGCTCAAACGATCCGGCCGGGACAGCGCTATGCCCTCCCAACGCAGGAGCAGGATTCCAAGGGTCATGAACCAGCGTATCGTTGTTCACCCATCCATCTGACGTTGGCATCTCAGAAACTGGGACCAGTGAACCACTATCTTCACGAATATGGCTCAGCCCTTCACTACGCAAACAATAGGTCACCCCTAATTTACTTGACCAGTCGGGTAGTGATCGCCACTGGTTGCACCCCATCTCAAACAAATTAGCGGGTTGATTAGCCAACAGTTCGCGAGCGCCTCTACCCTTCAAAATGGCATCAAACCACTGAATTTGGAGCCGATCTATAGGGCTCGCAGCGGCAGGGCCAAACGCGACCGCACCCACCTTTCGACTCCAGGGAATGTGCGCCCAAGGCCCCACCCACAAATGGTGCAAGTACTCGCTACGCGCCGACATCTCTCGGTAAAGCCGCAGATCACCCCGCAGGTAAGGATCAAACCATCCCCCAATATGGAGCATTGGTAAGTCAACCGATTGAAGCTGCGGTGTCCTCTGCTGCCAATAGGCATCTGTCCTAGGACAGCTCACCCAGTCATGGAAAAAAGACTCTACACCCTTCAAAACCTCTGGACAGACAGGCACTTCATCCATCAAAGGTAGCTGGCGAGAGGCCTGTGCGAGCTTTTGAAACTGAGTCACATCCCCTTCAATTCGCGCCGTTTCAGCGGCTAGCTGAAGCGCCCACATCAGACCCAGCTGAAAACACAGCGCTCCATTTTCAGTCGCCCAGTCTTCGTAAAGGTGGTAGCCAGTCATGGCTGGAGCAATCGTCTTGAGCGCAGGTGGATTAGTCTGCGCAGCATGCAGTTGGGTCATTCCCTGATAAGAAAATCCATACATGCCCACCTGTCCATCACAGCCTGGAAGAGTAGCGGCCCAGCGCACGGTGTCTTCACCATCAGCCACTTCGTGCGCAAACAGATCAAATACGCCTTCCGAGGATCCACGCCCTCTAACGTCTTGAATCACCACAATGTATCCGTGAGCAGCATACCAGCGGGGGTGAGCATACACAATTGTGGAAGCGATCGCACGTCCATAGGGCTGTCGCATCAGCAGCACAGGATAGAACTCTCCGCTATCTTCCCCACGTCCATCACTGGCTTTCCCAGGGAAATAAACATCCGCGTCCAAACGTACCCCGTCGCGCGTCCACATAGAATAGGTTTGCCGAGCCTGAACAGAAAGCATAGTTTGGGGTATGGTTTTGAGTATTGGCAACCGAAGAGACAATAAAGGTCAGCGAATGGAGCCTATCTTAATCATTAGCAACCTGATTTTGGTTGGTCTGACCGGTACCTACGCCTGGCTAGCCAACAAAAATATCAAGCAGCTACAGCAGGAAAGTACCTACTACCGCAGGATCGTCGAAAAACAGCTGCGCCAAACAGCGCTTCCCCACCTCTATTGGGACCTCCAGGCGACCGGACAGGCTCTAGATCAAGCCGTGGGGCAAAGTAACCCAGAAAAGCAAAATACACTAGCCCTAGAAGTCTTTAACATCAGTAACGTGCCTGCCTACGATGTGCATGTGAGCCTAATTGGAGCCTATACAGAAGAGGCTCTCGGTATTGCCACCTTTATGCGCACCCACGTACAGCCACGTCATCGTAAGTATCCTCTACAGTCAGACAAAGTGGGCTACTATGGCGTGCGCAACGCCGTACGCTTATCTCTGCTGCCGACTCAGCAAAAAATCGTCCTGTCACTACCTTTTCCCATTCAGCCCGCCGATGTGTACACCCTTGTGCAGTATCGCGAACTATCTGGAGAGAATTATTATCAGGTGTGCTGTTTTAGCGCCATTGATGAATCGGGCGCCTACCGGGCCAATATTCTAGAGCCCTCAGAAATTCAGAGTATGGACCGGCTGCATCTGTTTGACGTGGAAGACTTTGCGCTTCCTGGAAGTCTCTCTGGGAGTAACGGCGCAATCGCCAACAACACCACAGCCCTAAAAGAAAACGACCCCAGCAGCGACACCGAAAACTACCCCTACTATCTCGTGGATTTTATTGACTTGTGGAACCATTCCATCTCCAGCCGGCTGATCTCAGATACCCCCACCACGCCAGAAGATAATGTTCCGGTCAAAGCCACCTATGACTTCTAACCGGCACGTCTTTGAACCCAACTCCGAACCAGCGGTTGGTCACACGAGCCCGATGGGGCGTAGCACCACAGAGATCCTCGTCATTGACGACGATCCGCTAGTCGTAGAAGGATTACAACGCCTGCTCAAAAAAAGAGGCTATCAGGTGGCCACGGCCCACGATGCCAACACAGGGTTTCAGAAAGCAGTGCAGCTCAACCCCTCTGTCATCATCTGTGACTTGCTTCTCCCTGGTGGACCCAGCGGCTTGGACATGTGCCGTCGGATCAAGCAAGATGCACAGCTTTCTACCATTGCCTTCTTGATCATGACGGCCCATACCGATATTGCCAATCGAGTAGAAGCCTTAGAAGCGGGCGCTGATGACCTGCTATTCAAACCTGTCGATACTAACGAACTCACTGCGCGGGTCAAGTCTGGCCTCCGATTGCACCAGCTCACCCAAGCGCTGATGGCCCAAACAAGTCGGCTAGAAAGCGAACTGGCCGAAGCAGCAACTTATGTCTCCTCCCTGCTCCCTAGAGACACGCCAGAGGATGCCAGAGACTGCGTTTCTATCACGTCTCGGTTTATCTCTTCGCAAGAACTCGGCGGCGATTGCTTCGATCACTACTGGCTCGACCCCGATTACTTAGTCATTTATTTATTAGATGTATCTGGGCATGGACTGGGGGCGGCTTTGCTATCAACATCTGTGCTGAATGTATTGAGATCGCAATCGCTTCCTGGCGTCAACTTTTACCGCCCCGAGAGCGTTCTAAAAGGTCTCAACGAAGCCTTCCAAATGAACGATCAAAACGACAAGTACTTCACCATCTGGTACGGCGTATACAACCGCACCAACAACCAGCTCTCCTATGCCAGCGCTGGCCATCCTCCAGCACTTCTGATCACGCCTCAGCCCTCCCGGCGCTCAGCCGAATCTAGCAACATTCACCTAGAACAGCTCCGCACGCCCGGCATGCCCATCGGCATGATGCCCGATAGCACCTACCAATGGCAGCGCTGTAGGGTCTCACGTAACAGTCGGCTGTACATATTCAGCGACGGCATCTACGAAATTTGTCCCGCTAATCAAGCCACGCTTAATCATCAAACCCTGCTCGGACTCGACGGATTCACCAATCTCCTCACAACCCTAGAGACCCAAAAAATCCTCACCCTAGATACCCTCATTGATGAAGTCAGTGCCTTTGGAGGCAACCAATTTGAAGACGACCTCTCCCTACTCGAAGTAGATTTTCAGCGATAGCACCCTCTGCCCGTCATCGGGCACCGGCCATTGTTCTACAACAACAGATCTCTCAACAAATCCGAGGTTGGAGCCACAACAAGCTGCACATCAAATACTTGCTCAAACTGCCGAATCACCACCTGTCGAACTGACTCAAGGTCAACCCCTGGCAAAAACTGAGCCATTGAGCCCACAGACCTATTCGCAATCCCGCAAGGAACAATCTTTTCGAACCCGCTCAGGTCTGGGCATACATTCAAAGCGAACCCGTGCATCGTAATCCAGCGACTCACCTTAATCCCAATTGCGGCTACCTTGCAACCTTCACACCAAACCCCAGTCATCCCATCCACTCTCTCGGCTACTAGCCCGTATTCAGCAAGCGTCCGAATCAAAACTTCTTCTAGGGCTCTCAAGTACCAGTGCAAATCAGTTCGATACTTTTTCAGGTTTAAAATTGGGTATCCCACCAGCTGCCCAGGGCAGTGATAAGTCACCTCTCCCCCACGCTCCACTCGATAAAGT
>JBCBDN010000245.1:0-6055 GCA_038529685.1 Cyanobacteria bacterium J06598_1 | reverse complement strand
GAAACGGTTGTCTGATCTATGTTCTAGAGAACGTAAATCGGTTCTCTCGTTGGCCCGCTGTCGAAGCTTGTTAAAATCGGGTAACATGATGCTTAAGTAACCCCCAGCCGGGAGCTTGAGCCCTGTTGCTCTTCGGGGAAAATCAATAGCTGAGGCTCCGACCAAGAAACTACAGTTATTAGATTTTGAAGGCTTCAGGTTTTACATAAAGGAATGCGGTTTAGACCCTCGGGTTTAGGCCGCATTCTGAATTTAAAGGTATTGCTAGTTTGCTCTCTCGAAACTATCCATACGGTCGCGTAGCTTTGTCACGTTTCCATTTGTCTTCGTTAACTCCAAAAGTAGGGTCTGTATAACTTCCATCTGTGCTGAATGCCGTTCGTCAGCTTTTTGTCTGTCGGCGTTAGCTTGCTGTTTTGTTTCTTCTCTATCGATGCGCATCTGTTCGATGACATCGTTAAAGTTTTGTCGAAATTCTTGACGATCAGTAACGGCTTCAGCGCGAAGTACTTCAAAGCGCTGGTCAGTAGATTCAGCCCGAGCAACGAGTTTGTCTACTTTTGCTTCGCTAGTAGCGATTGCACCTAAGAGGATGTCAATTTCTTCTGTATTCTTCTCTTGTTTCGCTGCTGTTCGATCTAGCGTCTGCTGTGTGCGTTCCAGCAGTGCTTCCATTCGATCTAGTCGTTCAGTCACCTTACTACCTCCCCTTCATCGATACCTATTAGTTCACCTAGAGGAAAAGCCCCGTACTCAGGACTCAGCTTTTCAATGTGATATCGGATCCGTTCCACCTCGTCAGATCCAATGGCAGGTAAAACGTCTTGGCTTTTAAGCCGACTTAACCCCGTGGGATGTTTCCCTAATGCCGTTGCAAGGTCTTTATTGAGGACTTTGCGGCTTGCCATTGCCTGCCGCAGTTTCCAGATAATTCGCCCCATCACCATACCGAGTCTGTTATTTATCACGACACGCATAGTGTATTCCGTTTGTGTTAATAGCACCATGTTAAGCATTTTTATCTATTAATAAACACTTTAAGTCTATATGCATACTTTATAGATCTTGGCCTCAGTCATCCGTTATTCAAATACATTTTAAATGTTCTTATATAGACTTTAAGTCTATATTTATTTTGTGAGGTTTAGCGCAAGGGCTAAACCTTGCAGAGGTTTTTAGCCCTTGCGCGCTCAGGTAGTGCGATTTTGAGACACAACTGAGCAACGCCAATAACAGCAATCCTTTCAGGTAATTCTATGATTTCAGCACTCAAAGTAAAACAGGTTAAAAACTGCACCTCATCAACCGCTAAAGCCCTTGTCCTGATTGACTTGGGCAACGGTGATGTCAAAGCCCTCGGCAAAATGAACGGCACTGATAAGTTCGTCCGCTGCTGCTTCCCCTCCCACGTCGCCCTCGCCCCCAATGCCAACAGCGACTGCCTCGCCGTCCTCACCGCAGAGGGCCTTCAACCCCACCTAGTCGGTGAACCTGCCGCCGCCATTGCCTGCTCGCGCACCGGCCAAAGCGCAGACGGCAAAGTGAAAAATGCCCGACTGCTCCTCTTCCACGCGCTGCGCCAGATGTTCGGCACCACCGAAGACATCCACGCCGATGTGATTTTCACCTCACCCTCAGTCAAAAGCTACGGCCCCGCCATCGTCTCTCAAATCATCGGACGCCACCCGGTCGAAGTGCCCGCAGACGCCGAAGTCATCGGCAGCAAGCCCCAGAACTTTGCCATTCATATCCACAGCGCCACCCCGCAGCTAGAAGGCTACCAAGCCTTCGCCGCCGTTCGCTCCAAGCTCAAAGGCGAATCCGCTTACCTAATCGACATCGGCAACCGCACCGTTCTCGTCACCCAAGTGTCCGCCTCAGGCCGCATCCTGAACCGCCGCCCGTTCGACGAGTGTGGTGTCTACGGCATTGCAGATCGCATCGTCAGCCGTGAGAGCCTAGCCGACCAGCTCAAGACTCCACGCCCGCAGCAAGTGATCGACTACCTGCTAGACCAAAAGCATGACACCGATATTGCCGAGCAGATTGCAGGCGACCTGTCTGCGAGCCTAGCTGAAGCAGTCGCATTCATCGGTAACGACCCCTCACTGCGCTTCATCCTGGGCGGTGGTGCAAAACTCCCCGGCATCGAGCAGATAGTTGGCGGTAAAGCCCTGAAGAATCCGCAGTGGGCCAACCTAGAAGCGCTCGCCGCCGTCTCAGACGAGCTGCTGAAAGGAGTGCAGTAGTGCGAGAGCAGATCCGCGCCCGCGTAGAGCAGGGTGAATGGGAGGCCCTCAGACAAGGCGCGGAAAATAACACCGAGCTGCTCGCTCGCATCCTTCAAGAATGGCAAGAACAAAAAACGGTGCTTGCTGCCCTCACTGAGATCGACCCGTCACCCTCCCAAGCTCTCGGACGATTGCTGCTGAGCTACGAGCTGCTACAGCAAGCCTCTGTCACGATTCAACAACCCACCCAGCAGCCTGTATCTACTGCCCTGCCTGTGGTAAGTGCAACTCCTGCCCCCACCATCGGCGGACTGGAGAACAACTCAGACGACTGGTAAGCCAACAGAGAAAGGAGAGAAAATAACAACTTTTGAGAGACGTCAAAAGCGAGCCGTTGCGTCAACAACGAACTCGCCCAAGTGCCCATCGCCCGAAACCACAACGAATCAAACAACGGAACAACTCAATTATGACACTGACTACACTGTGTCCCGCGTCCTTCACCGCTACGAAGGACGTAGACTTCACGCTGCATGAACTGTACGGCTACTGGCACTGGTATAGCCAAGGCCCGCAGTTTGGCGATGACTACTGCTCAGAAGACGGCTTCGATACTCCAGCAGAAGCGACAGCCGATGCAGTGGCCTTCCTCACGACGCTCTACCACTCAGGCATTGCCGAGACCGGCCCAAGCCAGCTTCTACCCGCTGTCAGCTTGGCCGACATTGAACTCGCCGAGATCAGCCCGTACCAAAGCGGCATTCACTTCGCGCTCTACCAACGAGAAGACGGCTGGTACTGGCAAGGGCTTTGCCAGGAGCCCAACGAGTCAGCGCACTGGTGGAACAGTGACGACGACTTCGCGCACCTGTCGTCAGACCGCCGCTATTTTAACGCCCGCCTCGCTGCCGCTGACTGCCTCTTCTCGCTGCACACCGAACGCGGCTACAGCGCAGAAACAGCGATAACGCTGGTGTATGAGCTAGCGCTACCTGTCCATACGGTGATTGAAGAGAATCGCGCTGCTGTTACTGAATACATCGACCAACTCAAAGCCGCCGCGTTCGCCGAACACTGGAGCCGCCTGTATCCATCCTCCCGGCGAGAGATTGAAGCCGCCGTCGAAGTGCTGCCGCCAGTCGAACGCGAGCAATCCCGCTATGAGATGACCTTTCGCACTCAACCCATGCCTGAGCAGTATTGGCCCGCAGATGCTTAGGCCGCTTCAAATCTCTTCTACTTCAGCATTCCTATGGAAAATATAACGCCTCAATCATCACTTCAATCCCTGCCAACGCTACCAAGCGCTAAACCACCCCAGTCCCTCGCGGCCCTATTTCTAGGGCTCTCAGCCATGGGCCTACTCATTGGCCTGGGCTTGGGTAGCTCAGCCGTCGCGGTGTACATGCAGACCGCTCAGACCCGCGTCGCTCAAAGCGATGCCCTAGACCAGCTCGACCGAGACGCCGAAATCCGCCAGCGCCGCGCCCAGCTAGAACGCGGTTACTCAGCGCCGGTGTGGTTAGCCGATGCCACCTATAGCCCCGGCATTACCTACGAAGTCAGCGGCGTGAGAGAAGTCGAAGTCCCGGTACTGCTCGGACCTCAGCTTGATACAGCCGTCTGTATTGGCTCAATGGGTCCAAGGGGCTTCAGCCAAAACGTAGACTCACCGCTCTGCTTGGGCTACTAAGCCAGTTCACGAAAAGAACAACCGAAAAGAACAACAACAGGATTCAAGACTATGGCCGCAGCCACTCGCAAGACCCCACCCCGTAGACCGACGCCGACAACATCCACATCACCGCAAGTAACTCCCAGTAAAGACAGCTTTCTTGAACTGTTGCTGTACGCGCTCCCGCGCTTTAGCGACCTGCTCCGCCGCATCACCGACATCAAGAACAGCGCCGCCAGTCGTCGCCTACGGATGTCACCCGCCGTCGCCCTGTGGCTCAGCCTTGCCCTGGTGGGCCTCGTGATCAGCGCTAATAGCTACTTTGTCGGCTTTCAGGCGTGGCAACCAGACGCGAATACCATCACCACCGTTATCCCGCTAGGTCGAGGCGATGTTGCCTTTCGTCCGATGGCGCTATTTCCGCCATTGCTGCTGTGGCTGAGTAAAGTGGTGAACTTTTCAATGTGGCTTGTGGGCTTGGTGATACCTGATGTGCCGTTTACTAACGGCACAAGCCCTCAGTGGAATCCTGCGGTGCGCCCTACGGTCTGGAGTTCAGCGACCCTCGCGCTGGCGTGGTGGGTCGGTGCTTTTGGCTCCATCCTGATTTCATCCACTCAAGGACTCTTTACCCGTAGCGTTCCACTGGGTAAGCAGCGCGAGTACGCTGCCCGGTTGAATAAAATCTCGAAGATAGACCTGAACCCGAAGGCGATCGCGCCTGCGAAGCGCGAAGTGCACAAAGCCAACAACTACGGCAGAACCGCGATCTGGGGCATGTTCCTAGTTGCCCTCGCGGGTTGGGGCTGGGAGTTGTTTGTTGCCAATGGTGCTTTGGATAGTACCAGTTTCGACCAGACGGCCCGCTGGATCTACGGTTTGGCGTCAACGTTCATGGCGGAACTGTGTTGGGCGATCGCAGACTTCAGCGGTCAGAAGATAGACCCCGATCTCTAACTCATTGCAATTACAACCCGCCTAGACCCCCTACCCATTCAGCTTTATGGCCTTTACAAGAGAATCTCTCAACGCGGCAATCTCGCTCAAGCTAGCCGACATCGACACCGCTAGTGGAATGCACCGCGCTTTGTTCACCCTGACCCAAGCAGGCGGCATCTGCTGCGCCACCGGTGCCGTCTTAGTTGCACCCTTAGCCGTAGAAGTAGCCGTGATTGCAGGGTTTGCCGGTGCGACCCTGTACGGCATCTCTCAACTGCTCCAATCCCAGCGCTTAGGCTACTTTCTGCCGTTGCCCGGCGTGCCGGTGAGCGTAGAACAGTTTGCCTACGTGCCCGGTGTCTTGGTAGCTCAACTGATGTCCAGCGCTACGCCAGCAGCACCCGAGCCGGTTGAGATTATCCCGGCTGACTGGCTCCCGCAACGGGAACGGCGGATCAACTACCTGCTGACCCATGCTGCCGATCTTCTGATTGCTGCCGCTGAGAACGCCCAG
The DNA here is from genome assembly GCA_038529685.1 of Cyanobacteria bacterium J06598_1. Lineage (GTDB taxonomy): Bacteria > Cyanobacteriota > Cyanobacteriia > Phormidesmidales > Phormidesmidaceae > Phormidesmis. Next base: position 696 of record JBCBDN010000245.1, on the reverse strand, counting down.
GACGGCATTAGCTTTGCGGCCATCGTCGATAGTGCAGTGAGAGCCTCCGAGTACGCGATCACCGATGAACAGATCAACAATCCAGTGACCGCGCTGAAGCTAGCCCCGGATGTGCGAGCGCTAATCCAGGGCGACACCTCAAAGCTAGAAGCGAAACAACGCGCCGCCATCGAGGGCGAATGGCAAAGAGCACAGCGAGAACATGCAGCCGGGCTGCTGGCCCCTGACGAGTTAAAGGCTATTGAAGCGGAGGTCGAAGCGATTGCGCCCGATGTCGTAAAAACTACCCCAGTAATTACGACATCGGCAGCGCCTGCGATCGCGCCTCGTTTTGATACACCTGCCGAGGCGGGTGAAGCGGTTCGCAGTGATTGGGAAGCGGTGTTTGGGTTGGTGAAAGACCAGGATATGTATCCAGCGATCGCAGTGATTGGCGCACAAGGGTTAGGTAAAACAACCCTAATCGAATACCTACTGAGTCTTCTCAGGGGTGACAAGATTGTTCTAGATCCACACTACAAAGCAGGCGCATGGCCAGGGTGCCTAGTGATTGGCGCAGGCATGAACTACGCTGCCGTCGGTGAAGCCCTCGCCAACCTCAGTGCTGATGTCAAAGAACGCTACCAACAACGAGCGACCTTTGCCGGATATAAGCCCGCGCCCGTAGCGCTCGTGCTAGAAGAGCAAACCAACTGG
>JBCBDN010000244.1:0-6057 GCA_038529685.1 Cyanobacteria bacterium J06598_1 | reverse complement strand
CTCACACGAAACATTGCAGTAGCTGCTCTGTAGCACTTCAGCGACTTCAAAAAGTTCGGAAATTTGCACTGATATTAAGCATCGTCTTTTGGTCTCTGCTACCTTTATCGATGGTCGTTTATGGACCGATTCCTTTACCAGTCGGTGTTCTTTTAGCCGCCATTCCTCTAGCCGCTGGTATCTTATCGCTGTGGCTAGGCGATCTCGAACAAAAGTTCTATCAGGGGGACGCCACGCCGCCTCGGAATTTGCCTGACTGAAGGCGAAACCCTTTAGCCTTATGACCTGGCAACCAGCTTTGCAAGGTTATAGGGCCTTACGCCGCCTTCAGCTGAAAAAAGGAACAACCTTTCGGCTTTGGTTACCTGCGATCGCCAACCCATCCCAACATCCTTAATCCAAAGCCTGATCACGACTCATCATTCTTCATCGGGTAAGTCGAGCTGTGACCGACGCGGCGATCGCTCGGACCTTGAGGATTTGATGCCTAACCGAAAGTGTCACCACCGCTTGAACCATGCCCCCCTCTTTCAGCCCTCGCACTTTTGCTTGAGACCCTCAGCATATGCCTTAAACGAGTCCGTGAGGTCTGGAATCATGCGCTCCATGAGGGGAGAGAGGATGCCGCTAAACACTTCACTTATTTTGAACGCAGTCGTGCCGTCGGGTTGGGAGGTCAAGGTAAACGTGCGATCGCCTCTAAAGAGACTGAGCGGCCAACCACCGCTGAGGGTAAACGTTTTAGGGCTTTCTAGATGGCTAACCTTAAGCTTCATGGGGCTCTCAGGTTTAGAAACCGTGAACAGTTTCAAGACTGCGCCATGCTCAATCTGTCCTTCAAGACGATGAACGCCAGTCGCCCAGTCTGAATAGCTAGTCGCATCCGTCAGCACGGCCCAAATCGCTTCTGGAGGACGGGCAATTTTAATAGTTGCAACAAAAGATTTCATAACAGCGGATATCAGCTAGTCAGCACTGGTCATGAGAATATCACTTTTACTGACGGGGTTAATGGGGCGTGGTTCAAAAATGGGCGTGGATCAAAACCAGGTAACACTTCCGATCTGTCTAGCACAGGATGTAAAAACGCTCCTGTGCGGGTTCTCCCATGACGTGCTGGCTCTGGCTGTCTCACCGCTAGCAGTGAGACAGGAACTCTTTGACTTTATCGTCAGTGAATTGGGACAGCGAGAAGATGAACGCTATCCTGCTATCCGCAAGCTCAGAAAGGCACTGTATAATCAGCGCGACCAGCTGCTGGCCTTTGCGGGTGTCCTCGACCAGAAGCTGGCGGACATTGCGGCAGCGGCCATCGTTGACGATGGTCTATTTTGTGATGGCAGTGTTACCCTAAATCAGCCATTTTTGAACCAGCCCGTTTCAAGCCCCATTTCAAAGAATTTCATTTTGATTTCATGATCGGGCAGTAGGGTTTAGGAGCTGTTTGCGATCGCCCAAAAAATTGTGCCGACTGCTCATGAGTCATCCGCCCGAACTGCCCTCCACATCCTTATCTGAACACGAGCCTTCAAATACCGATAAAACCAACGTCTCACGGCCTTGGTGGAGAAAATCAGCCAAGCCCCTGTTAGGCGTCGGCGTCTTTGCAATTCTCTCGACAGGCATTCTTTTCATCACCCATATGTTTGGCAGCATGGCCGGTCATGATATGGCCGGTCACGATATGAGTGGCCATGACATGGGCGGGATGGATCATGGTATGGATGGTCACGATATGGACGGCCACGATATGGGCGGCATGTCTCACGATGACATGATGCGCGTAGATGGGGCCTTTAATGCAACGCCTGTGACCGTTGAAGCGGTTCAGCCCGCACCGCTGGATGTGAGTGTGAATTACACCGGGGCGATTTATCCCTACTCGGAGGTGACGGTGTACCCTCGCGTTGCGGGCCAGCTTTCTAACTATGAAATTTATCCAGGTGATCGCGTCAATGCCGGACAATTGCTCGCTAGTCTAGAAGCGACAGAACGCAACGCCCAAACAAACGAGGCTCAATCCCGCGTGACGGCGATGCTGGCCACGGTGGAAGCCAGTCAGCTAGAGATGGAAGAGCAGCAGCGACAAATCGATCAGGTACAGGCAGATCTCGATTATTTGCGCTTGCAGCGCGATCGCTTTGCTCGCCTCACTGCCGAAGGAGCCACATCCCAAGACCAATACGACCAAATTGCCTCCCAGGTCACTGCCAAAGAGGCCATGCTGGAAGGGGCTGTTGCCAAGCGCGATCGCATGCAGGCCAAAGTCGTCAGCGATCAGGCTCAAGTACAGCAGGCTCAGGCTCAGGCGGGCACCGCTACAACCTTTGAAAGCTACACCCAAATCACCGCGCCCATTGGCGGCATTGTCCAGGCTAGGATGGCTGACCCTGGCGTGGTGGTGCAGCCAGGGATGGGGATTTTCAAAATTGGGGACTACCAGCAGGTGCGCCTGCGGGCCAATGTAGCGCAGCAAGATGCCAATCGTATTCAGATCGGTACGCCGATTTCGGCGCAGGTGCCTGGTGGCGATGCGGGTGTGATTCGTGGCGAAATCACCAGCATCTTTCCGCAGACGGATATGACAACACGCACGGTCACTGTGGAAGCCGTTGTGGATAATCCCGATGGGCAGCTGCTCTCTGGTCAGTTTGTGGATATGGAAATTATCACGGCGCGGCGACCTAGGGCATTGTCTGTACCGCAAACAGCGTTGAGTGAGTTTGAGGGTAGGGCAGCGGTGTGGGTTTTGTCGGGAGAAACGGCTCAGCGGCGGGAGGTGACGACTGGGATGAGTAGTGGCGATCCTCTTTCAGAGGGGCAAGGCCAACGCATCGAAATTACCACTGGGCTAAAGGCGGGCGATCGCGTCATCACCTCCGGCCACAGCCGCCTCATGGAAAATAGTACCGTCACGGTGGTGGCTCTATGAAAACCTTTTTCACCCGCTGGTCTATCAAAAATCCAGTTGTTGTTGCCGCTATTTATTTGGCAGTGGTGATGTTGTCGCTGCTGACCCTATTTTTGTTGCCTGTGCGGATGATGCCCTATGTGGAAAGCCCATTGGTGTCAGTCGTCACCACGGCCCCCGGATCTTCTCCTGCAGAGGTAGAAACCTACATCAGCAAACCGATTGAACAGCGGCTCAGCGTTCTCGATGGCGTTCGCTTTATTCGCTCTAGCTCTCAGCAAAATAGCTCTCTAGTCACCATTCAATTTGGCTGGGGCGGCAGTGTAGAGAAAGCGGTGCAGTCGGTTCAAAGCGTGATGACCGCTGCCGAAGGAGACTTACAGCTCGATGGGATTAACTCGCGGACCTACTGGGTATTACCCATCGATCCGTTAAACCGTCCGGTGCTGACGTTGGCGCTGACCGGAGAAGGGTGGGATCCGTTGCAGCTTAGAGAGTTTGCTGACAACACACTGGTTGACCGGCTTACTCAGATCGAAGATGTGCAAGCGGTGTCTATTTTTGGAGGCTATCGTAGGCAACTTCAAGTTGTTGTAAATCGTCAGCAGCTTGCAGCCTACGGACTCTCTATTCTGCAAATACGCGATGCCATTGACGCCAACAACGTTAGCCAGGGCGCGGGGGTGCTGACCCAGGGCGATAGTGAAATCTTGGTGCGTACAGATGATCGCACCCTAAATGCCGCCGCAGTAATGGACTATCCCATTTTGGAACAAGATGGCGGCGTGGTGTACGTGCGCGATGTGGCCAGCGTAAAAGATACCTACGAAGAGCGGCGCAGTGGCTACCGGTTTAATGGGGAATCGGCACTGGCGGTCAATGTGATTCAAAAGCCAGATTCTAGCTCGCCTAAAGTGATTGAGCGATTACGCGAATCCCTGGCAGATATTCAAGCAGAATATCCAGGACTGGAATTTCAAGAAGCCTACGACAATTCCTATTTAGTCAATCTCATTGTTAGCAGTACTTTCCGAGAACTGTTGGTAAGTGTGGTGCTTGCGGGCCTTGTGATTCTTATTTTCTTAGAAGATTTTCGGGCCACGGCAATCATTATGATTTCCATTCCCACCAGCTTGGCCCTCTCTACGCTGCCGTTTATTCCTATTGGCATGTCGCTCAACTCTTCTACGCTGATTGGCATGATGATGGCCATCGGCAAGCTGGTGGATGATTCAATTATTGTGCTCGATTCAATTAATCAAAAGCTGCGAGCTGGTTTCATGCCGGTTCCTGCTGCGATTAAAGGTACGGGAGAAGTGTTTTTGGCCAGTGCGGCGGCTAGCTGCGTGATGATTGCGGCGCTGCTGCCGACAATTCTTTCCGGTGGACTCACGGGGCTGATGTTTGTGGGGTTGGTGTGGCCCATGGTGTTTGCCTTTGTGGCTTCGCTTCTAGTGTCTATTACCCTTATTCCGCTGGTGGCGGCTTTTACGCTCAAGCCGTACGATGCCAATTTAGAGAACAAGCGTCGCACTTGGACACAGGTATTAACGACGCCTGTGCGCTACGGGTTTGGCAAGTTAGAGCGAGGCTATGGCTGGCTGTTGGATGTGTGCTTGCGGAATCGAGAGATTACGTTGGCGATCGCAGGCGCATCTGTTGTATTAGCAATAGCCCTCTACAGCTTCATTCCCCAAGAGATGATGCCGTTAGGCGACTCGGGCCAGTTTATGGCCACCCTAGAAATGGAAGCAGGCACCTCCTTCTCCGCGACCGATACCGCCGCTGCCAAGTTTGAAGAGATTATTTTGCAACAGCCAGAAGTCGAAAAAGTCTCTTCTCAAGTGGGCTTTGAACTCACGCGAAACAGCACCTACTTCAGCGGGTACAGCATGGGCGGCGTTAGCACGGCTTCTCTCACCGTCACCATTACTCCCTTAAACGAACGCCAAAGAGACATTTGGGAGATTATGGATGGCGTTGAAACCGAGGCCAAAAGCACCATTCCTGGTATCCGTCGCTTATCTCTCAAGGAAATGGGCGTCGATGTTATGGCCACCTCTGCCGCTCCCATTCAGCTCGCAGTCTATGGCGATGACTTAGATATTCTGCATCGTTTGGCTGACGGCGTTGCCCGCATTGCCGAAGAAAATCCAGCCATACATTTGGTGCATACCAGTTCAGCACTCACCCAGCCCGAGTACCGACTCAACATTGACCGTCGCCGCGCCCAAGAGCTAGGACTCAACGTACAAACCGTTTCTCAGCAGGCTTACTACGCCCTCAACGGCGGCTTCACCCGGCGCTATTACAACCGACCTAATCTCAGACAAAATTCTATTTTGGTGAGATATGACGAAGGCGATCGCGCCACCGTGCAAGACCTTGCTAACACCTACATCACCACGGCCACAGCTCAACAAGTCCCCCTCAATACCGTCGCCACCCTAGAGCGCCAGCAAGGGCCAACGCTCATTGAACGTGTCAATGGCAAGCGAGTCGTGTACGTAAACGGCTATTACCGTAAGGACGATCCGGCTTCTATGGAACTCTCCATGGCCGTGACGATGCAAGCTGGAGACGAACTCGATTTTCCACCTGGCTATGGCATCGACTCTATGGGCGACATGACCGACATGATGATTGAGTTTAGTCGCTTGCTCAAAGGGTTAGTAGTGTCTTTAGCCCTGATCTATCTCATTTTGGTGATTCAGTTTGGCTCTTTTGTGTGGCCGCTGGTGATGATGCTTTCTGTTCCTTTGCAGTTGGTAGGTGTATTTGGTGCACTGCTGCTAGCCGATCAAACACTTTCTACGGTGTCGATTTTAGGCATTATCATTCTCTCTGGGGTGTCGCTATCGGCAGCAATTTTATTGTTGGAGTTGATTTTAGCGAAGCGGTCAGAAGGCGTGCCAAGGGCGATCGCTATTCGGCAAGCTGGCCCAGTGCGCCTCAAAGCCATTGTGATGACCACCTTCACAACCCTAATTGTGATTGTGCGCTTAGCCTTTTTCCCAGAAACAGGCATGGATGCCTACTCACCGATTGCAACCGTCATCTTAGGGGGATTGTTGATCTCCACCTTGCTAACGCTGGTCGTAGTTCCAGTGGTTTATTCCTTTGTGGACGATGCTACGGTAGGCATC
>JBCBDN010000243.1:0-6069 GCA_038529685.1 Cyanobacteria bacterium J06598_1 | reverse complement strand
GGCCTTTACCGTTAATGAAGCCGTTGCCTTTAAGCGCAGCTGCCAAGAAGCTTTTAGTCAAAATCCAGGGCTCAAAGAGGTCGTTTTAGACTTTACTGATACCCAATTTATCGACAGCAGTGGAATTGGTGCGCTGGTAATTTGCCATCGGCTGTGCAGAGCCCAATCGGCCCAGCTCAGGTTGGTGAACGTGCCGTCTCAGGTGATGATGGCGCTCTCTCTCACTGAGCTAGACAAGGTGTTTTCGATTGAGAAAGCCGACGAACCAACTGCGTCTTCAACGATTAAAAGCGTCGCAGACGATATCCCCAAAATTCACCCTTCTGTGCGTTCTAAGCCCAAACGTGTTCTAGATATTTTGGGTGCAATTGTGGGCTTGATGCTCACGGTTGCTTTGACGATAGTGGTCGGCATTATTATCAAGCTAGACGATGGCGGTCCGATTTTCTTTAGCCAAACCCGCTGCTCGTTTATGGGTAAGCGGTTCAAAATTTGGAAGTTTCGCTCTATGGTGCTCGACGCCGAAGCGCGCAAGCACGAAGTGGCGAACAAAGTGGAAGGCCCGCTCTTTAAAAACGACAACGATCCTCGAATCACCAAGATTGGGCGTTTTTTGCGTCGCACTAGCCTAGATGAGTTTCCTCAGTTTTGGAATGTACTCAAGGGCGATATGAGCTTGGTCGGGACGCGCCCCCCTACGCCAGATGAAATTGCTCAATACGAAGTGTCTCAGTGGCAGCGCTTAAATGTGAAGCCGGGGATGACCGGTGAGTGGCAGGTGAATGGTCGCTCTAGCGTGACCAACTTTGAAGATGTGGTGCAGCTAGACCTAACGTATCAGCGCAAGTGGAGCTTTATGTACGACGTGAAGCTAATTATTAAGACGGTGCTGGTGCTCTTTAGTAAGGACTCTGGGGCGATGTAAGGTGTGCCCAGATGCACGTTCAATCGTTAGCGTAAATTCATAGCCACAATCGGGCCTTAATCCTCCACAATAGGTAGGGTTCGTAAACGGTTGACGGATGTTCGCGCACATTTTAGCTGTGCTGCTCGGCTTTAGTAGCTTTACCTTCTATATGGCGGCCTTCTTTTATCCGGAGGTCCATCGCCGTTCGGATATATGGGTGAGCGGGCTGGGGCTGATATACGCGCTGGTGCTTTGGTTTTTTGCGGGGCAGATGACGGCAGCAGTGCTCCTTAGCCAGCTGCTGTCGGTTACACTGCTGTCGGTGCTGGGCTGGCAGGTATTGAGTATTCGCCGTGAAAAAACGCCGGTGTATCAGCAGACGCCGGTGACGCTGACGCCTGAAGTGGTGGGCGCCTGGGCAAAAAATACAGTGAATCAGCTGCGGATTGCGCCGGAGGATTCGGTGCGGCCTGTGCGATCGCAAAATCCTTCTTTGAACGGTACGTCAGCCGATCGGTTTCGCCAGCCTATGGACCCTAGGCGGCGGCCCGTGTACGACTATGAGTTTGTAGAAGACGGCATTTTGGCAGATGCACCGCAGGAGCCGGTTTCAGAGGAGGCGATCGCGGATGTGTTGGAGGCGGTAAGCGATGTGATTCCGCCATCGGCTGAGGCTGAGGTGATTGCGGCGATTTTGCCAGAGAAAGATGCTGACCGTGCATCCGATGCAGATAGCTCGGTTGAGTTGGAGACGGTGGATAGCGATTTTGATACGACAGCAGAGGTGACAGACTCAGGGGTGACAGACCTAGACGCTGTCGAACCAGACGTTACTGAACCAGACGTTACTGAATTAGAAGCTGCTGAATTAGAAGTCCCTGAAGATGTGATTTCAACGGCTGAATCCGCAGTGTCTGACGAGACTCATGTTGCTGACGATGCGCCTACTGACGGGACGAGTTCAGATGAGAATGAGTTGACCGGCGATGGGATTGATGGTGCGATCGCTCCCGATGCCGACTGGGGCCTAGACGATGCAGAAGACGACTGGATGAATGACGTTACTCGGTCTGATGACCCTTCACAGCACTCACAAGCTACCCCCTCGACTCGCGATCGCTCCCTTGCTGATAAGCCCTCTCTCTTTGCCATGCCGCTAATTTTGGCAGGCTGGGTAAAAGATGTTGTGGTTTCCTTTTCACGGCCAAAGCCTTCAAAACCTGTTATCGAGATTCCTCGCCGTGAGCCTAACCGCGATCCTGCAAACGAACCCACCGGTAATCGATCCAATCCTAGGCCCTATAACAGTCGGGAATCTGAGCAGGACTCTGATTTTGAAAGGGACCCACAGCCTGCGGAAGCACCTTTAGATGACCCTCTCAAAGTACCTGTTGAGTCACCCGTTGTTGCCACCGAAGCGCCTCCCGCTGCTGAGACTAATGACGACTATTTTGATGACGACAACAGCTGGGCAGAAAGCAATTGGAACGATTGACTTGAAGCAAAGTGAACTTCAAGGCAGAATGACCTAATCCGCATCCTTGTGAATCAACCGTATAGCGTGACCCACCGTGAGTGAATCCAAAAGCTACAAAGAGACCGTCCTACTGCCACAAACTGACTTCAGCATGCGGGCCAACGCCGTTAAGCGTGAGCCGGAGCTGCAGGCTTATTGGCAAGAGAAGGGCCTCTACCAAAAGTTAGCTGAAAGCAATACTGGCGAGCCCTTTATTCTTCACGATGGGCCGCCCTACGCCAATGGCGATCTCCACATGGGCCACGCGCTAAACAAAATTTTAAAAGACATCATCAACAAGTATCAGACGCTTCAGGGGCGCAAGGTGCGTTACGTGCCCGGTTGGGACTGTCACGGCCTGCCGATTGAGCTGAAGGTGCTACAAAAAATGAAGTCCTCGGAGCGCCGAGAGCTGACGCCGATTAATTTGCGGAAGAAGGCGAAAGTGTTCGCGGTAGATACCGTGCAAAAGCAGAGCGAAGGCTTTCAGCGCTATGGCGTATGGGGCGACTGGGAAAACCCCTACATGACGCTTCAGCCTGAGTACGAAGCCGCTCAGCTGGGCGTATTTGGAAAAATGGTCGAGAATGGCCACATCTACAGAGGGCTGCGCAGCGTTCACTGGAGTCCTTCTTCGCAGACGGCCCTGGCCGAGGCGGAGCTGGAATATCCTGAAGAGCACGTGTCGCCCAGTATTTATATTGCTTTCCCGATGGTAGACGTGTGCGAGGCGGCAAAATCGACCCTCTCTCCTTATATAGAGAGCCTGGGTGTGGCGATTTGGACCACGACGCCTTGGACGATTCCGGCCAACGTAGCGGTGTCGGTGAATCCTGAGCTGACCTACGCGGTGGTGGAGAGTAAATCTGGCGAGCCGTTTAAGCATTTGATTGTGGCGAAGGATTTGGCAGAGAAGCTGTCGGAAACGTTTGGTACGGGGCTGACGGTGGTGGCTGAGCTGAAGGGCGAGGCGCTGGCGGGCTCTACCTATCGCCATCCTTTGGCCAAAAAAGAGAGTGCCTTTGATCGGGTGAGCCCGATTGTGGTGGGGGGTGACTATGTGACCACTGAGTCGGGTACGGGCTTAGTGCACACCGCGCCGGGTCACGGTCAGGAAGACTTTTCGGTGGGGCAGCGAGAGAATCTGCCGATTTTGTGTCCGGTGGATGCGAGGGGGAATTTTACGGCTGAGGCCGGTTCTTTTGAAGGGCTGAATGTGCTGAAGACGGCGAATGACGCCATTATTGAAGCGCTGACAGAAGAGAAAGTGCTACTGAAGCATGAGCCCTACGCGCACAAGTATCCATACGACTGGCGGACCAAAAAGCCGGTGATTTATCGGGCGACGGAGCAGTGGTTTGCGTCGGTGAAGGGCTTTGTGGGTGACGCGCTGGATGCGATTGATGAGGTGACGTGGATTCCGGCGGCGGGTAAGAACCGGATTACTTCGATGGTGAGTGAGCGCTCTGACTGGTGCATTTCGCGGCAGCGGAGCTGGGGTGTGCCGATTCCGGTGTTTTATGAGGAGGAAACTGGCGAGCCGCTGATGACTCAGGAAACCATTGCCTATGTGCAGACGATTGTGGCTGAAAAAGGCGCAGATGCTTGGTGGGAGCTGAGTGTGGCTGACCTGCTGCCGGAGGCTTACCGCAATGACGGAAAGACCTATGTGAAGGGCACCGACACGATGGACGTGTGGTTTGATTCTGGGTCTTCTTGGGCCTCTGTGGTGCAGCAGCGGGAAGGGCTAGAGTATCCAGCGGAGATTTATTTGGAGGGGTCTGACCAGCATCGCGGCTGGTTTCAGTCCAGCTTACTAACCAGTGTGGCGACCAATGGCCATGCGCCGTACCGGCAGGTGCTGACCCACGGCTACGTGCTAGATGAAAACGGGCGCAAGATGAGTAAGTCGCTGGGCAATGGCGTAGACCCGAACGTGATTATTAATGGCGGTAATAATCATAAGAAAGAGCCGCCCTATGGTGCGGATGTGCTGCGCCTGTGGGTGTCTTCGGTGGATTATTCGGGCGACATGCGGTTGGGTATGCGCAATGTAAAGCAGATGTCGGATGTGTATCGCAAGATTCGCAATACGGCGCGCTTTTTGCTGGGGAACCTGCATGATTTTGATCCGGCTAAGGATGCGGTGCCTTACGAGCAGCTGCCGGAGTTAGATCAGTACATGCTGCACCGGATGACGGAGGTGTTTGCGGAGGTGAAGACGGCGTTTGAGTCTTATCAGTTCTTCCAGTTTTTCCAGACGGTGCAGAATTTCTGTGTGGTGGATCTGTCGAACTTTTATCTCGATATTGCGAAGGATCGGTTGTACATTAGCGCGGCGGATTCGGCGCGGCGGCGGAGTTGTCAGACGGTGTTGGCCGTGGCGATTGAGAGTTTGGCGAAGGCGATCGCACCTGTACTGGTCCACATGGCTGAAGATATTTGGCAGTCTCTCCCCTACGAAACGCCCACTGAGTCTGTATTTGAATCGGGCTGGGTGCGAATGGATGAGCAGTGGCAGCACCCTGAGCTAACCGATACCTGGAATCAGCTGCGCACGCTGCGAGATGAGTCGAATACGGTGCTGGAGCAGGCCAGAGCGGATAAATCGATTGGCTCTAGCCTCCAGGCGAAGCTGAAGCTACATGTGACGGACGCTGAGCTGAAAGCCAAGCTGGCGGCTATGAATCCGGCTGAGAGTATGGCGGCAGAGTCTAACCAGGTTGATGAGCTGCGCTATTTGTTTTTAGTGTCTCAGGTGGAGCTAGTAGAGAGTGCTGAGGTTTTAGCGGGTGCTAAGTATAGCGGTGAGGCTGAAGGGATTGAGATTGTGGTAGCGGACGCGGATGGAGAGAAGTGCGATCGCTGTTGGAATTATTCGACCCATGTGGGTGAATCGGCTGAAGATCCGACCGTGTGTGATCGCTGTGTCGCAGCATTGTCAGGTGACTTCTAATTGCAAGTGACTACTGGCATGCTAGCTAGCTACTGGCATGCCGATAGCGCTTCGATGTCGGCTGAGACTATCTTGCCTAGCCCTCGGGTGATTTTCTCTATGCTCCAGTTCCACCAGGCGATATCGAGTAGGGCCGCAACAGTCTCATCATCAAAGCGCTGACGTATCTTGACTGCTGGGTTCCCGCCGACAATCGTGTAGGCGGGAACGTCACTAACAACAACAGACTTCGCTGCGATGATTGCGCCATCTCCTACTTTGACCCCAGGCATAATTGTCGCTTCGTAGCCAATCCACACATCGTTGCCGATGACCGTATCGCCTTTGTAGGGTAGGCTTTCTGGTGGCGGAGTGACGCTCCCCCAGCCGTTGCCGAATATTTGGAAGGGGTAGGTGGAGAATCCGCTGAGCTTGTGGTTCGCGCCGTTCATGATGAATTTTACGTTTCGGGCGATCGCGCAAAACTTACCGATAATCAGCTTATCGCCCACAAAAGGAAAGTGATAAAGCACATTACGCTCAAAGTCTTCAGAATCTTCTGGATCATCGTAATAGGTATAGTCTCCAATCACGATATTAGGATTAGTGACGGTATTGCGAATGAAGCAGATTTGCGGAAATCCTTTCATTGGATGCTTGTCTGTTGGGTCAGCTCCGTACACAGTAGGTATCCTCTTCAGCAGTGTTTAG
>JBCBDN010000242.1:0-6097 GCA_038529685.1 Cyanobacteria bacterium J06598_1 | reverse complement strand
TTTGTATATCTCTAGACGGCGTCGAATCGATCCTACCGTGTCATCTTGCCGGCCCGCTGTGAGCAACGGATGGATTCTAGACGGGTTTCCACGAACTCTGCGGCAAGCAAAAGCCCTCGATGAACTGTTGTCCATTATTAAACAGCCCTATCCAAAGGTGATTTACTTTGAAACCCAAAGTGGAATCCTTATCGACCGCTTGCTCACAGCGGGCCGGCAAGATGACACGGTAGGATCGATTCGACGCCGTCTAGAGATATACAAAGAAGAGACAACGCCTTTGATTAAGCACTATCAAAAGCAGCTGTGTCTCACCACTATCAACGCAAATCGCACCGTTGCAGAAATCGCTAACGAGCTTTCTCTGCTAGGCATTAAAGAAACAGGTATTGCCAAATACATTAAAGACGAAGCCGAGTTTGATGACCTTTTGGCGGAAGCGATTCCCTTAGTGGTCGACTGTACAGCTTCTTGGTGTGGTCCTTGTAAGTTAGTTGCCCCCATGATGGATCAGTTGGCCGCTGAATATGGCGATCGCGTCAACGTATTCAAGCTAGATCTCGATAACAACAAGCCCGTAGCCAGCCGATTTAGCATCAAAAGTATTCCAGCCGTGATGTTCTTCAGCGGCGGCGAATTAAAAGAGACATTGACCGGGGTAAACCCCTACGACACATTTAGCACAACAACAGCGCGAGTTCTAGCATGAGTACTGTACTTTCAGACATGACATCCAAAAAAACATGTAACCAAGCGCCTGCCATGCAAATTGTAAAAGCAGCGCAAACGGTTCACTGCCCTACTTGTGGGAGCTTAGCAGAACGTCGTCTGTTGAAAAAACAACAGACATCAAACCAAGAGCATTGTATTCAAACAGCTTGCCCATCCTGTGACTACCTGATGGTGGTAGGCTCACTTACAGGCAGAGTGCTAGAAGCCTACGCACCAGGGCAAATGAGCGCCTGATGAGCGATTAAGGTGATTAAATCCCGTTCTCTTTTACGGTCTTCTATCACAACAGTCTTCTATCACAACAGCTCAAGAGTAGGTTCTATCGACGTTTCCACTTCCTGTGATATCGACTCGCTAACCTGCTGAATTGACTGACTGGCCTGTTGGAGTTGCGATCGCTGCAATAAAGTTAGCTGAGTGCTTTCGACGACCGTTTCAATACAGTCAATCGCTCTATCGAGTAACGCCTGCGGAGATGTTTCTAACTGTCCCGATACATCAGGCATGAGAATGGGGGCTGCGGCTCGACTGGTACCCGCTTCTTCGGTTAGCTGCTTGACCGTCTGCTGTAGGCTATCGACAATACTGCACATCTCAATGGGATCAAAAACTCGCAGTAAGCTCGTTTGGGTAATAATTCCAATATCTCTCCCCCAGTTCCAAGACACCACTAATCGTCTGACCTTACGGGTTTGCATAGCCTGATGCGCATCCCACAGCGAATCAGTTGGCTCCAGTAAAAAGAGGGGCGCACTCATGACTTCTCTGGCCGCTACCTGGTGCAAATCAAGATCCGAAGATTGAAACTGCACCATATCTCGCTCGGTCACAATACCAATAGGCGGATTGATAGCGGGTTCGCCGTCTTCTTCTATCACCGTCGTATCAACAATCACAACGCAGCTTACACGGTGCTGCTGCATCAGCTGAGCAAGAAAAATAACCGGAACGTTAGCAGGCGCCTGAACAACATCTGTGGTCATAATATCTGCGACCCGGCGTAGCTTTAGCAAGTTAGCAGGCTTCAACACCTGACGAATACTGGCCGGGGTCACGACGCCAACCAACTGACCGAGGGCATCAACAATTGGCAGATGCCGAATCCGATAGCGGCGAAACAAAAACAGCACAGCAAAAATATCTTGAAAAGCCTCCAGTTCAAGCGTCTTTACCGGAGCCGTCATCACAGCACTCACGGCAATATCTGAAAAGGATTGTTTTGCTCGTACCTGGCTAGCTGTCAGGCCTACAATATCGCGTTCTGTCAAGATGCCAATGACCGCGCCCGCTGAATCCAAAACAACCGCGCAGCTAGCACGAAGGCTCCCAGTCCTATCACTCATTTTGCGAATGACATCCGCAACAGAAGTGCCTGGAGAAACCGTAAGAACTTGGCGATTGATGGCACTCGTTGTAGACGGGGTCACCGTCAGAGGTGATTGAGAGACCATAGGATCGTTGGAAGTTAGGTATTCGAGAGTTTTTGAGACTTGCCGTACAAACGATCTAACACGCGCTTGACAGAAATCCGTTGCCACTGCCGGCCGCGTTTGGTCTTATATCCATTTTCGTTCAACCAATCAGCTACCTTTTGCAGCGATTTGCCTGACTTGTGGTGACGGCGAATAATTTCAATAATCTCTTGTTCGCGACTGTTCTTAACGAGCTGTCCATCGACTGTTTGTTCTCCGAAAGCTGGAGAGCCATAGCCTGCATAGCCACCGTTGGCGGCTTTGGCTTGTCTGCCGGCTTCTAATCTTTGCCACACTGGGTCAGAATAGTCTGGGTTGGATTCAGCACTCAATTCAGCACTCAATTCAGCATTCATAGGTGTTCTTTGACGTTGGCTCTTGAGAATATTTAGTTCGTGCAACTTTTCCGTTTCATTATTTTACCAAAAATCATATGCTGAACGGTGAAAATCGGACTTATTGTTACATCTGTGTCTTTGCATCCTAAACAATTAGGGTTTGATATTGGGCGATGAGACGCTGGGCGATCGCACGCCACCCATACTGCTCCTCGGCACACCGCTGCGCATTCTCTCCTCGGCGCGATCGCTCCTCAGCACTTTCCAAAGCCGCACCCATCGCCTCCACCAACGCATCCACTTCCGTTGGCACAACCCATCCGCTCTCACTTTGTTCTATCGCGGGCCAAATGTGCACCTGGTCCGAAATCACCACCGGAATTTTAGCGGCCATCGCTTCTGCCACTGCAATGCCAAAGTTCTCATAGTACGACGGCAGCACAAAAACATCGGCAGCGCTAAGAATTTGGTCCTTCAGCTCGCCCGAAACGAACCCGCTGAGCGTAGCCCAGCTGGCCCACTTAGAAGTCTCTATCTGCTCACGAATACTGTTTTCGTAAGCTCTATCTTGAGGGTTGGCCCCACATAAAAAGAAGTGAAAAGGGATATTGTTCTGATGTAGGTTTTCTAGCGCTGGCAACAACAAATCAAACCCCTTTTTAGGGTCGATACGAGACATAAACAACACAATCGGCTGCTTTGCTGGAATGCTGAACTGCGCCCGAATCGCCTGCTGTGATGCCACTCGCTCTGGCAAATTTGGCAGAGAAACACCCAGCGGAATCACCATATCAGGCGTGCTCACCCCAAAGCGCTCAGACACCTTGGATTCCAAATCACTCGTAAAGTGAATCGCCGCTGCACCGGCCAGATTAGGCCGTTCAAACAGCGCGGCGTAGGCTTTTTTAATCTGTTTTTTCTTCTGCAAGTCTGCTGGGTCTAGCGTTCCGAGCGGGCGCATGATGTAAGGCAGCTTTCGCCACCGACACACTGTAGCCGCTGCTGTGCTGACTGGAGAGAACAGCGCATGGATATGGGCAATGTCGTAGCGATGGGCATTGTTCCATAGCCAGCTGAGCAATGAGGGGGAAAACTTGTAGCGTCGAAAAGGCGAGCAGCGAAAGTGAATCACCTCATAGCCGTCTTTTGGGACAGGGACTCCTAGCGGCACATCCAAAGGAGCCTCATCAACATCGCCATTGGAGTCGGTGGTGATTACGGTGACTTGAGCAACGGTCTCTTCTTGCTGACCTAGCGCCGCTGAGAGCCCGCGTATCATCTGACTAGGCCCACCGTATACCAAAGAAATAGAAGGGACAATTTGCAGAATTCTGAGCGGTTTGGGCGTCATGGAATTTCTAAGTCACACTGTGTAAATCTACTGCCGGCGCTACAAATTCAAATGATGACGAAGCTCGCCCGTAACCAGATCAATTTCGAGCATTGTACCGCCTGTTTTGACCAATACCTCATTGCCCGCATCGTTTAGCACAGGGGGCGCTGAAATCCACCAGCCGCTGGTTGCTTGCGTGGTGAGATCGGCAGCAGAACGCGCGATCGCATCACCCACTGCCTCAAAGCTATGCTGAGCAATCACGTCGCCAGAACGCGCGATCACCATCACCGCACGCGGACTGGCCACATTAATAAATTCATCGAACAGCGCCACTTGTCCCTCAACGCCCACTTGCGCAAAACGAGGACCGTAGGCATGGGGTAGCCGCTGCTCCCACTGCAATTGAGTACCTTTGTAGAGCTGAGCGGTTGCCCCTTCTGTGTGCCATTCATCAACCGCTGCAATCACCAGCTGATAATCGCCCGCAGAGAACGTTTGGCGCAGCGGTGGGTGAGAGATGCTGTCGATAGCTTTTCTATAAACAGCATCCACATCTTCTCGCTCTGTAAGCCCACTATCAGTCGGTCCCATCAACGAGTGCGATGACAATAAACCCACTACCGCCGCCGCTGAAATTAACACGCTGAGCCAAGAGAACAAAGAGCTAACCATAGATACCAGCAACAAACCCAAAAGCAGCGACAGATATATGAACTAGAAATCGCTGAAAAGATTAAGACGATAAAGTACTAAATACAGCAAAAGACTAGGCGCTTCGGGACATTTTTGGAGTCTGCCGCTTCAGCAACAGCATAGAAGATAGTGCGATCGCCCCTAGGGCCAAGCTGCTGGAAGACTCTGGAATCTCGCTGCTAGCCTGGATAAAAGACACATCGTGCGAGGCATGCAGACTCAGCAATGACACTTGGGCTAAGTCTGCCACATGATGGGCTAAGTCAGTCTCAGGATGATGATGGGCTAAGTCAGCCTCAGGATGATGATGGACTGAGTCAGTCTCAGGATGGTAATGAGCTAAGTCAGCCTCATGGGGAGCGATCGCATCTGAACTCTGCTGCGTGACAAAACCACTGTCCAAGATCTCCTGTATCTGAGCAGCCGTTAGCTGACTGGTTTTAGCACCGTTGGGATACACATCGTTCACACTGCCGGGCACATTGCGCTTGTTGCCATCTGTGACCAAGTTATTAGCGCCACCCGCTCCTAGCGTGGTGTGTCTGAGTCCTAAGTTGTGGGCAATCTCATGCGCCAGCGTATCAGCACGGCCCTTCCCGCCATTAAAGTCCAGCGTCGCCTCGCTAATAATCACACCGTTGGCATCCACCCAGGCCGACCCAAACTGCGTATTGCCATTGTCAGACAAAATTGAATCGACAAACCATACGTTAATCGGGCCAGTCGTACGCGTAGAGTCTTCATGACGGCCATAGTCAGCCGCCTCCCCTTTACGAGAAAGCTCATAGAGCTCATTGGTGCCATTTTTTTCATCGCCAATGTGCAACAAACGAGACGAATTCAGCTGATTAGCCGGCAAAAAATTCACGCTGAGCTTGGCCTGCTCCAAAATTCCGGCCGTCAGATCAGCAAACAAATTCATCCGAGCGCAGTTTTGACCAAAATCATCGCACACCTGAATCGGCTGCACGTACAAATCTTTATCGATTTCGTCATACACAATCGGCTGAGCCGTCGGCATTGTGGAATCGCTCCCACAGCTGCCGAGCATGAGCACGCAGCCCACCGCTACAGCAGGACCAAAGAACACGCGGCAAAAACGAGGTAGGGAAGTCACAAAAGTCAGTGAATAAGGACCAAGAAATGCTGATTTCATTCCACAAGAAAACGTCAGATGCTTTGGCCCAAAGGCACAGCATCCGAGCAGTTTTTTGGAGGCATTGAGCGATCGCACAAGTCCAATGACTAATCGCTCAAACGGCTACAGAAAAGATCTAAAGAATTCTTGATTGGAGACGTTCTCAAAGTGCCCGCTATCTGAAAAAATTCAACAGGTTCCTTTGATAAATCGCCCCTAAATTTACGTAGCGAGTCCCGTAATCCCGTATCAAAATAAGTCCGTATTGCATGAAGATACGGCGATTCGGATGAAGCTTCTAGTGCTCAAATTTGGCTTATTAGCAAAACTCAGCAGATATAGCAAAGCGCGGATGCATAACGCCAAGGCGAGGCAAGGCCCTAACGTA
>JBCBDN010000241.1:0-6067 GCA_038529685.1 Cyanobacteria bacterium J06598_1 | reverse complement strand
TTCGATCTAAACAGCGCTTTAGCTTTGTCTTTGTAGGTGAGTCCGCTGGATGGGGTGGTCAGGCGTCTAAACATGGTCAGTTCCTTCGGTTTCTTTGATTTCTAGAGAGTGATTTAAGATGGCATTTACTGGGTTGGCGTTGACGTTGGCGGGTTGAGGGCTGGGTCGCTAAAGGCAGCTCTGTCGTCTACGCGGGGCAAAATCCAGCCGGGTTTAGGCTCGACGCTGGCTCGTCTATCGGTTAGGGCCTGTTTGATATTTGAGAACTCTGATTGTGCTTGTTGGGTTTCGGGTGCGATCGCCTCCCCAACTGAAAAGCTAGGCTCTCCAACCGGTGACGGCGTAGGTCCTTGAGCCTGAGGGTTTTGAGCTTGAGGGCCTTCACCTTGAGCTTCTCCATTTGTCATTTCAACTATCTCCTTAGTTTGTTGTTGACTGGTTTGTTGTTGACTGGCTTGTTTCTGAGGTTGAACAGATTTAAATACCTCTTTGAAGACGCTTCTAAAACAAGCAAACATTGGACTTCCTCACGCTGCTTGCAAAGAAGATCCCAGCATGACCATCCAATCTCGCTGCTGCTGCAAAATCTCTAGCGATCGCTTGGGCTGGGTCGCCGCTTTGTAACCAGAGAGAGCCAATAGTCGCAAGGATTCTGCTTGCACCCAGTGGTGCGAGGTATAGAGCGCGGGGCCCAGCTGACGCTCTAGCTTGACTAAAGTAGAAGGCTGCACCCGTTGAGGGTTGATCAGCTGCGCCAGACTTCGCCCGCCAAAAGCTTGCATAGGTGTTGATAAGGTCAACTCACTCACCTTGGGCAGCAGCGGCAAAGATCGCCCTAGAACCATCCGTACGGTAGCGTCGGCTTGCTCCAGCGGATGGCTGCGATTCCACACATACGAAAGCTCATCCCACGGGCCTGAGCCAAAAAACTGACGACACATTTCCACGCCTAGCAGCACTCGAATATAGCTAGTGGGGTGTGGATCGCCTGGAACAAAGTTGAATACAAATGAGTGCCCCCCGGCTAAGACATCGTGCAGCGAGGCAATGGCCGCATACCCGGTGTAGACGAAGGCGATCGCATCTGCCGCAATCTCCGAAGCCCAGCTCGCCCAGATGTCACCCAGCTCCTCAGACGCGGGTGAAAGTTCTCTCTTTAGCCCTGCGGCTAGCTCTTGGTTCCACCCTAAAACATGAGCAATCTGATGCCCAGATTCATGAATTAAAGACGTGGGCCGGTACAGATTGTGCCGAACGATTTTAATCGCGGCCACTGCGCTTTGTGTTTTGCCATCCCACAGGCGCAAACCGGCCTTTAAAATCGATGCGCCCAAGCCTTTGTCGATGTAGGTCAACACTGGCGGCGTGGCTTTGCCCAAGGGGCGCAACAGCGGCGTCATACTTTGACGGCAGAGGGCGTCACAGGCTCGTAGCAGCGCAGCCATCGTCGGATTAGTCCGTGTGTTAATCGCATCGGCATAAAAGTCGAGCAGCACTTCTGTTCTCAAATAGTATTTGCGAAACTGCACTAGCTGAAGCTGCACTTGCTTCAGGTCACGCAGCGTTTCTGCTGCTGTCCATCGGGCCTGCAAAAACTTTGACTGCTGCTGAAGCTGCTGAACGGCGCTCAGCAAGTTTTGGCGCAACACTACGCCCACATATTGTTCTAGCCCTTCCCAGGCACTCGGAGCCGCCAAATCATCTAGGCTGCCGAGCCGCTGAGCCGCCATCACCCAATGGGCGACTTGGCGGGCTATCTGCATTTGCAAAATTTCAATTTGATCGCTGTTCATATCAGGCACTACTCCCGGTGAAACCCAGCGGCCACTTGAATGTTGGCCTCGGGCATGCCGTCGGTAAAGTGAAAGCCGTATAGACTAACCGGCTCGCCGCGCAGGGCTTTTGACAGGGTGGAAAAGCCGGGGGGGTGATTGAGCCTGACTTTTAGCGTGACGCCGTCGGCAAAGGCTTCTGTGGCGGCAACAAAATCCTGAGCGTGCTGCTTGAGATAGTTGCTTAAAAACAGTCCTAGCCAGTCGATCACCTGCCGCGTCAGGCGCTCATTGACGCCCTGCGGCAACAGTTTCAGCGCCGGACCTCGGGCATATTCTGGCGTGATGGTGCCGTGAATGATTTTGACATGCCCCGCAAACTGGCCAGACAGCGCTGTTTTTAGCTTGGGTGCCAGCACCGCATGCAGCAGCGCGACGACTGTGCCGATGGGGGCGTTGCGACGTAGCCGCACGGCCACCGCCTGAGCGTCGGCCTCACTCAAAAAGAGACAGGCTCGCAGCTGATTAGCGGGAAAATCGAATGTCAGGTTCAAATCACTCGCCCGCCGAGCAATGCTTTCTCCCTCTTCGGTTGGCATCATTTTGGGATGGGCCCCTGGGATTTCGAGATAGTAAAATCGCTGACCTACGGCAGTGGTGGGCTGGTGATCGAGATATTTGTGAGAGACTTCGCGCCCGAGCCCTGCTTCGCCTAGGAGCATGCCAGCAGCGGCTGGGGTGAGCGGGTGTAGCTGCGATCGCGCCTCCGACATCCCCAGCCCAGGCACGTGAGTTTCACCCTGACAAATCTCACTCAGTCTCGTCCCCGGAATGGCTTCATACAGGTGAATTCGTGCCTTTAGCGTCCGACCTGGCACCAGCCCTAGCCGGTCTCGCAAGAAACCTGCCAGTGGCACGCCGCAAAACGTTTTGACCGTCCGCGTGATTTCAGGTGTGAGTGTGACTTCAGAGACCCGGCTAAACTTTTTGTAGCGTTTGTGGCGACGACGCAGCGGCTGCATCAGCCAAGTTCCCCTCGTGCGGCTGCTTTCGCGCAGAGCGGGGCGTTTCTCGTAACTGCTTTCAGGCAGCACAGGCGGTAGATTGGCAGCAGCAGCTTTTTCAAACGCTTCTAAAACAAAGCCTTCCAACAGTTCCTCACTATCCAACACATAGTCTGGCAAAGCGGCTACCTGGCGGACAGTTTCTTCCACCGTGGCGGCAACGGCAGCGCCAGCCGCGTTCACCTCATCTTCTGGGGTGACTTCTAGCCCAATTAGGCGCAGCCCCACATCCACAATTGCCTGAGAGAGTAGCGGCGCGTACTTTTTGCCCACAAACTTACGAATGAGCTTGGCGATTAGCTTCGCGAGAAACTTAACGACTCTTTGCCGCCCAATTAACCGCAGCCCTAGCTTTAAGGCGGCCATAACGGCAGGAACAAAGTTCTCAACGACTGGTGTAGGGTCTTCGTCTTCCTCAAGTGCAGTCACTTGCTGAATAAAATCGGCCCGAGCCTGATCCAAGCTATCCACCGCGTCTATGGCCATCGGCTGCTTCGCTTCGGCTTCGTAGCTAGCGACAGCGTCGTCCATATCGACTTCGGCTTCGGCAAACAGCAAATTGGCTACCTGCTCATCAAACTCATTTTGAATTGTTGAGATATCCTGAGTGGTCTCTTCTTCTAGCTCAAACGACTCAAATTCTTCAACTTCTTTGCCAAACAGCCGTTTGGCTAGCCCCTTAGCTAGCTGGCGGTACTGGGCAGGAATGCGATTGAGTGCAAACTTCAGCACTCGCTTCAGAAGCGGCTTAATGAGCCTTTTCAATCGATTGAGCAACTTGCCCAACTTCCGTTTAATGAACTTTCCGGCCTTTTTGACGCCTCTGCCAACCGCTTTGGCGCCCTTCTTAATGCCTCTACCAACAGCTTTGACGCCCTTTTTGACGCCCCTGGCTACTTTTTTGACAACGCTCTTTACTTTCTTTTTAACCTTCCGAATGACCCGCTTGATCCTACGCTTGGCCCGGTTCCTCATTCTCTTGAGCAGGCCGCCTTCAAACACAGGCGCATACTGGTCAATTAAGCTCTCAATGTTGGCTATGCTCGTATGTTCTAAATCAACCTGGTCGAGCTCATTGGCCAGCCCTTCTATAAAAGCTTCTAGCTCATGGGTGACCGGCTCAAAATGAGATTCCAACAGAAACTCAGCCTCTCGTTTTTGACCTGCCGGGTCGCCATATTCGCTCTCAAACTGGCCGTGGTAAAATTCAGTTGCTTCATCGGCCAAATCTGAAATTGCATCGTCAAACTCTTGGTCATAAAGCTCGTTGAGAAAAGCAACATATTCTTCCATCTCAGGCGCAACGAGTCCTGCGCGCTCTAGGGGATTTTCGAGCTCGTATATAGATGGAAAGGGACTCTCAGACGATAGAAAGTCTGAAAACGCTTCTTCTACCTGTTCTGACGGTTCAGGTTCCTCCCGCGCCATTGGAAATGACGAAGGAAAAGGGGATTCGATCGTTGCACCTGAAGTCTGGGATGCTGTGGAGTTTCCAGTGGAACTGCTTGTAAAGTTATCAGCAGATGTCATACTCTTCTCCTTTCAGTGATGATACTTTTTGCAAAGATGTTGTCCGAGGTCTGTTGCTTGATACAGATTGCTCGAACAACGTGTCTGAGCCATGTTGTTTTAGATTTCTCAAGACTTAAAACAAATCGTGGGCAGGCCAATTCTTAATCCCGTTAATCACATCCCACATGGCTGAATCTAGCGAGCCTTCACCGTCGTAGCCATGTACCAACAGCGTCCACGTATAGCCGCTTTGGGTGCGAA
The DNA here is from genome assembly GCA_038529685.1 of Cyanobacteria bacterium J06598_1. GTDB lineage: Bacteria > Cyanobacteriota > Cyanobacteriia > Phormidesmidales > Phormidesmidaceae > Phormidesmis. The sequence goes on along the minus strand of JBCBDN010000241.1, from coordinate 1,458 downwards.
CCAAAATAGACCGGCTTTTTCCAAGCTTGCCGCCATGCCACCAGTTGTTGCTAGCATTGACACTCCAGCCTTTGGCGTAGCCGCTATTGAGCGTAGATGTGGTCATGGTTTTGATGGTGTCTGGCTTCAAAATGTCACGCTTAGTGGTGAACCCATCAACTCGAACCAACAAACGCACCCAGTCAACTGCTGAGCCAATCCAACCCCCGTGAGAATCCATTCGGGCGATTAGCGAGGGCGAGTAGTCATCATGGGCAACTTCATTCCGCCGCCTTCTGCCAGCAATGCGCATACTTTTTACGCCCGCTGGCCGCAGAACCGCTGTGCGCACATAGCTTTTATATGAGCGACCCGTTACCTTCTCGATAATGCGACCTAGGATGCAGTAACCAAAGTTCGAGTAGTGGTAAGCGCTACCTGGCGTAATATCAACCTTGCGATTATCCAGCACCCAACCGATTAATTCCTGATGGCTGTAAGACTGTTTTGAAAACATGGGGTCGCCCACGGTGTCAGCGTCTGGCGTTAGGTTGTTGTCCCATTGGTTGCCTCCAGCCGTATGCTCTAGCAAGTGCTGCACTGTGATGGCCTTTTCCTGAGAGCTGTAGGCCTTAGAACCGTAGGTCGTGCCTAACAAGGCACCTTCGCCAAACACTTTATCGGAGAGTTTGAGCTTGCCCTGTTCCACTAGCGTCATGATGGCGATGCTGGTGACGGGTTTGGACATGCTAGCCCCTAAGAACAATGTGGTGGCGCAGGCGCGATCGCCCTCTTTTTTATCCGCATAGCCATACCCTTTAGCAAACACTAACCGACCGTCTTTGGTGATGGCTAAAGCTGCACCCGTTGCTTTGCTGCTTCTCATAAAGGTTTTAACAGTCTTGTTGATATGGTTGATATCGGCCACATCCCAGGCACCTGTGCTCTCCCAAATTGCAGCAAAGCGAGCAGAGGAACCCTTGGCATATCCGCTGACTAACTTAGGGCGATACCCCTGATAATAATGATTATCAAACTGGCACTGATATGCCTTTGATGACATCCCATGTCGAGCGGACCAAGCGTTGCCACCCGACTTTTCCCAAATGGCGGCGTAATAGTCTTTACCGTTGACATCGTAGCCACTGACATGGGTCAGACGGTAGCCATCTCTCGTGTGCTGATTGAATTCACTTTGGTAGGCCGAACTAGAGAGTCCGTGGCGAGCAATGTAGGCTGGGCCGCTACGCTTTTCCCAAATGGCGGCGTAATAGTCTTTGCCATTGACGCCGTAGCCACTGACATGGGTGAGGCGATAGCCAGCGCTAGTATTTTTTTGAAACTCGCTTTGGTAGGCTGAACTAGACAAACCGTGTCGAGCAATCCAAGCAACAGAAGTCCGGGTAGAGGTCCGGTTAGTTCTTACAGAATTCGCTAACATTGTTTTCTCCTTCGATGTATATTGTTGTTTTTTGATTC
>JBCBDN010000240.1:0-6156 GCA_038529685.1 Cyanobacteria bacterium J06598_1 | reverse complement strand
CAAGCCATTCAGCTAGCTGTATAGCTACTTATATAAAGAGAGCTTATGAGTAAAGCTCTCTTGACTTATGATTATGCCGGATAGCGATCGGATATCGGCGTTAACCACAGCAAACTTTAAGATGAGCATCTGACGGGTCTATCAAAGCAGAAGATTCAGGAGAGCAGTTGCGCCCCCTCCCCCGCTAAAAGCAGCCCTAATTTTCCATCAGCTTCAGCTCACTAATATTCCACAGCGTACCGCCCAAAGCAGTGTATTTAATATTCTCCACCTTGTTCCGTACCGCGCTCATAGAATACTGACCCACCAAATGAATAAACGGTAGATTCTCCTGAACCAGCTTCTGCGTCTCAAAATAAAGGGCCTTACGCTTGTCCTCGTCTAGCTCTTGAGCCGCCTTCACATAGAGGTCACTAATCTGCTGCTCCCAAGGGTAAACCTCTCGGCCCGTCATGTTCATCTCACCCTGCGCTTCCTGATTAAAAAAGTGCAAACCCCCGCTCGTAAGCCACAGGTTAGCGCTGCTATTAGGCTCTACCCCAGCGCCAAAACCCAGCACAATCGCGTCCCATTGCAGGGTGTCACCAATATTTGTGATCAGCTTATTAAAATCAATCGGCTGAAAATCGACGGTAATACCAATTAGGCCAAGGTTCTGCTTAATTTGGGCCCCTGCCGACTCACGGATTTTATTGCCGACATTAGTTTGCAGCGTAAAGCGAACCAAGTTGCCATCCGCATCTACCAGCTTGTCTCCCTGATAGGCAAAGCCCGCCGACACCAAAAGGTCTTTTGCAGCCTCAATGTCATAGTCATAAACGGGTAAGCCCGACTCGGCAAAGTAAGGACTCTGGGGCGCAATTTGAGAGTTTTGCATCTCACCTAGGCCCTTAAAAATATTGTTCAGCATAGTCTCTCGATCAATGGCGTGGGCTACCGCTTGCCGAAAAGCCTTGTTGGTAAACCATTTGGACTTAATCGGGTCGACGACCGGCTTACCGTCTACCGAGCCCTTATTCAGGTTAAAGGTCATAAACAGCCGCGTCGTCGTCGGGCCACCGTTATAAACCGTATAGTCGCCCTGCGCTTCATCCTGCTTCATGAGCGAGAAGTTATCGGGCGTTACGGCCATGAGGTCCGCGTCACCTGAGCGAAAGCGCACGAACTGAGCATCTTGAGAGCTCACAACCGGCCACACCATTTCTTCAATGTAGGGACGCGGCTCACCGTTAGGACCCTTTTGCCAATAGAACTCATTGCGCTGAAAAATGATGCGCTCTCCAGGCACAAAAGCTTTAATCGTGTAAGGACCATTCCCGACAACTTCCGACGGCTCAGTATCTGTGCCCCAAGTAGACATAAACAGCGGCTGACCATCGCCGTCTTTATTAGTCACGGTCTCTGCCAAAATATGCTTTGGCAAGATAGCGATCCCCGTGACCCGCAAAAAAGGAGCAAACGGCTCAGGAATTTTAAATTCTATGCGGCGATCGTCTAGCTTGCTCACCACTGGTAGCTTACCTTCTGCGCCAATCCGCAGGATATCTCTGGTGTCTGTAATGATCTCTTCGTTCAAGAGCAAATCGTTATAGGTGAAGATCACGTCATCAGCCGTCAGTGGCTCACCGTCAGACCATTTCAGATTTTCTTTGAGTACGAAGGTAATCGTCTGGCCATTGGGCGAAATTGTCCAAGACTCAGCAAGCCCTGGCACAATTTCGCTAGTGGTTTGATCAATCCGAATCAGACCCTCGTACAAAAAGCCCAGCACGTCGCTGCTTGAGCTTTCTTGAGACAGAAGATAGTTAAAGGTCTTAGGCTCACCGACAACAGTGCTTACCAGGGTCGGAACGTCAGCACTATCTACCCGAAAGTTTTCTAGGCGGAGTGAGTCTAGGCTGCTACAGCTGGCGGTACTAACGACGAGGGCGCAGGCCGTAAGCCCTAGCAGTACCCGCCGCCAGAGGCGAACAATTGACCGCTTGAGCGATCGCCTTTTCGCCGGACTTGTCGTCATGCGTTCTGACAGCGCCGTTTGCAGTCGTTCTCTCAGCTTGTACCCGCCCATAAGCCAACCCATACATCAGTGCAACAACCATCAGATGTAAGCCCCAATAGAGATTGCGCTTCACAGCTGACTTTTTTAATTGCCCTCACTATAGATAAAAATCTGACCGTTGCGTAAAGAAGTCAGCTACAGGCGAGAGCCCAGCACGATCAAACTGCGGGCAGCAACGGCTACCCTATCGCTTTTCTTGTAGGTTTTCCGGCGTTTCACAAACCCTTCCTTGGTATCAATAATCAAACGCCACTTGCGCGCAGACCAGTCGGTGTTCTCGGTGTTCAGCAGCCGCTTGGGCAGCGCAAACTCCAGCGGCTCGTAGTGCGCATTAAACATCAGCAAAAAGCTATCGTCTAGCACCTGCTCGCCCTGCTTATTGGGGGTAGCAATCTCTTCGCCGTTCAGCAGTACGGTAAGCGTTTTGATGTAGCCCGAGTTCCATTCGTCTTGCATCAGCTGACCATCCAGGTTAAACCAGCCAATGTCTCTGATCCCAGAGCCGTAGATTTGGCGACCATGAAACCAGTCGCGCCGCCGAAAAACAGGATGCTCTTTAATGAGCTTGACGAGCTTTTGGGTATAGCGCAGCAGGTCTTTTTGCTCAGCAGAGAGATCCCAGTTCAGCCAGGAGAGTTCGTTGTCGTGGCAGTAGGTGTTGTTGTTACCAAACTGCGATCGCCCCATTTCATCACCGGCCAGCAGCATCGGCACCCCCTGCGAAAGCATCAGCGTCGCCAGGTAATTGCGCTGCTGCTGAAGCCTGAGCTGCAAAATCTCAAGATCGTCGGTCTCGCCCTCTGCGCCACAGTTCCAAGAGCGGTTGTGGCTCTCACCATCGCGATTGTCTTCACCGTTAGCCTCGTTGTGCTTGTCGTTGTAGCTCACCAAATCTCGCAGGGTGAAACCATCGTGAGCCGTAATAAAGTTAATGCTGGCATGGGGCCTACGCCCTGTGGATTCGTACAGGTCAGAGCTCCCGGTCAACCGCAGGGCAAATTCCCCGAGGGCGCTATCTTCACCACGCCAAAAGTCTCGTACGGTATCGCGGTACTTACCGTTCCACTCAGACCACAGCAGCGGGAATTTACCGACCTGATAGCCGCCGTCGCCCACGTCCCAAGGTTCTGCAATCAGCTTCACCTTTGAGATCACCGGATCCTGGTGAATGATGTCAAAGAAGGTAGCCAGCGTACCCACTTCAAACAGCTCTCTGGCCAGCGCAGAAGCTAGGTCAAACCGGAAGCCATCCACGTGCATCTCTTCTACCCAATAGCGCAAGCTGTCCATAATCAGCTTCAGCACCTGCGGGTGGCTCATTCTCAGCGAGTTGCCGCAGCCGGTGTAGTCCATGTAGTAGCGTTCGTTGCCTTCGACCAGTCGGTAATAAGAGGCGTTGTCGATCCCCCGAAAGCAGAGGGTCGGCCCCATGTGGTTGCCTTCTCCGGTGTGGTTGTACACCACGTCCAAGATGACTTCGATCCCGGCGGCGTGGAGCGATCGCACCATTTCCTTAAATTCTTTTACCTGCTGCCCTACCGCCCCTGCCGAACTGTAGTCAGAGTGAGGTGCAAAATAATTGAGCGAGTCGTAGCCCCAGTAGTTGCTCAGTCCCTTACTGACCAAATAGCTCGGCTTAGCATGAAAGTGGTGAGCTGGCATCAGCTCTACCGCCGTGATCCCCAAAGACTTTAAGTGTTTGATGGCCGCTGGATGCGCCAAGCCCGCATAGCTACCCTGGAGTCTTTTAGGCACTTTGGGATGCGTATGCGTAAAGCCCTTAACGTGCATCTCATAGATAATGGTTTCATTCCAGGGCGTATTGGGCCGCTCATCGCCCCGCCAGTCAAAGGTGGGATCAACCACAATGCACTTGGGCATAGCCGTGGCGCTATCTTCAATGTTGCAACCTAGGTCTTCTTCTTCTTGAAACCAGGTATAGCCAAAAATCTGCTGACCTGCGTCAATGTTTCCCTCTATCGCCAAAGCGTAGGGATCGATCAACAGCTTATTTGGGTTGAACCGATGGCCGTGCTCGGGATCAAACGGACCATGCACCCGAAAGCCGTATCGCTGACCGGGTTTCACAGTGGGGAAGTAGCCGTGCCAAACAAAGTGATAAACCCCGCCTAGCTCATAACGAGTCTCTGTGCCCGATTCGTCGAACAGGCACAGCTCTACTCGGGTAGCATTTTCTGAAAACAGCGCAAAGTTTGTTCCCTGTCCATCCCAGGTTGCGCCCAAATGGTTAGCATCGCCGGGAAGCTGTTTGATAGTCATATAAGAACAGTTCTGAAAAGATACACTCTGTTTTTTCTCACTAACGCTGCGGCGATCGCCACGAGCTACAATTGCCGCAGAAGTCGCCACGGACACTAATCGCCACGGACACCAAGTCGCCACGGATACTAGAGAGAGAAGAAAGCGCCTGAAGTGATAATGATCAAGGATACCGTGACTTTTCAGGATCGGCCACGATTTCTAATGATTAACTACAGAAAGTCGTTTTATGATTCGAACAGCTAAAGGCAATGCCCTAACTGACGTGACTGTTCAAAATTTGAGCCACCTCGGGCACAGCGGCAACCACATCTGATTTAACAGACTTACGCAGTTTTTTATAGGTACCGCTGATTAAACTGTTGCCGGTTCTCTCAATGCGCGCATCCGTTGCCCCTAGGATGAGGTCAGCCGCGCGATCGCGATTATCACCCATGTACACCACCGGGTCTCCCTTAGCCACGCCCTCTGCCCACATCGGCTCAATGGCCGCACACGTTTCAGGCAGCAGACGCTTAATAGCACCCGGCACATAGTTAGCACCAATACCCTTTACCACCCCATAGGCCGCCTTGAGCGCCATCCCCGACAGGCCACTTTTGGCAGAGACTTGGCGGTCTATCAGCTGAGCGCAGTCGGCAGCGATCGCTTCTTTAACAGCAACATCTTGAATTTTGCTAGTCAGTGTCATAGTCAGTTTGAATAACTTGTGGGCATTAACTAGCAAACATACTAAAGGCTGACCGCTGAAATTTAGTTAAAGAGTTATTCTCACGGATCAAAAGAAATGTCAGTTTTTATAGTTTTTTAACGTTCTTTCCGGAACTGACCGCAAGCGCCACAGGCCTCAACAACGATGTGCCCAACCAGATATGCCCAACCAACGGCGTGTTTCTGAGCAAATTGACGATACCAATACAGCTCAATTTCCAGAGTTGACCTAATCGAGAGAGCAAGGAGCAAGCGAGCAAGGAGCAAACTTCACCTCACCCCCTACTCCCCTACTCTCCTACTCCCAAAAGGAAAATACAACAGATATTCGTTGTCACCCACCCACCTACACAGCCACATCAATTCTGAAGATATCTTCAGCGGGCTTTGCCCCCGAGAGCATCTCCCAATTAATCTCTTCTAAAAACTCTTTTGGATCGAGTGCTTCTACCACATCTACGCCCCATTCACCCGTTTGCAAAGAAGGAGAAGGGCTAGTGGCCGGTGTGTTTTTCACGCCCCCCAGAGCCATCACCGTAAAGTCTTTTTTATTGTGAGACTTTCGATAGGTTGCCAGGGTATCTGCACACTGCTGACCGACGTCTGCGGGGGCATACTTTTCTGCATCGTACTTCACTTCAACAATCCAATGAGGATTATCAATCAAAGCGCACTCCATGCCAGCTTGGTCGCTGAGCGCTTGGATAAAGACCTCAGCAAATTCTTCTCGATTCAGCGGATGGACTTCTCCTTCAAGCAAGGCGAAGTTGTGGGAGAGCAGCATTCTTCCTTTGGCGTTATCTGTCATAGTGAAGGCTCGATTAGCGAAGTTAGTTTTAACGGCAGGCGTTTTATCCGCTAGATTTTATCTGCTTTTGTCAGAATTAACATCTATCTCTCGCTAGAGTGTCTTCTCTGATACCTTCTAACTGCCTCCCTTGTTAATGAAAGCATCTATTTTTCGCCCCAATTTTCCCTTTTCGCCTGCTAAGCTTCCGATCTTCTACGGCTGGGTAATCGTTATTGCCAGCGTGCTCGGCGTACTTACCAGCATTCCAGGGCAAACGATTGGGGTGAGCGCGTATTTACCGATCACCTGATTGAGG
>JBCBDN010000239.1:0-6219 GCA_038529685.1 Cyanobacteria bacterium J06598_1 | reverse complement strand
GCAGCTCGGCTTGAGACACATCATTTCGCCAGCGCCAGCGGCGCATAGCTCGGCATCGATTTTTTCAGCAAGCCCTACGTAAAGTGGCATTCTCGAAGAACTCATCCGTCAACGGTGGAATGTCAGAGTAATCAATATCTTCGTCGGTTATCGCGTCAAGCGCTGTCCAATCAGTCCTTGAGGTACTTTTTGAATTGTTTTCGTTCATGTCGGTTATTGCGGATTTTGCAAAGAAACAGAAGAAAGACCGGTGTTCACTCCTCTGTTTCTTTGCAATGCAGTGTTTCCCTGCTTTAGAACAAGTCTCTATCTGTGACTGCGCCTTGACTGCTTGAAGAAACCAGTTTGGCGTATTTCGCTAATACACCTCGTTCATAGTTTGGCTTCGGAGCGGTCCACTGCGTTTTGCGCTGAGCCAACTCTTCATCAGAGACATTCACTTGCAGCAGCAGCTTGTCCGCATCGATGGTGATGGAGTCTCCTTCTTTTACGAGACCAATAGTTCCACCGACTGCGGCTTCCGGGGCAACGTGACCAACCACCATGCCATAAGTGCCTCCAGAGAATCGACCATCGGTAATGAGGCCCACGGAATCACCCAGCCCTGCACCAATGATGGCGGATGTGGGGGCAAGCATTTCACGCATGCCGGGACCACCTTTAGGCCCTTCATAGCGGACGACGATAACGTCACCAGCTTTGATTTTGTTGGCCAAAATCGCATCCAGACACTCTTCTTCAGATTCAAAGACGCGGGCGGGGCCAGTGATGCTGCGGTTTTTAATGCCGGTGAGTTTGGATACGGCGCCTTCTGGGGCGAGGTTTCCTTTGAGGATGCCGAGGTGACCCTGCTTGTACATCGGTTCAGCGAAGGGGCGAATGACATCTTGATCGGCAGTGGGCTGATCGGGGATGTCGGCGAGGTTTTCCGCGACGGTTTTGCCGGTGACGGTGATGCAGTCGCCGTGGAGGAGGCCTTCGTTCAGCAGCATCTTCATCACTTGGGGGATGCCGCCAACTTTGTGGAGGTCGGTGGCGACGTACTTGCCGGAGGGCTTGAGGTCGCAGAAGACGGGGACTTTTTGGCGGATGGCTTCAAAGTCGTCGATGCTTAAGTCGACGCCGATGGTGTGGGCGATCGCAAGCAAATGCAGCACACTATTCGTCGATCCCCCCACCGCCATAATCACCGCCATTGCATTCTCAAACGCCTTTCGCGTGAGAATGTCCTTGGGCAAAATCTGCTGCCGAATCGCTTCTACTAGTGCAAACGCAGACTTCTCAGTGCTGACTGCTTTCTCCTCATCCTCAGCCGCCATCGTGGAAGAATTAGGCAAGCTCAACCCCATCGCCTCAATGGCAGAAGACATGGTGTTGGCCGTAAACATACCGCCGCAAGATCCGGCGCCAGGGCAAGAATGACGCTCTACCGCATCGAGTCTTTCTTTAGAAATTTTGCCCGCGCTGTACTGACCCACCGCTTCAAAGGCGCTGACAACCGTGAGGTCTTCTCCGTCTAGATGGCCAGGTTTGATAGTACCGCCATAGACGAACACAGCTGGGATATTCATGCGGGCGATCGCAATCACCGCCCCCGGCATATTCTTATCGCAGCCACCGATTGCCAGCACCGCGTCCATACTCTGGCCCGTGCAGGCCGTCTCAATAGAATCTGCAATTACCTCACGAGAAACCAAGGAATATTTCATCCCCTCAGTGCCCATAGAAATGCCATCGCTGATGGTAATGGTGCCAAACATGGCAGGCATTGCGCCTGCTTCGCGCAGCGCGGTTTCGCCGCGAATCGCCAGCGTGTTGATGCCCATGTTGCAAGGCGTGATGGTGCTGTAGCCGTTCGCTAGGCCGACGATGGGCTTTTTAAAATCGTCATCTTGAAAACCGACAGCTCTGAGCATCGCTCGGTTAGGAGCCCGCTGTACGCCTTGGGTGACTACCTGACTCTTGCGATTATCTGGCATTCGATCTTCTCCGGTGGAATGGTGGGTTCTACAAAAAATCAGAACTGAAAAGCTCAAGCTTTTCAGTCTTCCATTCTGGCAGAACAACCGGCACTAGGCACCAAACGCAATCAAATGAAATTCAACTTTTCTTGACGAAACTCGGGGGGCGTAATCTCTACCAGCTGGCGATGAAAGGAACCGGCGATCGCAGCACGCTCACAATCTGGCTTGCCTGTAAGTGCACCGCAACGGCCATGTGCCACTGATGACGCTGTGTGATGGTGCCCAGGTATCCCAAAGCTAGCAGTCTGTCTTTAAGCGCAGGCGAAGAGTTGCTGGAGACACGAGCCGTGAAAGCCAGCCAGTTTTGAACGCTCTCTGGCAGAGTCTCTACCATTCTTAAGGGGAGGGTTTCTGTCGACAGTGACTGAACGTAAGTAGCGCTCAAAAAGGGCTTGTACTGTTCAGCCTCAGGCGTTTGCTGTGCTACGAAGCTCAGCGACAGTCCTTTGATCAGCTCGCGCAGATTGCCCGTTTCTTCTACCCGCAGCTCAGACATGAAGGGCAGCTCGGTCAGCGCCGGATTGACATTGCCGGGATCCCCTACGCTGAGGTGTGTGCCGCCAATCACCGCGAGCAGGTATTTCTCTCCTGAGAGTTGAGTGAACGCGCCTAGCTGTTGGTCTAACGTGGGGGCGACGCCGTCTTGAGTGCCGGTGAGTAAAAGGGTCGGTACCGTAATTTCTGAGAGGCCCGCTTCGCCAAAGAGCTGACCGGTCAGGGTGTTCATCGCTACCACTTGCTGAATGCGGTTGTCGCTCAGATCGGCCTGCTGCTCTTCAAGGCCGACGGCGGCGCACTGGAGCCAGTCGGCTGGAGAAACGCCGAGGGGCTGAATGTCTTGGCAAAAGGTGTCTAGCGATCGCAGATCTAGCTTGGCGCCAGCCAGTGCCAGCCCGGTATAGCCGCCGAGTGAATGGCCAATAATCGTGACTTCTTCAGTATTAAACAGTTCACGGTAGATAGAGCGTCCTTGGTTTAGCTGCTCTAACTGGTCGAGCACGAAGGTCACATCGCGCGGGCGATCCAAAAATTCTGTGGCAGGCAGTAACCGGCTGGGTTCACCCGCAATTTCTGGATCAACCGGTAGGCTGACGAGCGCCTGTAGGTTGCTGCCAGGGTGTTCTACTGAAACAACGGTGAGCCCGTGAGAGGCCAGATGCCTGCCAAGGTAGTCTAAGAAAAACCGATCGGCGCCGAAGCCGTGAGAGAGCACAACCAAAGGGCCACGAGCCGACTCGCTCCAGTAAATTTCGACCGGGATAACCCGTTGACGGTCGGTATCGCGAAAGCTAACAGAGCGCTGAGAAACTTCAATCGACCCTGGCTCAGCTGGATCTAACCCACTGGGCAGCGGTGTCAGTGTCTCGACTCGTAGCTCCTGCTCTAGCACGCCGCTAAGTGAGCGGCTCTCAAGGGTCGAAAAGTTGAGTTGAGACATCAGCGCGATCGCCGCGCTAATATCCACCTCCAAAGTCTCTTGCGGAATCGCTCTCAAAATTCCTAATACGCTAAGCCCATCCGTTTGCGCAGCCGCAAATCGAATCGCCGCTTGCAGCTGTGGAATGGTCATGTTTGGTGCAACCCGTGAAAGGGTGCTCAGCAGCAGCTCGCCATTGGCTGATCGCATCACGTCATCAATAATGCGATCGCTCATTTGCGGATCGAGCGCCAGCTGCTGTTGAAGTGTTTGCTGCACAGAAGGCGACAAAAACCGTTCGTATAGCTGAAGCCCCGCAGGCACCTCGCCTGTGCGCGCAAAGGTTTCTAAGTCCGTCAGTTCTATCGATTGGCTAAGCGGCCCTACTCTGACGACGACTCTTTCGGCGGCGACGCCAGGTGCAGCTGCGATCGCGGCTAATCCAATTCCTACACATCCGGCTCTAATGCATCCGGCCTTAAGTCCGCCGATAGCTTTTGCAACAGCATCTGAAAAAGTCATAGCGCTAGATAAAGGTTGAGGAGTTCCAAAAAGCCGCATGCCGTTCTGACGAGGGGTGCCAGTGAGGGGTGCCAGTGAGGGGTGTCAGTCTAGTGGTGCCAATGACGTGCGGTAATCGCGAAAGGGCGTGCGTGTGAAGGATGGCGTAATCTTAGATACATCCAAAAGACTTGATACTAGTATCTTACCCACTCGTTTCCGGCTTATCCGATCGAGAGTCAATTGATTTTGTGGCCTGTTAGAACCCTACATCGGCTTCAACTCAGACTAAATTCGTGAGCCAATGTCTGCCTCCAGAGACAGCCAGCCCCGTAGTTTCCGCCTGTATAAAGGAAAAGCCTTATCCTAGAATTAGGTCGTATATCCTTAAAATGTTCGAATATTGCTACTTTAGATAACTTTATATATCAACTTACAGTTTCATTACTTTTGGCCGAAATTCTTACAGGTGATGGTTTCCATTTCCTCTATTTTTGCCGCTCAGCTCCAGGAGCCTAATCGATGTCTAAAAATAATAAAGAAACAGATAGTCAAGAAACCAATAAAAATAGTCAAGAAACCAATAAAAATAATCAAGAAGAGCTCAATCAGTTCATTACGCCGCGTAGTCGCTACCACGGAGAATTCACACCGCAAAACCTAGCTTTTAACGCTAACTTGCAAGAATTTGCGCAGCGGGTATCGCTCATTTGTGGTTTGGAAACCGGCGGTAAGGTCAGCAGCGCAGAGGCTTACGACGACATCAAAAAACTGTGGAAAGAGCTCAAGGCCTCTAAAAAGAACCTGATTAAGAAAAAGAAAAACGATTAGCTCAAGCGCGCTGCTTAAAGCCGCCTTTCGTATGAAGCTGATGGCTGCTGCTAGCTAAAATGCTGAGCCACAATGTCTGCAATGCGCTCTGCTGCGTGGCCATCCCCGAAGGGATTAACGGCCTTGGCCATCGCGGCATACTCACTTTCGTTCCCCAGAAGATCAGACGCAGCCCCTACCACCGTTCTTACGTCGGTGCCGACTAGCTTTGCGGTACCAGCCGTGACCGCTTCGGGCCTCTCGGTGGTTTCTCTTAGCACCAGCACGGGTTTCCCCAGTCCTGGGGCTTCTTCTTGGAGTCCGCCTGAATCGGTGAGTAAGAGGTGCGATCGCTTCATCGCCCCCACCAGCTGCGCATAGTCCAGCGGCTCCACCAAAAATGTCCTTGGATGGCTGTCCAAAGCGGCTTTGAGCGGCTCTCGTACCGTAGGGTTCCGATGCAGCGGCAGCAGCAGCGCAGTCTCTGGAAAGCGCTCCAAAATTTCTAAAAAGCTTTTGGCAATGTCGGCCAGCGGCTCGCCCCAGTTTTCTCTGCGGTGCACCGTAGAAAGAATGACCCGATGCTGCGCCCAGTCGAGACCGGGTACATCGCAAGTGGGCGATTTTTCAGCGACTCTCAGCAGTGCGTCGATCACCGTATTGCCGGTTTGATGAATGCCATGTGCTACCCCAGAGGCTTTGAGATTAGCGACAGAGGTTTCGGTGGGCGCAAAGTGCAGCGTCGCGATCTGAGAGACCAGTCTGCGGTTGGCCTCTTCCGGGAAAGGATTCAGAATATTGTCTGTTCGCAGGCCTGCTTCTACATGGCCCACCGGAATTTTTTGGTAAAAGGCCGCTAGGGCCGCAGCAAAGGCTGTAGTGGTATCGCCCTGAGAAATCACCATGTCGGGCTCCAGGCTGATGAACAGCTTTTCTAACCCCTGCAAGCTGCGGCAGGTAATGTCGCTTAGCGTTTGCTTAGGCTGCATGATGTCCAGATTATGGTCAGCTTTCAGGTTGAACAGCTTCATAACCTGCGCCACCATTTCTCGGTGCTGACCGGTGAGCACCACAATGGTCTCAAAGTTGGGCCGCTGCTGAAAGGTTTGAATGACTGGCGCCAGCTTAATGGCCTCCGGGCGGGTGCCGATCGTTATACAAATGCGAACGGGCCCTGTAGAAGAAGAAACGGCCATAGCGATAGACTGCATCTATGAGGTGTTGCGTTATTTTACACGTCCTTTCTACCCTGCTAGAGATTTTTCGCTCATATGAAACATGCGATCGCGCTAACCACAGCCCACTTCCAGTCTCTCGATCTCACCCCAGCTACAGCCGTCATTGACCCCGTCTTAACCGGCTCATCCTCAGCGGCTCAGCCCGACGATGAAGACACGCTCAGCAACCCGCAACTCACCTTCAGCTTCGACATAGACTTTCCCCGTGAAGCCAGTGACCCGCGCGAAC
>JBCBDN010000238.1:0-6251 GCA_038529685.1 Cyanobacteria bacterium J06598_1 | reverse complement strand
CTCTTGATAGTTGTTCTCCCAAATAGGAGAGAACTATCAAGAGAGCAGCTACCCAGCTGCAACCTTTGTATGGACAGCGCACAATCCTACCGATAAGCCGCTGACACTCAGCATCATGCTGAGCTGGGAGAATATGGTGGGCTGGTTCACCAACAGTGAAACTTCGCCAGAGATTCAACAGAGAGAAGATGGCAGTCCTTTTTATGACTACGTGCCGCCACTAAAAGAGAGTTTGGGTAACTACAACAAATTAGTCTGTGAGCACGGCATCGCAGCAGGTGTTGTGATGGATGGAGATTGGAAAGATAGCCCAGCAGAAGGCGATGGCCAGTTTGCAATTGCAGCTCGCTGCGAAACAGCAGAGGCTTCGTATCATACCCGATGGGATCCGGCTGGAGATGGCCGCGAGCTATGGAATAGTTTTGCACAAAGCGGCTGCTTGGAGAATATTGAGGACGTGAGCGCAAGTACAGGCGAGCGGATTGGGGGTGCGATCGCCCTCAAATTCACCCTAGCCCCCGGCGAGACCAAACAAATCCCGTTTACCCTCAGCTGGGATCTCCCCGTAACCGAATTCGCCCAAGGCAAGCAAGCCTATCGCCGCTACACAGATTTCTTTAGTCGCAGCGGACGCAATGCATGGGCGATCGCATCCACCGCCTTAGCTAACTACGCCCACTGGCAACAACAGCTTCAAGCTTGGCAACAACCCATCTTGGACCGCACCGATCTACCCAAATGGTTCAAAATGGCTCTCTTCAACGAGCTATACGACCTCACCAGCGGTGGCACGCTATGGTCTGCGGCAAGCGAAGCCGACCCATTCGGTCAGTTTGGCGTACTCGAATGTATCGACTATCGCTGGTACGAAAGCCTAGACGTACGACTCTATGGAGGCTTTGCCACCCTGCTACTTTGGCCAGAACTCGAAAAGTCCATCATCCGCGCCTTCGCTCGCGCCATCCCCACCGCCGACGATAAAGAGAGGATTATCGGCTACTACTACACCATTGGGGAAGAAAATCATCTCGCACCGCGTAAACTCAAAGGAGCAACACCACACGACCTGGGCGCACCCAACGAAAACCCTTGGGTCGCCACTAACTACACCAGCTATCAAGACTGCAACCAGTGGAAAGATCTCTCCAGCGATTTTGTGCTGCAAGTCTATAGAGTTTTTGAATCTACCGGCAGCACCGATATCGACTTTTTGGCAGAGTGTTGGCCTGCGGTTGTAGAAACCTTACGCTACACCAAGCTGTTTGATACCGATGGTGATGGCCTGATCGAAAACAGCGGCGCACCTGACCAAACATTTGATGACTGGCGCTTGCAGGGGATCAGTGCATACTGCGGAGGGTTATGGATTGCAGCGCTCAGTGCGGCGATCGCCATGGGAGAAATCCTCCAAAAGAACAACAGAGTACAGGGAACCATCGTCATTTTGCTCTCACAGTATCGGCGCTGGTGGCAACATGGGCGCGCGGCCTACCAAAAGCAGCTGTGGAACGGCAGCTACTACCGCCTTGATACCGGCAGCGGCTCCGATGTTGTCATGGCTGACCAGCTCTGCGGCCAGTTTTGTACGACCACAATGGGCCTCCCTAATGTGGTCGATGAAGAATACATACAACCCACCCTCTCAGCAATTTACGATGCCTGCTTTGTAAAATTCAACGAGTACACCGCGCAGCTAGGACCGCAAAACCAAAAGTTTGAAGGGGCACAGACGGGTCACTTTAGCGCGGCTGAGCTGGGGCTAAAGATTGGCTGTGCCAATGGCGTTCGGCCAGACGGCTCTCCCCAAAACCCAGACGACACGCATCAGCTAGAGGTGTGGACTGGCATTAACTTCGGCCTAGCAGCGTTCTTTGCTCAGATGGGCCAGCGAGCAGAAGCCCTGGAGATAACAGAAGCCGTCGTACAGCAGATTTATGAGTATGGCTTGCAGTTTCGGACCCCGGAAGCGATTACGGCTGTTGGGACTTTTCGTGCCTGTCACTATTTGAGGCCGCTAGCCATCTGGGCGGTGTACCACACGCTAACAACAGAACCAGAAAGCTAGGAAAAATTTCACGACGGAGCCTTCAAAAGCACTTCCCCAAACAATACGCTCGCAGCAGTACACCCGCAGGCACTGGCACACCGTGCACCCTTTCAAAATACGTACAAAAAGTTAACTTTTCTTTTCACTTAACCAAACAACAGCAATCCGTGAAGTGCTCGCACAGCAAGCTATTCGCAGAGTAGAGCATTGGCCATCAGGGTGGGTAACCTTACTTAAGTGAGCGCCGCTAGCCTCTTCCAAAAACCGACCGCAAAAACCGGATAAGGGCCAGTTGCAAAAAGCGGATAATCTCTACATCTGGGTACCACAGTCCGTCGCTATAGTGTGTCTGTGAGCAGTGAAGCATCTCGCTAACAGGCATAAGCAAAGCACTGATGTTGGCCAGCTATTTATCTTTTTAAAACTACGAGGGGAGAACTTAAGTCATGACATCATCAACTATGCCTCAGCCTGGATCTCAGCAGCCTATGATTCAGGCATCTGGGCAAGTCCGCGTGAGAAAAGAGCGATCGCAGCCCACACTATGGGCAGTTGCCTTTCTCTTTTTTGTGATGGGCGCTGCGGCAACAGCCGCAACCACCTGGCAGCTCCACAAGCTCTATCGTGCCACTATTGCGCCTCCTATTCAGGTAGAAGGCATCGTACAAGCTCAGTACGAATACGACAAAGTAGATTCACTCAATCCACCGCCAACCGGCTACTACATTGAAGGCACCACGATTGGCCGAGTGTATTTGCAAGGTCAGCCGCTTCAAACCTATGTCGGTAAAACTGTCGTTGCCACTGGCAGCGTTACGGGCATCTGCGGAGAGAAATCAATTCCTTGCTATCCTTTGGTGGAACTCCGAGAAGTTGACTACCCAGCAGTAGAGAACTAAACACCCGATGGCTAGTATCCTCTAACAGAATGCTAGCAACTCTCTTAAATACTAGCAACTCTCTTAAATAGAAGAAAGCCTCAGATGCGAAGAAACATCTGAGGCTTTTTGTCTAGAGAAAGCTAACGGCTAACGTGAGACTAGGAGTCAGCCAACCGAATGAGCGGGATCCCAAATCCACTACCCGTTGTCACACGCTCTACACCCTCTGCATCGAAATTAACATTGCCGAGCAGTCTTAAAATGGAGACAAAAGTAGGAGAGGCGATAACCGCATTGAGCTGCTGACTGTTGAGCTGAAGAACAACCTCATTCGCCGCTGAAACCGCCGCTGAGTAGTTACGTGCGGAGGCCGGGATAATATCTACCTGAACAGCAAAACCCGTCTCACTCAAAATCTGTTGTTCTAACGCTGTAATCGCACTTTGGGCTGCGGGAGAATAGCTGGACTCATTGCTGCTCTCAGCTGAATTAATCCCTCCGTTTTCAGAAGTACGCAAACCAAAAATGCTGCCACCTGGCCTGTTCACGCTTTCAGAGCCCTCGCCCGATGCATCGGTAGATCCTGAGTCGCGCAAGCCAAAAATACTGCCACCTGGGCGTTCCGCAGTATTTCCACCAGAGCCACCATCGATTTGTGAATTGCGCAGACCAAAAATGCTGCCACCGGGTCTATCTACTGCCGCTTCGCTACCGCTACTACCACTCGACTGAGGCGCTGACTGGGGTGTATCGCTCGATGACGGATTTGCCCCCGGAACGGGCAAAACGCCTAGGTCCCTACTGCCTTGGCCGTAGGAGAGCGCACCCACCAAAGCTTCTAAAGAGCCCACCGGGACCGTAACCGTGTTGCCATTGACCGAAGGAACAGACTGGTTGCTGCGAATGCTTTCGAGAATATTGGCAATACCGCTATTGATCGCGGCGGGTGCGTTTTGACCAGTAGGAGAGAAGGTATCGCCCACACCGCTAGAACCCGAACCAGACTGATTAACCCCTTCGCTACCGGCAAAAGCAGGCACAGAGACAACCGCATTGGCTGCAAATATCGTCAGCAGTGCCAACAGTGGAAACTTGACTAAAAATCTCAAAACAAAGACCTCTATTAATTATTTTTGGGATGACTTTACGCTCTTAAACCTGAAAAGACAGACGTAAACAGCGTTAGAAACTGAAGCTATATCCCATTGAGCCGTGGAAGCGAGTACCGTCTAGGGTTTCGTCTGTAATGTCAGAAACGCCTGCGGTGAAAATAAGCGGAACGTTAAAAGGCGCAGCAGACACAGCGGCACCAAGGGCACTGCCGGTCCAGCTTGTGTTGAGTGAAAGCTGTGGAATAACGCGCAGGCCTACGCTACCAAACACGTTGGGCGCATTGTCATCAGCAGCGATCGCACCATTAGAGCGATACGCCCCCGTCCCCACACCTAAAGAAACCGTCAGCGGCAACGTATTGCGCTGGTTGCGGCGTAGGTCAAACCGTTGCGTGGCCACCCCATAAAAAGTATCTGGCTCATCGTTTGCATCGCCCCACTTAATCGGGTTATCCCAGCCTACTGCCAGGGCCAAATTGTTAGCAGCTGGGAATACGCGGTGTAGCTTTAAGCCAATCGTGCCGTCTTCTCCAAAGCCGTCCAGGCTAATAATATTGGTACTCAGCTCTACACCCACATTTTCGACGGCATTGCCAAAACCCATACCGAAGCTAGCAGAACCGTCCAGATTAGAGCGGCGATCACCGCCAGTAACACCCGATAGGCCGACAAAAGCATCTCCCCAGTCAGCACCATAGGCAGACGGTGTCAAAAAGCCAGAAGAAGGTACCGGACGAGCCCGAATCTGTTGAGTGTCTGGATCGATTAACAGCTGCTGGCGAATCTCTTCATCTGTCGGCGGCGAAAACGTATCGTTAGAGCTCTGAGCTATAGAAGAAGGGGCTACGGAAGGGAGTGCTACCGGCAGCAGCTCTGACGGTGAACTTAGCTGACCCGAAATCAAATCGCTACCGGTTAGGCCATTGAGTCCATCACTAGGATTTGCCTCAGCGCTGGCAACAAGACTTGTCGATAGCATCGTGGCTGATACCAACGTTCCAGCCAAAACTTTTCTATACAGTTTAGTTGTCATATTCGTTATACAAATGCAAAAGTGATGGATATGAAAAAAGTAAAGCTGGGAGACATCAGCACCGGAACGCACGACAAAGCTTTAGCTTTCCGCATCTAACTAACGTTGAAAACATAGGCACGTTCGGTGCTAAGGCCATGCAACGCCAAAGATGAGTCATCAAAAGACAGTAGTCTCTCTTTATCAAGTTTTGTTTACGTACCATACGGTGATCATCATTCCCAGATGACTGCCAAAAGCAAACAAACTTGATGGTTTTCTTGCGTGAAAACCGTACGATCTTTCAGGTAGGATCAAACAGCACAGCAGCGTGGTCTAGCCTCAACATCGCTAAGGAAAGGGACATGAATCAGTATTTTGCAACCGTGGCGAGAGGGCTCGAACCGCTGATGGTACGAGAGCTTGAGCAGCTGGGCGCAGCAGATGTAGAACCAGGGTTTTGTGGGGCGGCTTTTAAGGGCGATCGCACGCTGCTATATAAAGTCAATCTCTGGGCCAGACTGCCTTTCAGAATATTGCTGCGCCTCCGTGAATTTGACTGCGTCAATAGCGATGATCTATTTGCAGGCGTGCAGCGCATCGACTGGAGCGAGTACCTCACCCCCGACCTCACCATCGCCGTTACCGCAACCGGCAAAACAGCAGCACTCAACCATACGCATTTCACGTCTTTGCAGGTAAAAAACGCCATCGTGCAGCAACAAATGGACCAGCTGGGGTTTCGCTCAGATGTGGATACTCACGAACCAGACCTGCGGATCAATGTGCATTTGCACGAAGACAGAGCAACCATTAGCCTCGACAGTTCTGGTGATAGCCTACATCGGCGGGGATACCGACCAGCGGTAGGTGCGGCGCCTCTGAAGGAGTCTTTGGCATCGGCGCTAATTCAGATTTCTGACTGGCAGCCGGATCAGGCATTTTTTGATCCGCTGTGTGGCTCGGGAACGTTGCCTTTGGAGGCAGCACTGCAATCACTGCGAGTAGCCCCCGGTCTTTTTCGTGAGCGATTTGGCTTTGAAACCTGGCTAGACTTTGACGAAGCGCTGTGGGACAACATGCTAAATGACGCCGAAGATCAGCAGCAGGAAGACATGGCTGCTTTTGTGGGGGGAAGCGATCGCAATCCCAACGTCATTACTCAAGCCAACAGCAATGCCCAAAAGTGCGGTATTGAG
>JBCBDN010000237.1:0-6272 GCA_038529685.1 Cyanobacteria bacterium J06598_1 | reverse complement strand
CTTCACAAGATGCTGGCGAGTGTTTTCTGGAACACAGCTTCCCAGTTTGGCAGGCGTCATTGAACCCTTACAAGATCTCAAAAGCTTCAGCTCATCGGGAGTGACGGGTAGGCTGGTCGTTTGCATGGAGAGCAAAACCCGTCCAGGCGGCGATAGTGTGAAGCGAAAAATCTCACTCCGGTAGGTCACCAATCCTTTTTCGGCCAGTGACTGACAAATGCGATCGCGTTTCGCCACTGGCGTTTTGAGGTTAGGACTCAAGGCTGAAATATGTGCTTGATGGCCTTCACAGTTTGCGAGCTTTAACAGAAACTTATGCTCAATAGCCTTCAGGGGTTCTAGTTTCTGTTCTACACTGAGCGCCACAAATCCCCCCGCCAACACAGG
Organism: Cyanobacteria bacterium J06598_1; assembly: GCA_038529685.1. Classification (GTDB taxonomy): domain Bacteria; phylum Cyanobacteriota; class Cyanobacteriia; order Phormidesmidales; family Phormidesmidaceae; genus Phormidesmis. The sequence continues at coordinate 5,885 of JBCBDN010000237.1, read as the reverse complement.
CATTCGATACTATTAGAACAATTAAAATCATTTTAATAGTATTTGAGTACTATTAAAGGTAAAGAAATTTAATCAGTCGCTTGATTTGAGTCGCTCTACGTAGATGATTTGCGATCATTCAACGGAACATTTCGCTCCCAAAAGTAGCCGTTTGAGTATCCCTGAATCGCAGCATCTTGCTCCACCGTCGCAAGTCTTTTTTGAGCCCAGCAAGCGTATACCTTTTCCTGCTCCACGCCTACATATTTTCGTCCTAGCTTTTTAGCCACCACAGAAGTTGTTCCAGAACCTAAAAAAGGATCAAAAACAATATCGCCTGGATTAGAGCTAGCAAGGATCATCTTGGCAATAAGCTTTTCAGGCTTTTGAGTGGGATGATCGGTATTTTCTGGCATGGACCAAAACGGGACTGAAATATCTGTCCACAGATTGGACGGATGGGTCGCTCTAAAGTTGCCGTCTGGGGTTGCTTGCCAATCTTTTGGGTTGCCAGTGCGATCGCGATACGGTGCCCTTACCCGCCGCTGAAGCTTCACTGCCTCCACGTTAAAGGTGTAGGCATCACCTACAGTACCAAACCAAATATCTTCAGATGCGTTCTTCCAATTGCGCTTTGCCCCTCGGCCTTTTTCTCGCTCCCAGGTAATCCGATTACGCACCTGAAAGTACTCAGAGAACACCTGATAAATCGCATTCGACGACTGCCAATCGCAGCACATATATATAGAGGCGTTTGGCTTGAGCAATCGAGGGAGCTGAGAGACCCAAGTCGTTAGCCAATCTCGATAAGCTTGGGGCGATCGCACTTTGAACTTAGAGCCGTTGAAGTCCTTCTCACGGTTGTACGGCGGATCGACAATTAGCAAATCGACAAACGCATCAGGCAATCGCGGCAACACATCAAACACACTTTGATGGATGGTCTGATTCACAACGGCCTCTACCGGCTGCGGCCCAGACAAAGTTAACAGCTCAGCCGCATAGCGCTCAGCCTCTTGCATGCTCAGCGTCAACGTCCGATTATTTGGGGCTTTCTGCTTCGGCAGGGGTCAATGGCTCCAACCATCAATTTCAACGGTTAGCTTATCAGATTCTCTTACCGGACTTCGACTCCGCTCAGCCCTCGGGTACCGACAGATCTCATTAAAGATCCCAATAGCAAACCATGCCCGGTGGCTGAGCGGAGTCGAAAATGCCCGGTGGCTGAGCGGAGTCGAAAATGCCCGGTGGCTGAGCGGAGTCGAAGCCAGAACCCACCGATCACCCCCAACGCTTTAGAATAGGAATTCAACCAGTTCGTTAGCATATCCATCGATCACTTCTTATGTTTGAAGCCCTCTCAGAACAATTTGAATCCGCCTGGAAAAAGCTCCGTGGCCAGGACAAAATCTCGGAGGCAAACATTACCGAGGCACTTAAAGAAGTCCGGCGCGCCCTGCTAGAAGCGGACGCCAACCTAGACGTGGTCAAGGGCTTCGTCGCAGACGTTAAAGAAAAAGCGCAGGGCGCAGACGTCGTTTCTGGCGTTCGTCCTGACCAGCAGTTCATCAAAATCGTGTACGACGAACTGGTCGAAACGATGGGTGAAACCAACGTACCTCTGGCCAATAGCGATAGTAAACCCACCGTCGTTTTAATGGCGGGTTTGCAGGGCACGGGTAAAACGACGGCAACGGCCAAGCTGGCCCTACACCTACGCAAACAGGATCGCTCCGCTCTGCTCGTAGCGACAGACGTGTACCGCCCAGCCGCCATCGATCAGCTGCTGACACTCGGCAAGCAGATCAACGTTCCCGTTTTTGAAATCGGTGCAGACGCAAACCCAGTTGAGATTGCACGCCAGGGTTTGGCAAAGGCGAAAGAAGACGGCATCGACACCGTGATTATTGACACGGCGGGTCGTCTACAAATTGACACCGAAATGATGGCCGAGTTGGCCCAGGTGAAAGAAGTCGCCCAGCCAGATGAAGTGCTGCTGGTTGTAGATGCAATGACGGGCCAAGAGGCTGCTACGCTCACCCACACCTTCCACGAAGAAATTGGGATTACGGGTGCCATCCTCACCAAGATGGACGGCGACTCGCGCGGTGGCGCAGCCCTCTCTGTACGGCGCATTTCCGGTCAGCCCATTAAGTTCATCGGTGTAGGTGAAAAAGTAGAGGCGCTACAGCCCTTCTATCCAGACCGCATGGCTTCACGCATTTTGGGGATGGGTGACGTGCTGACGCTGGTAGAAAAAGCGCAAGAAGAAGTCGATATTGCCGATGCCGAGAAGCTGCAAGAAAAGATCTTGTCGGCTGAGTTTGATTTCAACGACTTTTTGAAACAAACCCGCTTGATGAAGAACATGGGTTCGCTCGCGGGCATCATGAAAATGATCCCAGGCATGGGCAATAAGCTCTCTTCTGACCAGCTACAGCAGGGGGAACAGCAGCTCAAGCGCTGTGAGGCCATGATTTCTTCCATGACGATGGAAGAGCGGCAAAACCCTGAAGTGCTCGCAGGCTCACCCAGCCGTCGTCGCCGGGTGGCAAAGGGGGCAGGCTATGGAGAGAAAGATATCAGTAAGCTGGTGACTGATTTTCAGCGAATGCGCGGACTCATGCAGCAGATGGGTCAGGGCAAAATGGGACTACCCGGCTTTGATGGGGGATTCCCCGGCATGGGCGGTATGGGCGGCGGCAACCCAATGGGTGGCGGCGGTGCGATGGGCGGACGGGCCAGACCCGGCTGGCGTGGGGCACCTGGCAGCGGCAAAAAGAAGAAAAAGAACAAAAAGAAAAAGGGATTTGGTTCCCTATAACTAAAAACAATGAACAAGCTGATGTGTGTGAATGTTGGGTCTAGGTTTGCGAAAGGATTGGCCACAGGACTGACACTTACAGGTATTTGCTTAGGGCTGGGATTTGCACAGCAGGCTCACGCGCTGCCAGGACACAGCATCGAAGAAGCTGAGTCTTGGATGCAGGCGCATCCAACGCTAAGAGCGCTGCCTTCTGAGCGGCTTTCGATTCGCCGCAGCAATACGCCTTCTAATCGCTATACGTTTCACGGCTCTGCGTTTGGTCCGAGTGGCGGTAGCGGAGAGAGCCTGCTGGTGCGCCAACATTCTGGCGAGACGGTGGTGGTTCGTTCTGAAAAATTTATGCTGGTTGATATCGTTCGAGGGGTAGATATTCCTCAGCTGGAAGATTCGCTGCGGACCATTTACGGTGCGGAAGTTTTTGCTGACTATCGGCGGGCGGAAACGGTGATGGTGTATTCGCCTGGGCGGGCAGAAGATAGGGGGACGGAGCGGGCGCTACGATCGCACCTTCTGCAAGGAGACCTATACGCCTACCTCATTGAGCTGTTGCCCGACACCAACGGCACGGTAAATACAGGCGCAGTAACCGTAATGCTGCGCGATGAAGTGGCTGCGCTTCAAGCAGGTGTGCGAGGCCGAGAAATTGAACGCCGAGAATTAGAGAATCCAACAGGTAGACCTATTCACATGGGGCCCACGTTGGAGCAGATGCTACGCTAAGGTCCTTTTAATAGAGCGAATTTCCGTAGAATCCAACAAGAAAACTACGTGTGATTGGCCGATCGGATGGGCACCTTGAGAGAGGAAAAGCATCTGGTTCAAACATGCGTAGGACAGTCTCTCGTGGGTCGTTTAGATTTGACCTGCCCCTGATGGTAACCGCAGGCTATAGAGCCCTATCGCATGCTAATAATGAGACAGCGACCCCTCGCCCCAGCCGGTTTCCGACACTTAAGCAGGTTCGCAATTTAGATGCGCTACTCGAAATAAAACGAGCCGAGCACAATTTACCGGCGGTAACCGCACTAACCTTGAGCGATGGCGCGATCGCAGCCAAGGGCGAAACCGGTCTCAGAAAAACAGGCACTTCAGTTGTCGTTCGTCCAGGCGATCGCTGGCATATCGGCGGCTGTGCTAAGGCCATGACCGCAACCCTCATCGGAGCACTGGTCGAAGAGGGCGCCCTCACGTGGGAAACCACCATCGGCGCAGCCCTGCCGACTTTAAAGAACAGCATTTTACCGGCTTACCACAACGTCACCTTAGAGATGCTGCTGACCCACCGAGCAGGCATACCCAAGGGTTACGAAGCCCCAGACGCGTGGCGATACACCTGGAAACGAGAAGGTACACCCGTACAGCATAGGCACAAAGTATCAGCGCTGATGCTACGCAACGCACCTTTGCATACCCCTGGAAAAAGCTACGCCTACTCCACGATGGGCTACTGCATTGCGGGCCACATGGCCGAAAAAATTACCGGTTATCCCTGGGAGAGCCTCATACAGGATTTGGTCTTTGAGCCTTTGGGTATGAATTCGGCGGGCCCTGGCCCCGAGCAAAACTGTCAGCAGATTGCTAGTCCCTGGGGGCATCAACGCGAAGGGACTCCGATTGAACCGGGCGTTTGTGCCGATCAACCTGCTGCCTTTAGTCCCGGTGGCGGCAGCTTACATATTTCGATGACGGACTGGTCTAAGTTTGTGGCCGAACACCTCAAGGGTGCAAAGGGAGAGAATGGACAACTTTTAAGCGCGGATACCTATGCGCGCTTACATAGCTGGCAACCCACTCGGCCACACTCAGACAGCTCGCCCTCCAACCACTTGCAATCTGTAAAAAATAGCGATGGCTACGCTATGGGCTGGCAAGTTTGTCAGCGACACTGGGCAAACAATCATCCAAACGAAACAGGAACATGCTTGAGCCATCACGGCACTATTCTCTCTTGGCATAGTCAGGTTTTGATGGCACCTGAGCGAAATATGGCGGTGCTATGCGCAACGAATATAGGCGATCGCAACAGAGGCCACGCAGTGAGTATTAGCGAAAAACTCAACGACGTCGCTTGGGCCGTTATCAAAGAAGCCCTAGCTGCTCAGCCCGCTGTCTAAGCCCGCTGTCTAACGAAAGAACAACAATTCAAGCAAGGTTAAAGAACATTCGATGAGAGCACAGCGGCCCGTCAAAGACTGCTGGCTAGCGGTTAATCTCTCTGGACTGATGCCAGGGATGGGGCAATGCTACGGTAGCCAATGGACAAAGGGCCTCACGATTTTCGGGGTCTTTTTTGTACTGGTGATGCGATCGCTGTGGGCTTTACTAGCCGCTGAAGGCAATACAGTACAGGCTTTTTGGCTACTGGGAGCAGCAGCCATTGTATATCTGTTGAATGTGTGGGACGCCTTTGCCACGGTCGGTCGTCCAATTCACCCCCTGGGCAACAAAAGAACAGGCAGAGACCTCTGGTACAGCGTCTTTTTGTCTCAGATTTTGCCTGGTTTGGGTCAGCTTTACCTAAACCAAGCAGTTGCTGGCAGCCTATTTTTAGCGATGGGCGTTGGGTTGGCACTGATGGCAAATCAGCAGCCCGTATTGCTGCCGATGGCCTGTACGATGTGGTCCATTTCGGGGTATCACGCCTACCGAACAACGCCGATGAGTCCAGGGAAAAACCCGAGTCGGTCAGGTCAGATGCTGATGGTTGTAGTGTTGGGGAGTTTGTTGCTACGGCTGGTGGTGGGTAGCTCGCCCATGTGGCTAGATCAGGCGGTGTTGCAGTGCATTGTGCCGAGTGAGTCGATGGTGCCAACGCTGCAAGTAAGCGATCGCATTTTTGTCAGTCGCAATCGGTCTTACTATCCTAAGCGCGAAGATATCGTTGTGTTCTACGCACCGCCTGAAGCGGTTGAAAAGATTGAAGCAGACCCTGAGGAACTGTTTGTAAAGCGAGTGATCGCTACGCCAGGACAAAAGGTCGCCATTCGAGAGGGGAAAGTAGTGATCAACAATATCCCAATAGAAGAAACCTATATCAGTGAGCTGGCCAACTATCGCTGGGGCCCAGAACTCGTACCAC
>JBCBDN010000236.1:0-6301 GCA_038529685.1 Cyanobacteria bacterium J06598_1 | reverse complement strand
TATTTGAACCGTTTCACCGGGGGAAAAACGTTAGCAACATTCCAGGGACGGGATTGGGGTTGAGTATTGTCAAGCAATTTGTAGAATTGCAGCGAGGGGACATTCAGGTTGAGAGCGAGCTAGGGGTTGGCACCGTTTTTCGAGTAATGCTGCCGCTGTCGCCTTGGCTCGCCTAAAAAGCACCCATTATCTTCATGAGAGCGCTATTGGTAGGAGAGATTTCCGCCGGCATAGCCCATGAAATTGGATGTAGTTACAGCAGAGCAAGAAACTACAAGATATTTTGTAGGCGTGTAGCCTGTTAAAGCTCATGCAGTATACATACATCGCTTATGCGCACTTTCCTAAGCTCCAAACTGATCAATTTGCCCTTTTAGATACTCTTCAGCTTTACTGGGGTCAAAATCACCAAACTTCATGGTCTCAATCCGCGAGACCTCAGCAGGCGCTTCAGCACCTAGCTCTTCAGCGAGCTCTCGGGCGAGATCGGTGAGAAAGATTTGTTCGCCCAGCTCATTGTAGTTGGCCTGATCGGTCGGCATGTAGTCCCAACGCACTAGCTGGGTAGAAATCCAGCTGGCAAAGCTCTTCCAGGGGTAGGGGTCGAAGTTGATGCGATCAGGGATGTCGAATGAGTTGCCCTGGCCATCTTCAAACTTGCCGGTCATGACTGCTTCGAGCACGTCTACAGGTTGATTGAGGTATTCTCTGGGGGCGATCGCCGCTGCAATTTCCTTCCGATTCGCCGGGTTGTTCGCATAGGTGGCCCCATCAATAATCGCTTTATTTAAGGCCCTAAACGTGTTGGGATTTTCACTCATCCAATTATCTGCCGCTACAAAAGCGCAGCAGGGATGGCCGGACCAAAGGTCTTTGGTGAGTAGGTGAATAAAGCCAATCTCGTCTTTTACAACACGCTGCGTGAAGTTGTCAGGTAGGATAAACGCGTCGATTTGGCCGGTAGACATTTTGGCGATCGCATCTGGCGGCGGCAATACAATCAGCTTCACATCCACGTCCGGATCTAGCCCCCCGGTCGCTAGGTAATAGCGCAGCAACAGATTGTGGTTCGAGTAATCGTAAGGAATGCCAATGGTCATCCCCTTAAAGTCAGCGGGTCCATTCACGTTGCCCAAATGCTTGTTGGCAACTGCAATTCCCTGACCGTTGTTGTTTTCAATGCTGGCCAGCTTGACTGAAAACGGCGTGGAGCCTAGACCCAGAGACATCGCAATCGGCATAGGTGCAAGCATGTGGTAAGCGTCGAGCTCACCTGCGATCGCCGCGTCTCTCACCACCGACCAGCTGGCATATTTCATCAGCTCCACGTTCAGCCCCTGCTTTTCATAAAAGCCCAACGGTTTGGACATAATAATGGGCGTCGCACAGGTAATGGGTAAAAACGCCACCTTCAAATCAGTCTTTTCTAGCTCACCGGTTGCCCCACCGCCGGGTGCGGTATCCTCAGCGGGAACGTCTGCCTCTGGCGTTGAGGCGCAGTTCGTCAAGGTGACCAGCGCTGCCCCTACCGCCACATTCTGTAAAAACTTTCGCCTAGTGACCTGACTCACCCGCTGAGCATCGGTAAAAAACTCACCGGCTCTCGGCCCAAAGGCCGCGCTAAAGGCTTGGTCTAATCCGCCTGCTAAGGAGATTAAATCCCTAACCAATCTCTCCCGCTTTGGATTTCCGTGAGCAGCCATACTCACAAACAGCGCCGTTCGCAGCTGGGCCTGACTAATGGCATCTGCCGTTTCAATTGCCGCTGGCTTATACAGCTGCATCTTCACCAGGTCATCGATCATGTCTGCTGGATTCTGTGGCATTTCAGCCATGAGTCTCCAGTGATCTTCTGTTGTGTGAAAATTGCCACAAATTACGCAGCGTAGAGACATCGTCTCTAGCGTGCCTTGTTCACAGGTCAGATTGTTCCATTGGCGCGACTGACCAAATACTGAAGCCATAGTTCTCTCTTCTCTGAGGGGCTACTGCTTCTCATTAGAACGGTTATTCCAAAAGGATATTGTGAACCACACTACCGTTTCATCCTGATTCGTCATGTTTTCTGAGCTCTAAACTATCTATTTCTACCTATCTACTAGGGGGAGTAAGCGCTAGGGGCAAGGGCTTCAGACACCTTTTAGAATATCTAAAGCGCCGTTAGACCTCAGCTCATTCCCGCCAAAACTTTCTTTAAGTGCTTCAGTGCAGGCGTCACAATTGCCACAAAATAAGCCTCTCGTAGCTTCCGCTCTGCCGCACTGCCCTTCACGTAGGCTCTGGCTCCCGCATGCAGCATAGCCCCCTGAGAAGACCGCAGCGCTAGCTCAGAGGCCGTCGCTCGCGCCTGAACAATCTCTTTGTTTAGCGAAGCATCTGCGATGCCTGTGCACTCATTCAGCCGGTTGGCAATCTCGTAGGTGCGCTGCCGAGCCGCCTGCAAATCTGCATCAATATCTTCTACCTGATCGTCCAGATAGCGATTGACATGTCCCAACCGCTTATTTGAGCGTCGCATGAGCTCAATACAGCTGGCTGTGAGCCCTAAGCCCATGCCCACCTGAGTCAGCATAAATCCAGGGCGAATACTGTCAACATACTCAGCACAGGGCGCAGCCAACACCAGCTCATCAGGGATAAAAGAGTCTCGAAACAAACAGCTATAGGTGCCTGTTCCTTCCAGTGCAATAAAGTGAGCGTTGCACCGTAGAGACATTCCTTCTAGCTCATCTGAGACCATCGCCATCATATAGCTGTCAGACGTGTGGTCGTCAGTGTCAGCTCCCGTTGAATCTGTCATCTTGGCTGCAATGCCAAAATAATGCCCCGCACCCAAGTTAGAAACCCAGGGCAGCATGCCGTTAACAACATAGCCGCCGTCAACCCGAGTCGCGCTCAGCGCAATTTTCTCAATATCTGCAAAGTGTTTCATCGGGTTCGAGAGCCCTGTACCGGCTAGCACCCGTCCAGAAGCCACCTCCGGCAGCAGCTTTTCGCGCAGTGCCGCGTTCTCTGTATTCTCCAAGTACCAAGTACAGGCCACCTGACACCAGGTGATAAACCCAGTAGACAAACAGTCTTTTGAGACTTCTTCGATACTCTGAACCGCATACTTCAGCCCCTTCCCAGAGCCCTCGTACTGCGTTGACACCGCATGAGAGAAAGCCCCTGCGGTCCCAATGTCGTGCATGATTTGCTCAGGGAACTCGCCCTTGAGATCAATGTCTTGTACTTTTGGCGTTAGGGTTTGATTGATGACTGTTCGGAGATTGGCGATCGCGCTATCTGCTGGCTCAACATCCAATGCAATCAAAGAAGGCTTTAAGTCGGTAAATGCTTTTGAAACAGTTTGCATGGGTTTTGTTGAGGTAGGGAATGAAAAAAATGAGAAAAGCCGTTAGACCATCGAAACTGAAACCGGCATCGGGTTGCTCAGCGTTGCTGAAACAGGAGACCAGGTATTGGCATGGGATACCATTTCTGCTAGTACGGCTCGCTCAGCATCACCCTCGATATCTACCTTTACGCGCACATCCGTAAAGCCAATCTGCGGTTTTTCTAGCTCCCCAGTACCCCAGGTGCTCACGATATTAATATCGCCTTCTAGTGCGATTTCTAGCTTGGTGAGCTCGATTCCCTTCGCAGCTGCGTTTGCCTGAATGCCGACAACTAAGCAAGACCCCAACGCGCCCAATACAATTTCGGAAGGGTTTGGTGCGGTGTTGTCACCAAGCAGCACAGGGGGCTCGTCAATTGCAAAAGCTTCTAGGTCGCGAGCGTAGTTGAGGCTGCGAAACTTTCCTGTGCAAACTGTTTTTACCTTAAGGGTTTTATCCGCAGGGTTGTCTTTATTCTTTTGTGCAAGTTCAGTCAGACCGTCTGCTGGAATTGGCGTCAGCGGTGTAGCAACTTCAGCAGTCAGTGTCGTGGCTTCAGCCATGATGTACTCCAAGTAGAATGATCACTCTACTTAAACATACAAGAAATTCCTAAGCCGAGTTATGAAAATGTCATCAGTTGATGAAAAAGTCCTATTTATCTCAAAAGATCGTCCTATGTGTGAGGCGATCGCAGCCGGTATAAATAAGTAAAGTCTGAGCGTTTTAGGGGCGAGCGGTGACTTATTAGTTTGCAACTCCCTTAACGGTCTTTTCTGAATAATCTCTTCGGTATCACTATTATGGCTCCCCCCAAGCTGGTTCCCCCCTTCACTGCTGAAACAGCCGCCCAAAAAGTTCGCATGGCCGAAAATGCTTGGAATAGCCGAGATGCTGAAAGAGTCTCTATGGCTTATTCTGTCGATAGCCATTGGCGAAACCGAGCTGAGGTATTTCAAGGCCGCGACAATATTCGCGAGTTTTTGGTCCGAAAGTGGAATAAGGAGCTGGACTATCGATTGACGAAGGAGATGTGGGCCTTTGGTGATAACCGGATTGCCGTGCGCTTTCAATATGAGTGGCGTGATGATGCGGGGCAGTGGTACCGGGCCTATGGAAATGAGAACTGGGAGTTTGACGAAGAAGGGCTGATGCGGCGGCGTGAGGCCAGCATTAACGACATGCCGATTAAAGAAGAAGACCGTCGGTTTCATTGGCCGGTCCCCGGCCCTCGCCCAGAGGATCATCCAGGGCTGATTGACTCACCGGTTTAAGGCGCTCAAGCGTACAGCCCTTCTTCTTTTTCTAGTAAGCGTGCGGCAAGCTGTACGTTAAATTTCCAATCGAGCCGCATGGTTAGTGGCAGTGATGATTACCAGCCAAGTTCTGAAAATCTCTTCTGAGACACTGCCTACATAGACCCCCACTCATTTTTTGCCGTTTTGACTACCGGCTCAGCTGTTGAACGCTGCTTCAATCAAGGCATCGTTTAACAGCTGACGAGCACTGTTAAACCCTCTCCGTAGCTTGGCTGGATCTTGGTGTAGCTTGCCCATGAGCATGGCGCCTTCGATGGCTGTAATCAGCTGCTCAGCGAGGATATCTGGCTTGATGCCTGGCTTGAGCCGGGGTTTGGCCTGATGCAGGATTTGGGTGATCGCCGCCTCCCATTGCTCAAATACGTCTATCAAATGCTCCCTAAAAGACGGATCTTGCTCTACTAGATCCACAACCAAATTTCCCAACAGACATCCACCACATTGTGGGTCGCTGAGCTGTTTTGCCTCTAATCTCTCCAATATCCAAAACACTTGCTGAACCGGATCTTCTCCTTGACTCGCAGCTGGTTCTAAAACCGCTTGCTGTAGCTGCGCCCATTCGTAGTCAATTAGTGCATGGCCCAGCTCATGCTTAGATCGAAAGTAGTTGTAAAAGCTGCCTGAAGACGCACCGCTAACTTTAAACAGCTCGCTTAATCCTGTTGCTGTTAACCCCTGCCGGTGCACCGTGTTAACAACAGATTTTAAGATGTCCTCACGGGTGCGTTTGAGGTTTACCATAGTGAAAATTAAAATAAGGGTATGGAGAATACAGAAATAATCGTAGGCTATCCGGTATTGTTCAGGCTTAAAAACATATTAGCTGTTCGCTGTTGCTCTGTTGGCCGATGTTTTCACTCAACGAAAAAATTGCCGTGGTCACTGGGGGTGCTTCTGGCATTGGGGAAGCCGTTGTTCAGCGATTTCTGAAGGCAGGTGCCACAGTGTACTCAATCGATTTGGTCGATTCGGTGGTTGAGGGCGCGACGGCATTGGTTGGCGACGTTGCCAAAGAAGCCGACATTGAGCGCTTGCTGGGGGAAGCTGCTAGTAAAACTGGCCATATTGACATTCTGGTAAGTAACGCTGGAATACAGCCGCTCGGTATTCCCTTCTCCGAGATAACTGAGGCCACGCTTCGGCGCACATTTGAGGTCAATGTCAATGGTGTGACGTTTGGTGTGAAGCATGGGCCGAGATTTATGCCTGAGACTGGTGGGCGGATTATCAACACGACTTCGTTTGTGGGTATTATCGGCATTCCATTGGGATCAGCCTATGCGGTTTCAAAGGCAGCCGTTGTGCAAATTACCAAGTGCGGGGCGATTGAGCTAGCAAACCGGAAAATTACGGTGAATGCGATCGCGCCAGGAACCGTCCTCACCCCCGCCGTTACCGACATTCCCAACAATCCCGAAATTCCCTTTGTCTCCCAGCGCACACCGCTAGGCCGACTCGCAAAATCTGAGGAAATTGCCTCAGCGTTTCACTTCCTCGCCTCAGATGAGGCTGCCTACATTACCGGCGCTATCCTACCGGTAGATGGCGGTATCACCGCTGGGTGGGCGCAATACGACTTACCCTCTCCCGATCCAAAATTTACCA
>JBCBDN010000235.1:0-6303 GCA_038529685.1 Cyanobacteria bacterium J06598_1 | reverse complement strand
TCGAAACTCAGCGCTGTTTGGTAGCCAACTAAAAATGGACCGTATAGCTGTTGGTTCATGCCGAGGGTTAGGACGTTAGCGGCCTACATCGTAGAAGGCAAGGGCTCTAAAACCTATGCCAACATCAAGAACATGGCGTTCTCAGAGCCTAAGATGCTGCATACGCTGCTGACCAAAATCGCTGACAACATTGCCATTTACGTTCGTCACCAAATTGACTGTGGCGCGCAGGTTGTGCAGCTGTTTGACTCTTGGGCTGGTCAGCTAAGCCCTCAGGACTATCGCACCTTTGCTTTGCCCTATCAGCAGCAGATTGTGCGGCAGGTTAAAGAGACCCATCCAAACACACCTTTGATTTTGCTAGTGAGCGGCAGTGCCGGCACGCTGGAGATACTGGGTGAGTCAGGCGTGGATATTGTCAGCGTAGATTGGACGGTGGATATGGCCGATGCGCGGCGACGACTCGGGCCGGAGATGAAGGTGCAGGGCAATATGGACCCTGGCGTGCTGTTTGGGTCTAAAGAGGTCATTCGCGATCGCATTATCGACACCGTTAAAAAAGCCGGTCCCAAAGGCCACATTCTCAACCTAGGCCACGGCATTTTGCCCGGTACCCCTGAAGAGAACGGGGCATACTTCTTTGAGATCGGTAAGCAGGTCAACGAGCTCTTGTAGGTCGTATATGGGCCGCGCAGCCAAACAGGATGCGTCAATAAATCAGCGGACAGATCAACTGGCCCAAGGTAGGCTCCTACCTTGGGCTTTTCAGTGTCAAAATAATCAAGTCTTATCGTCAGCAAGAATCATGCGTATCTTCATTACGGGCGCGAGTGGCTGCATCGGCCACTATCTCACCGAAACCCTGATCGAAAATACTGAGCATGAGCTGTTTTTGATGATGCGCAACCCGGCTAAGCTCAAAGTCCCGGTGGATAGCCGTGAGGGTGTTCATGTATTACAGGGCGACATGCGCCAGATCGATCAGTTTGCCGATCTGCTGAAGACGATGGACACAGCAATTTTGGTGGCCACTTCTTGGGGTGACCCTAAAGAAAGCTATGAAATCAATGTCGAGAAAACCTTGGAGATCATGAATCTGCTCGACCCTGAGCGCATTCAGCAAGTCATTTATTTTTCGACCGCAAGCATTTTGAACCGGGATAATGAGCCGTTAAAAGAAGCGGGTGAGATTGGCACAGACTATGTGCGGACAAAGTACATTTGCCATGAGAAGTTGAGTGGGTTGGCGATCGCATCCAAAATCACCACCGTATTTCCAACGCTCGTATTCGGCGGCAGCGACACCAAGCCTTACTCTCACATTGCGGGCGGGCTCAGCGAAGTGGCAGGCTATATCGGCCTAATCCGATTCCTCAAAGCCGACGGCAGCTTTCACTTCATCCACGCCAAAGACATTGCCGAAGTTGTCCGTCACCTAGTGGACCAACCGCCTCAAGCTGATGATTCTAGAGAAATCGTCATCGGCAACCCAGCTAGAACTGCCGACGAGGTCGTTCAAGAAATCAGTCAATACTTGGGTAAGCGCATCTACTTTCAGGTGCCCCTCTCTTTTGGCCTAGCCAATACCATCATCAAAGTCTTTAACATTCGGATGGCCGAATGGGACCGCTTTTGTATGGAATACCGGCACTTTACCTACCAAGACCCCGTCACACCTTCTAGCTTTGGGAAAAAAGACTACTACCCCACCATCAAAGACGTGTTTCGCTCAGCGGGCGTGATGCCAAAGAAATAGCCAAAGAAATAAAAGGAAGCAGGCTGCTATAGTACATTTGTCTATTGCTTACTGATTTTCTACGGCACTAGTAGCTCATGGCGATTATCTCTTCCAAACAATCTGCGGGTGATGGCAAGAAAAAAGGTAAAGCAGCTAAAAAACAAGACGCCGAGAAAAGTCTAGATCTCCCCCTAAGCCAATCTTTAGCTAGCGGTATTGAAACACCTTCGAAGTTTTCTCAGGGTGCGGGAGCTCCATCCAAAAGCAAAAAATCTGACAGCAGCACCTCTAAAGAAGAGCCGCAGGCAGATCCCCATAACAACCAACCCAAAACTGAACTGCTAAAAGGCGAAGCCGCCCCTACAGAACTGGCTCGCCATGAAGAGGGGATTCGCCCAGACTCTATTGATGACTACATCGGGCAAAAAGCACTCAAAGAGGTGCTGAAAATTGCGATTCAGGCCGCAAAGTCTCGCCAAGAGCCGCTGGACCATCTTCTGCTGTACGGCCCACCGGGCCTGGGTAAAACCACAATGGCGCTGATTTTGGCCCAGGAGATGGAGGTAGACTGCAAAATCACGACCGCCCCTGCGCTAGAGCGGCCTCGTGATATCGCCGGACTGCTGGTGAACATGAAGGCAGGCGACGTTCTTTTCATTGATGAAATTCATCGACTGTCTCGGGTAACCGAAGAGATTTTGTACCCGGCTATGGAAGATGCCCGATTAGACATCACCATCGGCAAAGGGCAGAGTGCTCGAACGCGCAGCATTCCTTTGCAGCCGTTTACGCTGGTCGGTGCCACAACCAAGGTGGGTTCACTGGCCTCTCCGTTACGCGATCGCTTTGGCCTCATCCAGCGCCTCCGTTTCTATGAAGTAGACGAACTCACCCAAATCGTTCTGCGCACCGCCGATGTACTCAAAACCGAAGTCCTCCCCGACGGTGCAGGCGAAATTGCTCGCCGCGCTCGGGGCACACCTCGCATTGCCAACCGACTGCTTAAACGAGTACGCGACTATGTACAGGTCAAAGAACTCGGGGCAATTAATCAGGCGATCGCAGCCGAAGCCCTAGAGCTTTTCAACGTTGACCCCTGCGGTCTCGACTGGACCGACCGCAGGCTGCTCACGCTGATGATCGAAAACTTCAACGGCGGCCCCGTCGGCCTCGACACGATGGCAGCCTCAACGGGAGAAGATCCGCAAACGATTGAAGAAGTGTACGAGCCGTACCTCCTACAAATCGGCTACTTACAGCGAACCCCCAGAGGGCGCGTGGTCACCCCTGCCGCCTGCCGCCACCTCGGATACGAAGTCCCCAAAAACCGGTTCTTCATCCACGATGCACCCCTGTTCAATCTATTGGAGCCTTCCGACCATTCAAACTGATGAGCTGGTGAAGCTCCCCCCTCTTAAAAGGTTTATGCTAACGGTAGTTGTCGAAGGTTAAACGACTTGGCTACGCGTAGAGAAAATCGAACCCATCATCGTCCTGTTCACCGGATGGCCATCGGGCGACTTGCCATCGATAAAGTGATTCGCAGGCTTGTAGCACCGCTATTGTGCGGATTGGTTTTAGTGAGCAGCTTAGTCGGGCTTTCAGCGCCCAGCCTAGCAACCAGTCTAGCGGCTAAAGTGCCCGAACTGTCTGGGCTGAGCCGATACGCCAGCGAACAGGACTGGGGCCAGATTGGCAACTTGAGAAAAGCAGCCTTTGAAGCTACGCAAGCTGGACAGTTTGAAAAGGCTGAAGATAAATGGTCACAGCTCATAGAACAGCTGCCAGAAGAAGCTGCCGTCTGGAGTAATCGAGGCAACGTGCGCGTGCGTCGGAACGACCTTGACGGCGCGATGGCAGACTATACCCAGGCGATCACCCTCGCACCGACCGAACCTGACCCCTATCTCAACCGAGGAGCCGTATGGGAAGCAATGGGCCAGTGGGAAGACGCCATCCAAGACTACAACCAAGTTTTACAGATTGATCCAGACGATCCTGCCGCTTACAACAACCGTGGAAATGCGGAGGCCGGTTTAAATCAATGGACGCTGGCGATCGCTGATTATCAAGCCGCCATCACCCTTAAACCGAGCTTTTCGTTAGCCTACGGAAACTACGCCCTAGCCCTCTATCAAACTGACGACCGGCAAAAGGCAATACAAATTATGAAAAGCCTGGTGCGTAAATATCCTAGCTTTGCCGATATGCGAGCGGCCCTCACCGCTGCGCTGTGGGAGAACGGCCAACAGGGCGAAGCTGAAAGCAATTGGGTTGCGGTCATCGGGCTCGACACCCGCTACAAAGATATCAACTGGGTCAAAAACGTCAGACGTTGGCCGCCCAAAATGGTCAATGCGTTAGAAAACTTCCTCACGCTTTAAGCGCTCAGTCTAGATTAAGCGCTCAGTCTAGACGCTGGGACCGAGCGCTCAGGGCGTAGCCATACGCTTTTGACGTGGCCTACCTTCGGTTTATGCATCAGCGCATTGCTATAAATTCCAAAATTCCTTCGGATGACACCCAGTATCTGAGTAAAGCTCATCAATGCTCACATCTCAGTGAAAATCCCCCCACAAACAATTATTAAGTGCTAAATTATACGCTCACGTATCTTGTTCCCTGCTACGTAAGCTTTCTATAACGTGTCAGGGTATACACGGATCTATCCCGATACGGAGCGCGTTAAGATGTCACAACTCCTGAGTATCCACTGAATAGACCCAACCTTTGGTTAGAAAATCTACGGTTAGAGACAGCTTACACAGCCTTTGTTTTTGTTGATCGGTTCATGCCACAGCGATGCTTTTCCGCGTAAGCGGAAGGTTCGATATGCTAAAACGCTTCTTTCCAGTTCCATTAGCTTCCGCATTAAGTCCGTCTATGGGAGGTAATACAACCATGAGCAGACCCCAGCCCATAGACAACAAAGACAAACAGCGATTGGTCAAGCTGTCTGATGCACCCAGCACCGACCCAGGCACTAGCACGATGTGTGTCTCTGACTGGGCAGATTACAGTCGCTCCAGCCATCTGAGCACTGGTTTGGGCGCCAGTTTAGAATCTGGTGAAGAGCCCGGTACTACACCCGCCCCTCGAGCGCTTTTTCCACCTGCTCACTTGTCGGCCACAATCGCTAGCGCCCCCACCCAAGAGCCCAATATCCATCAGCTGACCGCCGCTGAAAGTCTCCTCAAAGAGCAGCGGTCTGTCCATCAGCTCAAGCAATATATTCAGCGGCAGCAGCGGCTGCAATCGGTCGAGCGAAAGCTGCGCCGTTCGCTCGATTTTTCTACGCTCACAGGGACGGCGGTGGTGGAGACAGCAGTGCTCTTTAACGCGAAGCAGGTTAGCTTAATGCGCTACAGCAGCGAGCAGCAAAGGTACGAACCGATCGTGCGCTACTGTCAGAATCAAGAAATCGCTTGGCAACCTAGGTTTGCCGTAGACTCAGACGAATTCCCTTATATTTTGCAACAGCTACAGCAAGGCAAGCTCCTGAGCCTTTGCCCTGTCCCCTCAGACGCCACGCTAACAGCGGACACGTCAGAGCCCGTCATAAACGTTGCTGAAATAGCCAGCAATGAAAATCATCAATGGCTACAGCGTTGGTCAGGCACTTGGCTACTCATACCGATACACCATCCTCAAAACGTACCGAGAATACCGACAACCGGCTCGATTACCAGCGCTCAGACGGGTGAAGAGACTGCTCAACCTGACGATCAGGCGTACCGGGACGTCATGGCGCTGTGCCTATCCGAGCGCGAAAGCTGGACAGAAGAGGCGATCGCGGCTGCTCACAGTATTACGGTAGAGCTGTCACTAGCCATTCAGCAAAGTCAACAGCGTCAGGCACTGATTGCAGCCAATCAGGAACTGCAAAAGCTAGCCCTTTCTGACGGCCTCACCTCTTTGGCCAATCGCCGCAGGTTCGACGAACACCTGACCGACGAGTGGCAAAGGTTAGCTAGGGACAAACAGCCGCTTTCACTGATTTTGTGCGACCTTGACCATTTCAAACGATTTAATGACACCTTTGGGCATCCAGCAGGCGATCGCTGCCTAATTCGAGTCGCAAGAGCCCTGTTGAGTGGTCCTCAGCGGCCTGCTGACCTAGTCGCTCGCTACGGCGGGGAAGAGTTCGCCGTCATTTTGCCCAATACTGACACCCACGGTGCCTGGCGAATCGCCCAAAAGATTCACGAGAGCATCAGGGCCCTACGTATCGAACATGCGCCAGATAACGAAGAACCCTATGTCACTGTAACTATGGGGGTTTCGACCATTATTCCAGGGCATGACAATACGCCACAGATGCTAGTACAAGCCTCTGACTTAGCGCTGTATCACGCCAAGCAGCACGGTCGAAATCGCACCTACGTCAACGGACACTGCAACACGGTAGAAGCAGGTCAAGGGATAGGGCAGCAGCATAACAACGAAGACTTAGATGTGATGCCGTCCTAATGCCTGCAACCTTTCCACTTTGCAGGCAGCTCCCGCTCGCTCATTATTTATAGCAAAGCGCGGATGCATTCGCACTTTGTTATGCGCTGTGCGCT
>JBCBDN010000234.1:0-6330 GCA_038529685.1 Cyanobacteria bacterium J06598_1 | reverse complement strand
TCAGATATTGACTGTGAGGCCGTTCCCCAGGTAATACTAGGGCTGTTTTTTAGTTGATGGTGTTGCAGCCTATCTTCAAACTCATAGAAGATGATTAAGTCATCAACAAAGGCTAACGCTTGACTGTAGAACTTTATTTCTAACTGCTGCTCTATCACACTGGGTGAGAGGATTGCGATTTTATAAATGGCATAGAAACTCTCGTAGGTGTTACCTTTTTCGTTGCTAGTGCCGCCTCTATGCTTTCGATTTAGGTACTTGAGGATGTCATCACCGAACTGCTCGCTGATTTGATTTTCTGAATACATTCAACTGTTATATCTGCGCTTTTATATAGGCTTTAGCAGTTTAACAGTACAAATGCTCTCATCTGCCGGTAGTTTATGAGGCTTTGATGCGTTTAAATCTCTTCTTCGAGGAGTTGACCGTTTTCTTTTAGCCATTTTTTGGCTTTGCTCATGGTGGGCATTTGGCTGCGTACGATGTTCCAAAAGCGAGATGTGTGGTTGGCTTCTAAAAAATGGGCAAGTTCGTGGACGATGATGTAATCGATAACGAACATGGGGGCTTTGATGAGTCGCCAGTTGAAGGTGACATTGTCGTTTGGGGTGCAGGAGCCCCAGCGGTAGCGGCTATCGACGATTTTGGCGGCGGCGTAGGTGACGCCTAGCTCGCGGGCGCGTTGCTTGACGCGGGGTAATATTTTCTCTCTGGCTTTGAGGATGTACCACTCGCGTAGGATTTGTTTTTTCTTGGCTGACTGGTGGCGGGAGACGAAGAATTTGTTGTTGAAGCGGACTTGGGTGGTGCTTTCTTCTACAAGTTCTATTCGGTAATTGCGGCCCAGGTATAGGGCGGCTTCTCCATTAACAAGTTCTTTGCCGGGGGCGTGGGGGCAGGGTTGGTATTTTTGGGGGTGGTTGACTTTTTCGTGTATCCACTGCCGTTTGGATTGAACGATTTGGTCAATTTTTTCGATGGGGGTGCTGGTGGGGGCGTGGACGATGACGCTGGCATCGCGCTCTACGGTGATGGCGAGTTTACGGCGTTTGGGCGATCGCCTGAGCGTGTAGTCCAGTTTCATAGGGCCAGCAAACCGAGCAGTAAACGGGGCGGGTGTGAGCGATTATACCGTACAGACTGGGTGCGAAATCGGGGCGTTGATGGTTGGTTACGGCGCGTAGAGAATCGTGTCGTTTTTGTTTTCAGCGATTTCCATGATGCGGCTGATGATGTGTTTGCGGTTGCTGACGATGTTGGGCAGCTTAGAAAAGGTAGGCGATAGGAGCACTTTTTGAATTTCGGCTTTGAGCTTGTTACGGGCAGGGATGCTTTCCCAAAAGCCGGTGAGGTTTAGTTCGCGCTCTACGATGAGAAAGATTTGTTGGGTGAGGTTGACCAGGATAGAGATTTGGTCTTCGCTGAGGTCTTCGGTGTTTTCTATATCGCTATAAATCTCTCTTTTTAGGCAGCGGAAGAAGGGCATTTGCTTTTTTCGGTGGAGGCCGTAGGTGGGCTCTTGGCTAGCGTTTTTGATTCGCTGCCGCAGTTTTTCGAGGGCTTCGTGGATTTTGTCCCAGTTGTCTTTGAATTGTTCAAATATTTCTGCGAGGGCTTCGGCGAAGGAGGCTTGTAAGTCGGGGTCGTCGTCGAGGTCTACTTCGAGGTAGTGGCGAATGGCGTGTTCGACTTCGGCGGCTTTGGTTTTGGTGCGTTTGCGTTGGTTGCTTTGTTGGGCGAAGTCGTCGTCGAGGATGGAGATGGGGGCGACTTTGACTTCGATGCCTTGTGAGGTGAGGTATTCGTCGGTGATGGCGCGGAGCTTGGGGGGGATGCCTTTCATGCTGAGGCGGTTGTCGCGGAAGTGGCGGGCGGCGAGGATGTTGATTTGGGCAAGGGCGAGGTAGTCAGCGCGGAATTCGAGGGCTTCTTTGGCGGGGAGGAGCAGGTTTAGGCACTGGGTGAAGCGGCTGAAGGCTTCCATGAATTCGAAGCGGAGGTCTTCGTCGTAGAAGACATCGAAGAAGGCGTCGTGATCGGCCAGGTCGGTGAGGCCATATTGGGCAAGAAGGGCCATGATGGCGGCGTGGGCG
The DNA here is from genome assembly GCA_038529685.1 of Cyanobacteria bacterium J06598_1. Lineage (GTDB taxonomy): Bacteria > Cyanobacteriota > Cyanobacteriia > Phormidesmidales > Phormidesmidaceae > Phormidesmis. The sequence continues at coordinate 4,237 of JBCBDN010000234.1, read as the reverse complement.
TTTTTGAGTTCGCGAATTTCTTCTTCGGGGAAGCTGAGGGCTTCGATGATTTCTTTTTGTTCGCGTTCGTCGTAGTTGTCGATGGCTTTTTTGAGGTCGTTGCCGATACCGACGTAGTCTACGACGAAGCCTTTGTCTTTGCCTTGTCCACCTACGCGGTTGACGCGGGCGATCGCCTGCAAAAGATTATGGGCAATGACCACTTTATCGAGATACATCACCTGCTCTACGGGGGCATCGAAGCCGGTGAGCAGCATGTTGTTGACGATGAGGATGCCCATGTCTCCTTTCACGCCCTCGTCTTCGCTGCCAAAGGATTGTTTGAAGCTTTTGATGCTGGTGTCGTGTTGGGATTTGTTGGAATAGGCTTTGAGATGGGGGAGGTCGTTGTGTCCGGCGGAGATGATGACGTCGGTAGTGAGCTGCTTGAGGGTGTCTAAATTGGGCTGGTTGGGGTTGGTGGTTTCTAGCTGGGCGATTTCGGCGGCGATCGCATCGTCAATATGCGTTTTATAGCGGACGGCGGCTTCGCGGGAGGTGGCGACGATTTGGGCTTTGTAGCCGTTGGGAAAGACGTGGGTGAGGTAGTGGGTTATAGTGCCGTAGCGACACGCAAGGATTTGAAGTCAAATTTATGGATGATACTGGAGAGACCTCCAGTGTGCTGACCGTAGAAAAATCGGATATTCAGCTAGATAGGACATAGAACTGCAGAAAAGCGATAGCTGTCTAGATTATCTATCTCGGCTTATCAGCGCTGCTGCTTCGCTTTTACGCTGAGGGTAGCGACGCCAACAGTAACTAAACCAATGCCCAGCAATTGTTGTAACTGTAGCGTTTCTTGTAAGGCGAACCAAGCGAAGAGAGCCGTAAGGGCTGGCGCGCTGGCGCTGATGAGTGCCGTCAGCGAAGCGCCGATTAACCGTATGCCAAAGTTGTTCAGAACGTAGGCGGTGACGGTGACTAATGCAGAAAGTACCGTCATAGAGAGAATAGGCTGCCATGCAGTTGGTGCAACCTCTAGCGGTGGCATGAAAAAGAGACCGAAACCACCTATGGCGGAGACGATAACAAAGGTAATAAGAGAGAATGGAACGGGATGGAGCGATGGCCGTGAATCGGTAGACTGAAGCACTATTTCTGCAAAGATGCCGTAGAGGCCGAAACTGAGACCCGCTAGTAGCCCGGAGAGGATGCCAAGCGTTGAACTAGATGGCAGGGTTGCCACCGCTGAATTTACGGTTGTTTCACTGACGGGTTTGCCTAACGTGGTGAGGGCCACTCCCAAAAAGATAATGAGCATGAGGCCGAGCTGATAGGCACGGGGACTTTGTTGTAGAAATCGCCAAGCAAGCAGGAGGGTAATGGCTGGGTAAATGAAGAAGGTAGCGATCGCAACCCCCGCCGCAACCTGACTAAGCGAGAAATACAACGATGTCAATCCAACCAATAAACAAAGCCCGCTACCGGCCACGCAGGCTAACCGTTTTGGCGCTTTAGTAAGCTGATAAAGCGCTGTAAAGGTATGAGGATACAAAAGCGTCGTCGCACTGGCGAGTAGCACAGCCATCAGCGCCATACGCAAAGCCAAGAGCATGACGATGTTACTAAGCTGAGGAGAAAGCCAACCGCCCAAACTGACGTAGCCAAACAGAGAACTCGGAACAAAAAACAGCCTAGAAATGACGTTTTGCACAGCTAAGAAGATAGCGCTGAGAAAAACGAGAACAATGCCTAGCAGGACTCTTGAAGTTTGTTTTGGGGAAGGGCTCATTAAACGGATACTTGAAGCACCCTAAGCGCGTGAGCTTCGGAGCATTTCAGGATAGTGGCAGGCAACCTGATGATTGTCGCTGATAGCGCGCAGGTCTGGTTGAACTTGTTGGCAGCGGTCATCGCCTTTGGGGCAGCGGCCATATAAACGGCATACAGTCGGGTCGGGGTTGATGGGGCTACGAGGCTCGCCAGTCAGTGGAATTCGGTGTGGGGTAGCTGCAAAGCTAGGTATGGCAGAAATGAGAGCCTGAGTGTAGGGGTGATGTGGGCGATTGAAAACAGTATCGGTGGGACCGGTTTCGACGAGTTTGCCGAGATACATAACCAGGATGCGATCGCACAGCAGCCTCACTACATTTAAATCGTGAGAGATAAACAAGTAGCTCATGTTCAACTGCTGCTTGAGGTCAGTGAGTAAATGCAGGATAACAGCCTGCACTGAGACATCTAAAGCCGAAGTCGGTTCATCCAAAATAAGCAGCTTGGGATTGAGGGCAATAGCCCGAGCAATACCGACCCGCGCTTTTTGCCCGCCGGATAGCTGATGCGGAAATCGGCTGAGGAGTTCGCCGGGTAAGCCCACTAGCTGAGCAAGCTCAGCAGCGCGCGATCGCAGCTGTTTTTTGGTGTAAGCGGGCCCTAATCGCTTAATCGGTTCTGTAATGGTGTCAAAAGCAGTGAAGCGTGGATTAAGGCTGTCGGTATGGTCCTGAAAAACCATTTGTAAGTCTGCTCGGTGCGGGCTACGAGAGAACACCCCAACAGGGATTTGATCGATAGATGTGTTGTTGAACAAAATTTTGCCAGCAGTTGGCTCCATCAAACGCGCGATTAAGCGAATGAGCGTGGACTTACCACAGCCAGATTCACCGACGAGGCCAACACTTTCTCCTGGCTGAATGCTGAGCGTGACGCCGTCTACCGCATGCAGTCTTTGAACTTTTTGCTGACGCGAAAGCCAGCTGGCTGGCCTAGATGATAGAGAAAAGTGTTTCGTGAGGTCTAAGACCTGTAGAAGTGGCGTTTGTTGTAGCGGGACTCGTGTGGCTGTAGCCGATGACGGTGGGGATTGGTTTGTCATATATCCCTCGCTGTAGATGAGTGTTCAAATGAGTTCGCAAGTGGGTGCCAGCAAGCAACTTGATGGCTTTCAGCCATTGGCTGCTGCGGGAGAGGGGCGCTGTGGCACTGATCGGTAGAGCGATCGCATCGATGAACAAACCGACAGGGTGGCAAACTCTTCTGCCGTAGATCCGGCAGGTTGCCTAAAATCGGCACAAGGTCATTAAATCCTTTGTGGGGCTCAGGCGTGGCAGCGATGAGTTTGGCGGTGTAGGGATGTTTTGGAGTAGCAAAAAGAGCAGGCGTAGGGGCACTTTCGATCAGGTGTCCGGCATGCATGACGAGGATGCGATCGCAGTACTCTGAAGCCAGCGCCAAATCGTGAGTGATCACGACCGTAGCCGTCTGCTGTTCTGTCGCCAGTTCCTTGAGCAGATTCATTACGGTGGCTTGCGTAGTAACGTCAAGCCCAGTCGTAGGTTCATCAGCAATCAAGAGTTGAGGGGAGCATGCGATCGCCAGTGCAATCATCACCCGCTGACAGAGCCCGCCAGAAAGCTCGTAAGGGTAAGCATTGTAGCGCTGCTTTGGGTCAGGTATTTTAACGCTGGTAAGCAGCTCCAGTGCGCGGAGCTTAAGCTGAGATTTGGGCAAATCAGTGTGGCAGCGAAGAATATCAACTATTTGCTTACCGACTCTGCGAATAGGATTAAGCGCCGTGCGCGGCGTTTGAAATATCATAGAGAGTGCTTTGCCGCGCCGCTGTCTGAGTTTGTGCTCAGGCATTTTCAACAGATCGTGGGTGTCAGAGGGTTGATCTGCTGGTGAATGCCAGAGAATTTCGCCACAGTTGATGTGCGCTGCCGGGTCGAGGATACCCATGATAGCGAGGGCAAGGACGGATTTGCCAGAGCCAGATTCACCGACGATGCCGACGGTTTCGCTGGGGTCAATGTGGAAGCTAATGTTTTCGAGGGCACTGACCGTACCGGTGCGAGTACGGAATTCGAGAGAGAGATTACGAACAGAGAGAAGGCTTCGGCTCTGCTCAATCGCTAGAGAACGGGAGAGAGAAGAATTAGAGAGAGAAGAATTAGAGAGAGAAGAAGAAGTCATACTCTAGCAACCCCCCCACGTCACAGGATCTGGTTCCCCTTAGCAAGGGGAACCGTACGGAGGGGTCTCGGGGTATAGCACACTCATCGGAGACCCCTCCCTTACGGTTCCCCTTGGCAAGGGGAACCGTAAGTCGGCTAGGTTGATAGAAGTTACAGAGCACACAAAAAGACTTTAAAGCTGTTTTCACGTTCTCATCCTCGGATCAGTCAAATCTCTGAGGCCATCGCCCAAAAGATTGAAGCAAAAAACAGCGAGCATGAGAACAAGGCCAGGAAATATG